>NZ_DATAPY010000024.1:0-71692 GCF_036264965.1 Phenylobacterium sp.
AACGCCTCAACCTGATCGCCGCGCCGCGTCACACAAGGCCCCTTGCGCTCGTGTCGCGGCGCGTCAATCATCACTCCGCCGCGACTGTCATGTCTCATCCTGATTGACGCGCGAGTCTCATCCGGTTTGTCGCGCCACACCTTCACCGACCTGCCGTATCTCCGCCTGCGTGGCGACTACGGAAGCGGCAAGACCCGCGCCCTCCAGACCATCGGCTCCCTTTGCTACAAGCCGTTCTTCGCGAGCGGCGCCTCTACCGTCTCGCCGATCTTCCACATTCAAGACGCCTTCCAGGGCACGCTCATTCTGGACGAGGCGGACTTCCGCTTCTCGGACGCGAGCAGCGAACTGATCAAGGTGCTGAACAACGGCACCACGCGCGGCATGCCGGTGCTTCGGACGATGACCAACCGGAACCGGGAGCTGAACCCCCAAGCCTTCCGCGTCTTCGGGCCGAAGATCGTCGCCATGCGCGAGCACTACTCGGACCTGGCGCTTGAGAGCCGCTTCCTGACGTACGAGACCAGCGGCCGAAGCCTCCGCCCCGATGTCCCGGCGCACCTCCCCGAAGTCTTCACGTCCGAGGCTCGCGAGCTGCGGAACTCGCTCCTGGCTTGGCGATTCCGCTCGCGCTTCTCCGTCGGTCCCGATCCCTCGCGCCAGGCGCGCGGCGTAGCGCCGCGCTATCGTCAGTCCTCGCTCGCGCTTCTGTCGCTCGTTGACGACGAGGCCCTGCGCGGACGCATCACCCGCGAGCTTGCGGGCGAGGAGGCGCGCGTCCTCCAAGAGCGCGCCGACACCCTCGAAGCCGCAATGCTTCGCGCCATCGTCGAGACGTTCGAGCGCACCACCGGCCCACACGCATCCATCAACGACATCGCGACGCGCTTCAATGCGGCCGGCGGCGACGAGCCCGCTCGCGCCATGACGAACAAGTGGGTCGGGGGGTTCATCAGGCGAAAGCTGCGCCTTCCGACGCAGAAGAGCCGCGGTGTGTACGTTGTGTCCGCGACCGAGCGCGCGAAGGTCGTCGCGCTGGCTGAGCGCTTCGGCGTTGGTGCTCGTCGCAATCCCCAGAGTTATGAACAAGAACCGGGGCGGCAGGACGCATAGTCAGAAGCGGACGCCGTGCGCGTTTTGCGCGCGGCGTCGAAAATTGGAGTGTTATCAACTAATTACACGTTCATATGAAAGACTGTTCGTTCAACTATGTGCGGACTCATCGCGAGCGACATGCGCTTACCGTCGACGAGCTGGGCCACCTCACGGGCCATGCGTCGAGCGGCATAACGAAGATCGAAAGCGGGGATCGCCTCCCGTCGCTTGCGGTCGCCCTCGGGCTGCAAGTGATCTTCGGGCTCGCGCCGCGCGAGATGTTCCCGGACGTGTTCGGCTGCATCGAGGAGGCGGTGATGCGGCGCGCCAAATCGCTCTACGATGAGATGGAGGGGCGCGACGATCGCCGTTCCATTGCCAAGCGCGCGCTGTTTGACGAAATGGCGGCCCGAGCAGGCACTAGCGACATCGACCTATGACGGGAACGCCACTTGGTCGTTCACTGGTGCTGGCCATCCACCTTTCGGCGCGCGGCTTCGGCTGGGCGGTCTTCGAAAATCCGCTGTCGCATGTCGCCGCTGGCGTCTTTACCCCGACCCGGTGCAAGGACGACCGCTGCATCCAAAAGATCGACCGCCTCCTCGGGCGCTATCAGCCCGAGACGGTGATCTTGGAAGCGTTCGATCCTAAACGGTCGCGGCAGCAGGTGCGAAAGCAGGACCTCGGCCACCGGCTGGTTTCGCTGGTTAGGGGCCGCGCGCACGACCTGGCGATCCTCACCCATTCAGAGGTCCAGGCCGCGTTCGCCGATGTTGGCGCGCGGACGCGTGAAGAGATCGCGGACGCCATCCACCGAAGCGTGCCGGCCCTTGCGTACCGGTTGCCGAAGCCTCGGACGCCGGGCGACAGCGAGCGGAAGGCGCTCCCGATGTTCTCGGCCGCCGCGCTCGTGTTCACGCACTACCGAAACGGAGCGACCGCGCTCCTCGATGATTTGAGGGACGCGGCCTAGCTCCGAGACCTTGTGAAGTCTACGCCCCGCAGGTTAGCCTGCGGGGCGTCGGCTACTCTACCACAGTCCACTTAAATATTCACGGAAGCCACGTCTTGCGCTATTCTATGGTTCTGAAGTGGAGTGCAGCTACGTCCGGTGAAGCGGTTAGGTCTGTCGGGATTTGGATCAAGGGTTCAACCGGAGGCCAGGCGAGGGGAGAGAGCTCTGAGCACCACGCGGCGCGCGCCCGTGCATAAGCGCGTACCAACACAATCGCGAGGCTGTGGAGTCTGATGGAGAAATTCGCCGCTGGAAACCTCATGCCGGTCATCGCAAGCATGATGCAGCTTTCACAAGTAGCATCGACAGATCGGGCAAATCGCGAACTACCCGCCGATGCCAAGGCGCGAGCGGACGGTATCCTCTTTCAGGCCAGTTATATCTGTACTCAGGCCGGTCTTGCCGAGTCACTGGCGATGATTGTGCGCCTAAACGAGCAATTCCAGACGGCGGTGACGTGCGCCGAGCTTCAGCATACCTTCCACCAGCTCATGCGCCTGATCGAGAGCGAAATGGACAAAAAGCTGTTCCTCGTCGTTCAGCCCGACACTGCAGAGTATTTTGATCAAGAAGCGCTATTTGGGCCGGAGGTCTATGAAGCCTTCGTCACCCCGCGAGAGGACATCAGGGAAGCGGGAAGCTGCTACGCGCTTGGTCGATACACGGCTTGTGTTCACCACTGCATGCGCGCGCTTGAGCCCGCGCTTGAGGTCATGGCGTCCGACCTCAATGTGCCTTTCGGCGTGGATCACTGGAATGCGCTCATTGAGCAAATCGAGTCCCGGATTCGAGAGGCCGGAAAGGCCCTGCCACGGGCGTCGAGAAGAATGATCGCCTACAATTCCTCGCCGAAGCGGCGAAGGAATTCGTCTACTTCAAGGACGGCTGGCGCAACTACGTAGCTCACGCCAAGGCGTCCTATAGTGGGGATCAGGCATTGACCGGCATCACCCACACTCGCGCCTTCATGAAGGTGCTGGCGACGCGCCTTGTCGAGTGGACGGCACCGCCCGCTACCGCCTGAGCTAAGACCGGCGGCCGTCCTTTTCCTTCGCCACGCCCTTGAAGATTCCGCCGCTCGTCTTCACGGCCATGAACTTGCCGTCGCCATCGTTACGCTTCGTGTAGAGCCCGGTCTTCGGGTTCTGCACCTGGCTGCGGCCCGACACCGAGCCCTTACGGTAGTTGTCGTTCGTGTTCTTCGCCATGGCGGTTCCTTCCTAAGCTCAATCTCAGATGGGATTTCCGTCGCCAAAGCGCCAGTGTGGATTCACCAGTTAGTCACGTTGGTGTATCCTTTTTGTTCCAAAAGCGGAGCGCGCCCATGTCCGGTGAAGCGGTTAGGTCGGTCGGGATTTGGATCAGGGTTTCAACGGAAGACCAGGCGAAGGGCGAGAGCCCGGAACACCACGAGAAGCGCGCACGCGCATACTGCGAAGCCAAAGGCTGGCACGTCGCGGAGGTCTACCACCTCGAAGGGACGTCCGGAAAAACCGTCATGGGCCATCCAGAGGCCGCGCGCATGCTCGTGGACATTCGCCGCGGGACCATTTCCGCGCTCGTCTTCTCGAAGCTCGCGCGGCTGGCGCGCAACACCAAGGAGCTTCTCGAATTCGCGGAAATCTTCCGCACCTGTAGCGCGGACCTTGTGTCGCTTCAGGAAGCCATCGACACCTCGACGCCCGCGGGCCGCCTGTTCTTCACGATGATCGCCGCGATGGCGCAGTGGGAACGCGAGGAGATCGCGGACCGAGTGTCCGCTTCGGTGGCGATTCGCGCGAAGCTCGGTAAATCCACCGGCGGCGCAGCCCCTTACGGATACCGCTGGGTCGACAAGAAGCTAGAGCCGGATCCGGAGGAAGCTCCCGTGCGGGTCCTCATGCACGAGCTGTTTGCCGAGCACGGCAAGATCAAGCGTGTGGCCCGCATCCTCACGGAGCGTGGCTACCGCACCCGCAAAGGCGCGGCATTCACGGACAGCACCATCGCGCGGCTGCTCGAAGACCCGACCGCCAAAGGCCTTCACCGGGTGAACTACACGCGCACCGACGACAACCGGAAGGCCTGGGTCCGCAAGCCAGAGGAGGAGTGGCTGTACCACCCGGTGCCGGCCATCATTTCCGAAGAGCTGTGGGAGCGCTGCGCGAGCCGCCAGCGCAACACCGCGCCGGGGCGCGGCGCGGTGCATCTCTTCGCCGGCTTCGCGTACTGCGCCTGCGGGACGAAGATGTATGTCTGGACCCACTCGCCGAAATACATCTGCGCGGGCTGCCGCAATAAGATGCCGATCGACGACCTCGAAGAGGTCTTCCGCGCGCAGCTCACGCAGTTCCTCATCTCGCCGGACGAAGTCGCCGCGCACACCGAAGCGGCGAGCGAGGCGGTGAAGAGCAAGGAGGGGCTCGTCGCGAGCGCAGAGAGCGAGCTGCGCAAGATCGCCGCGGAGAGCGATAAGCTCTATCAGCTCTATCTTGCGGCCAGCCTCACGAAGGAAGACTTCGGACGCCTGCACCGACCGCTTGCGGCCCGCCGCAGCCAGCTCGAAGACGAACTGCCCCGTCTCCAGGCGGACCTTGCCGTGCTCCGGATCGGCATCGTGTCGCGTGAGGCAGCGCTCTCGGATGCACGAGACTTAGCCAGCCGCTGGGGAGCCATGCCGTTCCCCGAACGCCGGCAGATCGTGGAGACGATCACGGACCGGATCGTGATCGGAAAAGGCGAAGTCGAAATCACTTTACTCTACTCGCCTTCGCGAAATGACGGCGGAAAAGCAACGCACGCACTCAGCTGCGGCGTGGACATCTCGGGCCTCTTCTGATATCTCGCCGCGCTCAATCCCGAAGGCCACAAGCCTTGGGGACCCCAAATCGTTCTAAAATAGGCCTTTTTGTTCGCTCGCCGCCGCCCCCAAGCTAGGGAGCCAGGGGGCCGGGCGGATAGCGATCAACAGGAGAGAGAACCCTGGTTCAGATTTTCGTCCGCGACAACAACGTCGACCAAGCCTTGAAGGCGCTGAAGAAGAAGATGCAGCGCGAAGGCTCGTTCCGCGAAATGAAGCGGCACGTCCATTACGAAAAGCCCTCGGAAAAGCGCGCTCGCCAGAAGGCGGAAGCCGTGCGCCGGGCGCGCAAGCTGGCCCGCAAGCGCGCTCAGCGCGAAGGCCTGATCGCCGCGCCGAAGAAGCCGGCGCCGCGGTAGGCTTTCTTAAGGGCTTTCGGTAGCGCTTAATTCAGTAAATTCATGCCTATCTAGGGGCCGCGTCCATCAGGCGCGGCCCTTCGTATTTGGGATCGTAGTCACGGTTGAGGCGCGGTCTTAGGTCGCGCTTCGTCCGGCCAACTGGTGAAACCGGGTCAAGGCTCCTATCTTGGGAGTTTCGGCGCCAAGCCCTTTTTGAGGCGGTCCATACCTATGAACCTGCGCAATCTAGCCATCTGGGGCGTTATCGTCGTCGTCCTGATCGGCCTCTACTCGATGGTCACCGGCGGTGGCCAAAAGGGCGCCAACGCCGGCGAGATCACCTATTCGCAGCTGCTGCAGAAGGTGAACGCGGGCCAGGTGAAGGCCGCGGACATCCAGGGCGCGAAGGTGACCGTCACCGACGGGACCAACAAATCCTTTAGCGCGATGACGCCGAACAACCAGGATGACCTGGTGCGCCGCCTCGAAAGCCAGGGCGCGAACATCTCGGTGAAGTCGGCCGGCGGCTCGCCGCTGCTGAACTTCGTGCTGAGCAGCCTTCCGATCCTGCTGCTGGTGGGCGTGTGGATCTTCTTCATGCGCCAGATGCAGGGCGGCGCGCGCGGCGCGATGGGCTTCGGCAAGTCCAAGGCCCGCCTGCTGACCGAGAACAAGAACCGCGTCACCTTCGACGACGTGGCCGGCGTGGAAGAGGCCAAGGAAGAGGTCGTCGAGATCGTCGACTTCCTGAAGGACCCGCAGAAGTTCCAGCGCCTGGGCGGCAAGATCCCGAAGGGCGCCCTGCTGATCGGCCCTCCGGGCACCGGCAAGACCCTGCTGGCCCGCGCTATCGCCGGCGAGGCTGGCGTGCCGTTCTTCACGATCTCCGGTTCGGACTTCGTGGAAATGTTCGTGGGCGTCGGCGCGAGCCGCGTGCGCGACATGTTCGAGCAGGCCAAGAAGAACGCCCCCTGCATCATCTTCATCGACGAAATCGACGCCGTCGGCCGCCACCGTGGCGCGGGCCTGGGCGGCGGCAACGACGAGCGCGAGCAGACGCTGAACCAGCTGCTGGTCGAGATGGACGGCTTCGAGGCGAACGAAGGCATCATCCTGATCGCCGCCACCAACCGCCCCGACGTGCTGGATCCGGCGCTGCTGCGTCCCGGCCGCTTCGACCGCCAGGTCGTGGTGCCGAACCCCGACGTGAACGGCCGCGAGCGCATCCTGCGCGTGCACATGAAGAACGTGCCCCTGGCCGCCGACGTCGAGACCAAGGTCATCGCCCGCGGGACCCCCGGTTTCTCCGGCGCGGACCTGTCCAACCTGGTCAACGAAGCCGCGCTGATGGCCGCGCGGAAGAACCGCCGCATGGTGACCATGCGCGACTTCGAAGAGGCCAAGGACAAGGTCATGATGGGCGCCGAGCGCCGCTCGATGGTCATGACCGAGGACGAGAAGAAGAACACCGCCTACCACGAAGGCGGCCACGCCCTGGTGGCGCTGACGGTCCCCTCGGCGGACCCGGTGCACAAGGCGACGATCATCCCGCGCGGCCGGGCTCTGGGCATGGTGATGCAGCTGCCGGAAGGCGACCGCTACTCCATGAACTACGAGCAGATGACCTCGCGCCTGGCGATCATGATGGGTGGCCGCGTCGCCGAAGAGCTGATCTTCGGCAAGGACAAGGTGACCTCCGGCGCCTCCAGCGACATCCAGGCGGCCACGGGCCTGGCCCGCAACATGGTCACGCGCTGGGGCTACTCCGACAAGCTGGGCCTAGTGTCCTATGGCGACAACCAGGAAGAGGTCTTCCTCGGCCACTCGGTGTCCCGCACCCAGAACGTCTCCGAAGAGACCGCCAACATCATCGACGCCGAAGTGAAGCGCCTGGTGCAGAACGGCTATGACGAGGCCAAGCGGATCCTCACCGAAAAGCTCGAGGACCTGCACATCCTGGCCAAGGCCCTGCTCGAGTACGAGACGCTCAGCGGCGACGAGATCATCGGCGCGCTGAAGGGCGTGGCCCCGAACCGCGAAGACGCCGACGCCAAGCGGCCGATGGGTCCCGCCGTGGCGGTGCCGATCTCGCCCAAGCCCGAGCCGGCGTGAGCCGAGCGCAACTGAACTGACGACGAAGGGCGGCCACCGGCGACGGGGCCGCCCTTTTTCCTGGGCAACGTCCCGGAGGTTCCCCTCCCCCTTGCGGGGAGGGGTCAGGGGTGGGGATGCAAGCTGTGAGTCTGCCGCCCTGGCCCCGAAAAGCTAAGCCGATACCCCCATACCCAACCCTCTCCCCGCAAGGGGGAGAGGGCTCTGGCTCCAACCTGACGCGTGTTATCACCGGCCCAATGACCTCGATCTCCACCCTCCGGCCTGTGAAAGTCATGGGCGTGATCAACGTCACGCCAGACAGCTTCTCCGACGGCGGCCGGTTCGCTGCGCCTGAGGCGGCCCTGGCGCAGGCCCGGCGGCTGATCGCCGAGGGCGCCGACATCCTCGATATCGGCGGTGAGTCCACCCGACCGGGCGCCGCGCCGGTCGCGGAGGCGCAGGAAATCGACCGGATCGTCCCGCTGATCCGCGCCATCCGCGCCGAGAGCGCCGTCCCAATCTCCGTCGACACCATGAAGCCGGCGGTGGCCCGCGCGGCGGCCGAGGCCGGCGCCACGATGTGGAACGACGTCACCGCCCTGCGTCATTCGCCCGACAGTCTGGCCGTCGCGGCGGAGCTCGGCTGCGAGGTCGTGCTGATGCACATGCAGGGCGAGCCGGGGACCATGCAGGCCGAGCCGCACTACGACGACGTGGTGGAGGAGGTCGCGGCCTTCCTCGCCAAGCGCGCGGCCGAGGCCATGGCCGCCGGGGTGGCGCAGGACCGCATCTGGCTCGACCCCGGCGTGGGCTTTGGCAAGCACCGCATCCGGCACAACCTGCCGCTGATCGCGGGCCTCGACCGGATCGTGGCCCTGGGCTTTCCGGTCCTGCTGGGCGTCAGCCGCAAGAGCTTCATCGGCGCCCTCGACGAGGGCGCTGACGCCGATCACCGACTGGGCGGCTCCATCGCCGCCGCCCTGGCCGGGGCGGCGGCCGGCGTCGTGGCGGTGCGGGTCCACGACGTGCGAGAGACCGTGCAGGCCCTGCGCGTCTGGCGCGCCATCGCTCAGGCCGGCAGTTTGGGATAGGCGCCGGCCAGGGCGTCCTCGCGGGCGGTCTTGGTCTCCCAGGACGTGGCGCGGCCCTCGATGGCGTCGGGCAGGGCCTCCAGATGGGCGTGCCAGCCGGCGCGCACCCCAGCGCCGGGACCGGCGCGGGGGCTGAGGCCGGAGTGGGTGAGGGTCAGCGCGCAGCCGTCGCCGTCCGGTTCCAGATCGAAGCGCACCAGGGTGTCGCGCCCGCCGATCTCCCAGGTCCAGGCCAGGGCATAGGGCGGATCGCAGACCACGATCTTCATCTCGGCCCCGTGCACATCGTTCCAGTTGAGATGGATCGTCCCGCCGACCCGCAGGTCGACCTTTGCGGTGGCGAACCAGTCGGCGAGGCGCTCGGGGGTGGTGAGGGCGGCCCAGACCTTTTCGATGGGCTTTCGGTAGTAGCGGCGGAAGATCACCTGCAGGGTGTCGTCGCTGGCGGTGACCTCGCCCAAGGGGGCGTCGCTCAGCAGGGTCTGGGTCTCGCTCATTGTTCTTTCTCCAGATGGTCTTCCAGGGCGTCGAGGCGGTCGGCCCAGAAGGTGCGGAAGGGTTTCAGCCAGGCATCGAGCTCGGCCAGTTCGTCGGGTTCGAGGCGGTAGAGGCGGCGTTGGCCGTCCGGCCGCACGCTCACCAGGCCCGCCTCGCGCAGCAGTTTCAGGTGCTTGGAGACCCCGGGCTGGCTGAGGCCGGTGGCCTCCACCAGGTCGCCGGCCGGCCGCTCGCCGGTCCGCAGCAGGTCGAGGATGCGGCGTCGGCTGGGTTCGGCGATGGCTTCAAACGGCGTCATGAAGATATATTCCAAATTAGATATATAACTGTCAAGAGATATCTTTGGGCGGTGCAAATTCGCCGGCGTCGCGCTATCCGGAGCCATGACCTCCCTGGGCCGAGTCCTGATCATCGCCGGTTCGGACTCCGGCGGCGGGGCCGGAATCCAGGCGGACATCAAGACGGTCACCGCGCTGGGCGGCTATGCGGCGACGGCGATCACCGCCGTCACAGTGCAGAACACGCTCGGCGTCAGCGCGGTCCATCCGATCCCGGCGGAGGTCGTCGAGGCGCAGGGCCGCGCGGTGCTGGACGATATCGGCGCCGACGCCATCAAGACCGGCATGCTGGGCGACCTGGCGGTGGTTGAGGCGGTGGCCCGGCTGCTGGACTCCGCGCGTGGCGTTCCCGCCGTCATCGATCCGGTGATGATCGCCAAGGGCGGCGCGGCGCTGCTGTCCCCGGCCGCGACGGGCGCGGTGCGGGCGCTGCTGATCCCCCGCGCCGCCCTGCTCACGCCCAACGCGCCGGAGGCGCAGGTCCTGACCGGCGAGACGGTCGCCACGGCCGACGACCTGCGCCGCGCCGGCGAGGCGCTGCTGATGGCCGGCGCCAGGGCGGTGCTGATGAAGGGCGGCCACGTGCCGGGCAAGCGGGTGATCGACCTCCTGCTGACCCCTGACGGCGAAACGGTCTTCGAGGCCGAGCGCCAGGACACCCGCCACACCCACGGCACCGGCTGCACCCTGGCCTCGGCCTGCGCTACCGGCCTGGCCCAGGGCCTGTCCCTCACCGAGGCGGTCGCCCGCGCCTGGGCCTATGTGCAGGAGGCCATCGCCCGCGCGCCAGGCCTGGGCGCCGGCCACGGCCCGCTCGACCACGGCTGGCCGCTCCGGGGTAAGGCGTGAGCGAAAGCCTCGAACGGCGCCTGGAGGCCATCGTCCGCAGCGGGCCGCGCCTGATGCAGGTGCTCGAGTCGGCGCGCGACCTCGACCTGCCGGACTGGCTGATCTTCTCCGGCGCGGTCTACCAGCGGGTGCTGAACCACCTGACCGGCCGCGACCTGGACTACGGGATCAAGGACTACGACCTCGGCTACTATGACGCCGCCGACATCTCCTACGAGGCCGAGGACGCGGTGATCCGCCGCGCGGCGGCGGCCTTCGCGCCGCCGCTGAGCGAGCTCGTCGAAGTGCGCAACCAGGCCCGCGTGCACCTGTGGTTCGAGGCCAAGTTCGGCGAGGCCTACACGCCGTTGACCAATTCGGCCGAGGCGCTCAGCCGCTTCGTCAGTCCGCTGTTTGCGGTGGCCGTCCGGCTGGAAGGCGACGGACGCCTGACCGTCCTGGCCCCGTTCGGCCTGGACGATCTGTTCGCGCTGCGGCTACGGCCGAATCCCACGCGCCGGACCCATGGCTTCGCCCGCACCGCGGCCTCCGTGACCGCGCGATGGCCGGAGCTTAGCGTAGAGGCTTAGTCAACTGGCTAATTACCCCTTGCCAATCCCAACGCGGCCGCTATCTGCAAACTCCGCCTTTCAAGGGAGTCTCCCATGCGCCAGTGGACCATCGACGCCTTCGCCGCCGCCGCCTTCCGCGGCAACCAGGCCTGCGTGCTCGAGCCCATGGCCGCCTGGCCCGACGCGGCCTGGATGCAGGCCCTGGCCGCGGAGAACAACCAGGCCGAGACCGCCTTCCTGCTCCGCACCAACGACCCCGCCCGCTTCGGCCTGCGCTGGTTCACGCCGGCGCTGGAGGTGCCGCTCTGCGGCCACGCGACCCTGGCCTCGGGCCATGTGCTGTTCTCCGAGCTGGGCGCAGCCGCCGACAAGCTCACCTTCGACACCCAATCGGGCCCGCTCACCGTGCGCCGCGCGGGCGAGGGCTATGAGATGGATTTCCCCGCCCAGCCGCCGACCAAGGTCGCGATACCCACCGGCCTCGCCGACGCCCTGGGCGTCGAGCCCGTCGAGGTCTGGGCCTCGACCTATCTGGTCGCCGTCTTGAAGGACGAGGCCGCCGTCCACGCCTGCGCGCCGGATCTAGCGGCCCTGGAGGCGGTCTCCAGCGGCGCCACCGGCGGCCGCGGCAATGTCGGGATCGCCGCCCTGGCCGATCCGGGCCGGCCCTACGACGTAGTCGACCGCTTCTTCGCCCCCGGCTCCGGCATCCCGGAGGACCCGGCCACCGGCTCCCTGCACACCATCCTCACGCCCCTCTTCGCCGACAAACTCGGTCGCGCGTGGGTCAGGTTCCTGCAGGCCTACCCCGGCCGCGGCGGCGACCTCGACTGCGAACTGGCCGGCGACCGCGTCCTGCTCCGCGGCCAGGCGGTGACGGTGCTGGATGGGACGCTGCGGGTGGCGAGCTGACCGCACCCGAGAAAACGCCCCGAGGCCTCTATCCGACCCCGGGGCGCTCCCGCACTCCGGACCCGGTTCGGCGGTCGCATCGCGTGCGCCCGCCGGAGCCTTGGGCCGGGTATGGCGCTCCAGTCGCCATGGGGCCGATAAGATCATGCGGCGTCTGACGCGGACCTGAGGCCCGCGTTATCCGGCGTTCAGGTTAGGAGCCGACTCCGGCGGCCTGGCTCTCGGCCGCGGCCGGGGTGCGGCCGGAGGCGCCGGTGGCCGCGGCGGTCAGCGCGGCGCTGATCGCTTCATAGAGCTTGGCGATCTCGATCGGCTTGGCCACGTGGCCGTCCATGCCGGCGGCGATGTATTCCTCGACCTGATGGGTCAGGGCGTTGGCGGTGAGCGCCACGATCGGGGTGCGCTTGCGCTGTTCGGCGAGCTCGACGGCGCGGATCTGGCGGGCGGCCTCGATGCCGTCCATCACCGGCATCTGGATGTCCATCAGCACCAGGTCGTAGCCGCCGACCCTCCAGGCGTCGATCGCCTGCTTTCCATCGGCCACGATGTCGATGTCGATGCCCAGGGACTCCATCACCGCGGCCAGCACCTGCTGGTTGGTGGGATTGTCCTCGGCGGCCAGCAGCCGGATGTTGCGGTCGCCGTCGCTGTGCGCGGCGTCGACCGGGATCGCGCCGGCGGCCTCGCCGCGGGTCAGCGGCAATTCGACGGTGAAGGTCGAGCCATGGCCCTCGCGGCTTTCCACGTCGATCGAGCCGCCCATCATCTGGGTCAGCTCGCGGCAGATCGCCAGGCCCAGGCCCGTGCCGCCAAAGCGGCGGGTGGCGGAGTTGTCGGCCTGGGTGAATTTCTCGAACAGCGCCGGCAGCTTCTCGGCGGCGATGCCAACGCCGGTGTCGCGGACCACTAGGCGCAGGCTGTCGCCTCCCGGGCTGACGCCGACGGCGGCCTCTACCGAACCCTGCGGCGTGAACTTGACGGCGTTGGAGAGCAGGTTGCCGACGATCTGGCGCATGCGATCGGCGTCGCCGCGCCACCAGCCCTGGGCCTCGTCGCTGATGGTGAAGCCGAATTCCAGCCCCTTGCCCTGCGCCAGGACCTGGAAGGTCTCCGCCGTCGGCCTCAGGGTGTCGGCGATATCGAAGTCTTCCTTCACCAGGCTGAGCTTGCCGGCTTCGATCTTCGAAAGGTCGAGCACGTCGTTCAGCACAGCCAGCAGCAGGCTGCCGGACTGGCGGATGATGCCCAGGCGTTCGCGCTGGACGTCGGCTAGGTCGCCCAGGGACATCACCTCGGCCATCGCCAGCACCCCGTTCAGCGGCGTGCGGATCTCGTGGCTCATATTGGCCAGGAACTGGGTCTTCAGCACATTGGCGGCGTTGGCCGCGTCGCGGGCGCTCTCCAGGTCGCGCATCGCGGCCTTGAGGTCTTCCTCGCGCTCGCCGAGTTTGCCCAGCAGGTGGTTGAAGCTGGTCGTCAGGCCACGGAACAGCTCGTCCGGCGCCCTCACCTCGATGGGTTCGAAATTGCCGCCGGCGGCGACCTCATGCATGGCGTCCGACAGCCGCTGCACCGGGGCGATCACCCGATGCGCCATGCCGCGCGCCAGGAACAGCGCCACGCCGACGCCGCCGAACAGCAGGGCCGCGGTGAGTGCGATGAATTGCGGGAGCAGGGCGCCCAGCGTGGGCCGGTGGACGCTGAGCGACAGGCGGCCGACCTTGTGGCCGTTGGACACGACGTCGGTCTCGATGACCTCCAGGGGCCCGGGCGCGGCGGGTCCGCTTATCGGGATCGCCGGATTGGGCGGCCGCTGGAAGGTGGCCAAGGGCTTGCCGAGCGGGTCGGTCAGGCGCGCGGACTCGATGTTCTTGCCACCCGCCAGCGCCTGCAGCGCCGCCTGGATGGAGGGCCGGTCGCGGCTGGCGATGGCCGGAGCCTCGGTGGTGGCGGTGATCGCCGCCAGGCCGGCGTACATCTGGTGCGACTGGGTGCGCGCCACGGCCCACTGCTGCAGCATGAACGTCAGGCAGGCCGCAACCAGCACGACGAGCGTCGTGACGAGGCCCACGCCGGCGACGCGGGCGTGAAAGGTGGCGGTCGGCGCTGTGCCGGAAGGGCCGGTCGTCGGGGTCATGGCGCTCGCGTAGGGCCGCACGGGGACCTTCGCTTTAGGCCAACAATCCTAACGTTTCGCTTCCCTGGCGAGCGGTTGTCGAAGGCCGATTGGCCCTCCGAACCGCGAACACTGTTACTCCAAAGCCACAGATACAACTCCCCGGGGAGGAATTTATGGTTAACAACCCATGAATCGATTGCGCGAACCTTAATAATCTATTTACCGTGAATTGTGGTTGTTCACCTAGTTGGGGAATCCTAATGGAAAAAGCGTTTGTGGCTCAGCGAGTGGCCAAGAAGCTGTTCGTCACCGAAGCCGCCGTCGACGGCGCTCTGTCGGAAGCTGCTGAATTGATGAGCGAAGTGCTCACGGCGCGCAAGGAAGTGAACACCTCGCTGGTGTTCGCCGACGACGTGCAAGTGAAGCTGCTGGACGCCATGAAGGCGCTCAGCGAAGCCCGCACGGCTATGGTCGCCGTGCACAACGAACTTAACGAAGCTCAGCTTCGTCTGGGCGTCCGTACGAAGATGGACTTCCAGAAGCCGCAGTCCCTGCAGACTGTTGAGCAAGTCACCGCCCGCAAGGCCGGCTGACCGAAAAGCGCCTCGGTCGGACGATCGAGGCCTTGGTTGCGATAGTTTAACTGGTTCCGCGTCCCTAATGTACGTTAGGGACGCGGAATCATGTCGCCATTCTTAACCTACATACTCCTGTCGCTCCTCCTGGTGACGACCTGCCTGTTCGCCATTTGGAAGGGCGGGCCGGCGGAGCGCGCGGGCGCGGCTGTCGTGCTCGTCATGGTTATCTTCGAGCGCCTCGCCCAGACGGCCATGCCGCAGGGATGGTGGGTGATCCTCGGCCTCTCGTGTGACGCGCTCACGGCGCTCGGTCTTCTGGCCGTGACGTTGCGGTACGCCAGCCTCTGGCTGGGCGGGGCGATGCTGTTCTACGCCGCCCAGTTCACCCTCCACTCGTTCTACTTCGTCACTGGCCGCCCGGACGCCGACCTGCTGCATATGGTCCTGACGGACTTCAACTTCGGGGCGATCCTGGTCTGTCTGGTGGTGGGCACGGTGTTGGCGTGGCGGACCCGGCTGCGCGTCGCCGCTGCCTCTGCGCCATAGCGTCGCTTAAGGGCGCTTCCAGAAACTTTCACTTGCTCCCAGGCCCGAAGCCGGGTTTTTGGCCCGCGGGCCACGCCCTCCCAACGGGGCGCAGTCCATCTGTAAGGATGGGAGACATTGCTATGACGACCCCCGCGAAGCCGGCCATGCGGCCGGCGCGCCCTGAATTTTCATCCGGCCCCTGCGCCAAGCGACCCGGATGGACCCCCGAAAATCTTCGCAACGCCGTCCTGGGACGCTCGCATCGTTCCAAGCTCGGCAAGGCGCGCCTGAAGGAAGCGATCGACCGCACCCGCGAGGTGCTGGAGGTCCCCGACGACTTCCTGATCGGCATCGTGCCGGGGTCTGACACCGGCGCCGTCGAGATGGCCATGTGGTCGATGCTGGGCGCGCGGCCCGTGCAGCTGCTGGCCTTCGAGAGCTTCGGCAAGGATTGGGTGACCGACGTCACCAAGCAGCTGAAGATCGACGCCGAGGTGCTGGACGCCCCCTATGGCGAGCTGCCGGACCTGACCAAGGTCCGCAAGGACGCCGACCTGGTGTTCACCTGGAACGGCACCACCTCCGGCGTGCGCGTGCCGAACGGCGACTTCATCGCCACCGACCGCGAAGGGATCACCATCTGCGACGCCACCAGCGCCGCCTTCGCCCAGGACCTGGCCTGGGACAAGCTCGATGTGGTGACCTTCTCCTGGCAGAAGGCGCTGGGCGGCGAGGCCGCGCACGGGGTCCTGATCCTGTCGCCCCGCGCCGTCGCCCGCCTGGAAAGCTACACGCCCGCCTGGCCCATGCCGAAGCTCTTCCGCATGACCTCCAAGAAGGACGGGGCGAACAAGGTCACCCTCGACATCTTCGAAGGCGCGACCATCAACACGCCCTCGATGCTGGCCGTCGAAGACGCCGTCGACGCGCTCAAGTGGGCCGCCTCGATCGGCGGTCTGGCGGAGATGAAGCGCCGGGCGGACGCCAACCTCGGCGTGCTGGAAGCCTGGGCGCAGAAGACCGCCTGGGTCGCGTTCCTGGCGGCGGATCCCGCGACCCGCTCCAACACCTCGGTGTGCCTGAAGGTCATCGACCCGGCCGTCACCTCGCTCTCGGAGGACGCCCAGGCCGAGTTCGCCAAGAAGCTGGCGGCGCTCCTGGAAAAGGAAGGCGTGGCCCTCGACGTCGGCGGCTACCGCGACGCCCCTCCGGGTCTTCGGATCTGGTGCGGCGCCACGGTGGATGCGTCCGACCTGGAGGCGCTCACCCCCTGGCTCGACTGGGCCTTCGCGTCCGTCTCGGCCGAGCTCCAAGCCGCCTGATCCAAGCCTCCCTTCCCCCTTGCGGGGAAGGGTCGGGGATGGGGGTGAAACACCACCCTCGCCCCGCTTGCACCCCACCCCAACCCCTCCCCGCAAGGGGGAGGGGCTCAAGCACAGAGACCTTCCCATGCCCCGCGTTCTCATCGCCGATTCCCTCAGCCCCGCCGCCCTCGACATCTTCAAGCAGCGCGGCGTCGACGCTGACGTGAAGACCGGCCTTTCCAAGGACGATTTGATCAAGATCATCGGCGACTATGACGGCCTGGTCGTCCGCTCCGACACCAAGCCCAACAAGGACGTCATCGCCGCGGCTGCGCGGCTCAAGGTCATCGGCCGCGCCGGCATCGGCGTCGACAACATCGACATCCCCGCCGCCACCGCCGCCGGGATCGTGGTGATGAACACCCCCTTCGGCAACTCGATCACCACCGCCGAGCACGCCATCGCCATGATGTTTGCGCTCGCCCGCCAGATGCCGGCCGCCGACGTCTCCACCCAGGCCGGCAAGTGGGAAAAGAGCCGCTTCATGGGCGTCGAGCTCTACGCCAAGACGCTCGGCCTGATCGGCGCGGGCAATATCGGCGGCATCGTCGCCGACCGGGCGCTGGGTCTGAAGATGAAGGTCGTGGCCTACGATCCCTTCCTGTCGCCCGAACGCGCGGTGGAGATGGGCGTCGAGAAGGTCGAGCTCGACGAGCTCCTGGCCCGGGCCGACATCATCACCCTGCACACCCCGCTCACCGACAAGACCCGCAACATCCTGTCGGCCGAGAACCTCGCCAAGACCAAAAAGGGCGTGATGATCGTCAACTGCGCCCGCGGCGGGCTGGTGGACGAAGCGGCGCTCCGCGCGGCCCTCGAAAGCGGTCATGTCGGCGGCGCGGGCTTTGATGTCTTCACGACCGAGCCGGCCAGGGAAAACGTCCTGTTCGGCGCGCCCAACTTCGTCGCCACGCCGCACCTGGGCGCCTCCACCAACGAGGCGCAGGAGAACGTCGCCCTGCAGGTGGCCGAACAGATCAGCGACTACCTCCTGACCGGCGCGGTCACCAACGCCCTGAACAGCCCCTCGGTCACCGCCGAAGAGGCGCCGCGCCTGAAGCCCTTCATCGCGCTCGCCGAAAAGCTCGGCGCCTTCGCGGGGCAAATGGTCGACTTCGGGATCAAGGCCATCGACATCGCCTACGAGGGCGATGTGGCGCAGCTCAACGCCAAGCCGCTGACGGCGGCGGCGCTGGCCGGCGTCATGCGGCCCATGCTGGCGGAGATCAACATGGTCTCGGCGCCCGCGGTGGCCAAGGAGCGCGGCATCACCGTCTCGGAAAGCCGCCAGGACGACAGCCCGATCTACGAGAGCCTGATCCGCATCACCGTCACCACGGAGAAGGGCAAGCGCTCCTTCGCGGGCTCCGTTCTGGCCGGCACCCCGCGCGTCGTGGAGGTCAAGGGCATGGACCTCGACAGCCCGTTCAGCCCGACCATGCTCTACGTCAACAACCTCGATAAGCCGGGCTTCATCGGCAACCTCGGCCGCCTGCTGGCCGAGGCCGACGTCAACATCGCCACCTTCAATCTGGGCCGCGTCTCCGCCGGCGACGACGCCATCGCGCTAGTGGGCGTCGACCAGGCGCCGAGCGAAGAGCTGCTGGGCAAGATCCAGGCCCTGCCGCACGTGAAGGAAGCGCGGGCGTTGAGGTTCTGATGGCTGAAGTTTCCTCCTCCCCTTGTGGGAGGAGGTGGCCTGCCCCCGGGCTCGGCCAAAGGCCGACCCGAGGATAAACTCCGCAGGTCGGAGGAGGGGTCTCGCCTGCCTCTCAGCCCAGGTCGTCTAGCGGATCGTCTCCTTCTCCCTGGGGGCCGAAACGCGCCGCGTCCTGGCCTGGGCCTTGGGCTTTGGCAGGAGCCGGAACCGCGTCTGGCACCATGCGAAATCAACGCCCACGTCGAGCAAGGCGTCGGACCGTCCGCACGGGCAGGCAAATTCCATGACCGAAATGACCCGGTAGGTCTCTCCGGCTCGCAGAGGAACGGGCCGTCCCGTGGCATGGTTTGGGGCCGCGTTGACGCACAGAACCAGATCGCCGGGGCCGACAGCGTCGCTCATCGCTCTCATCCACTATCCGTGGCGGAAGACTAGACTAGACCCTGACCGGCAGGGGGCAACGGCTTCCACACCGACGGACCTCGGGAAGTCCACCCGGCGTGTGCTCCGAACCTGCGTCCGGTCCGCCCGGACCCACGCTGCCATGAGATGAAATCTCTCCAGCGGTCTGGAAGATGGCTCGTTGGGCGGGCGCCTTAAACGGCGCATCCCTGGCTGAGCGCCTCGCTACGCCTTGATCTTCCAACGGGCGTATTCTTCGTCGATGCGCGGCGAGAGCAGGCGGGCGGAGGCGGCGTCGGCGTCGGCGTTTGCGGCCTTGCCCATCTTCCGTTCGATGGCCGCGCGCAGGTACAGCGAACCCGACAGCATCGGATTGCGGTCCAAGGCGGCGTTCAGGTCGGCCAAGGCCTCGCTCATCCGATTCAGCCGGAAATAGACCATGGCGCGGCTGTCGAGCGCGTCGATGTTGTTTTCCG
Source organism: Phenylobacterium sp. (assembly GCF_036264965.1). Lineage (GTDB taxonomy): Bacteria > Pseudomonadota > Alphaproteobacteria > Caulobacterales > Caulobacteraceae > Phenylobacterium. The sequence goes on from NZ_DATAPY010000024.1 coordinate 18,751, forward strand.
TGAGCTCAATCGCGCGCGTGCAGTCCTGCAGGGCGCTATCGAGCTGCACGGCCAGGGTCCCCTTGATCCAGCAGCGTTGGTTCAGGAACTGGGCGTTGGCGGACTTGACGGCGATCGCCTTGTCGATCGCGGCGATAGCCCCATCGGAATCGCCAGCCCTGGCCAGGAGTTCAGACTTGGCCGACTCCCAATCGGGCTTGTCCTCGTCCGCGCTTTCCAGATGCTGGTCGATAGGCGCCAGGGCGTCGTCCTTGTGCCCCGCGTCGATCTGCAAGAGGCCCAAGCGGGTGAACGCGACCTTGGACGAGGGGTCGAGGCCGAGCACGGCCTGGTAGTCCGCCGCGGCCTTGTCCTTCTGCCCCATGGCCTCCAGCAGGACGGCGCGGCGCAGCAGCGTGGCCGCATTGCCGTCCAGCGACACCGCCTTGTCGAGATCGGCCAGCGCCAATTCGCGTTGGAAGCTGTTTTCGTAGAAGACCGCGCGATTGACATACCGCGCCGCCTCATCGGGTTTGACGGCGATGATCGCGGCGTGGAGCGCGGCAAGCCGGTCGAGCTTGTGGGCGCGCACCGCGTCCGAGACCTGTTGATAGGGCGGCGCATAGTCAGGTCCGGTCGCGAGACGCAACGTCCGGCCCTGGGAAGCGGCGAGCTTCGCCCGTGTCGCGGGCAGCTGTGCCGCGGGCAGCTCCTCGCCGGCGCTGGTGCTGCGTTCTTCGATGGTCAACAGATCCCCGACCAGCGTCGCCTTGCGGACGTAGCGCCGGCCGGCGATATCGAGGTCCATGGCGCCGTCGCCCTCAAGGGCGACCCCGCGGCCGCTATCGGGCAGGCGAAGATGTGTGGTGACCAACGTATGGCTCGCCTCGCCCAAGGCGACGGGGATATCCTTCCACGCCGGCCGCGCGCGATCGGCATTGAGGTTGAGGCTCGCGAGCGCGCTGGCGGGCCGCAGGCGATAGGCATGGTCCTGGCGTCGCCAGGCCGGCCGCGCGATCCCGGTGGCCGAGATGGTGACGGTTCCGGCTTCGGGGTCGAAGTCGAACTTCTGCGTGGCGATGATGGCGTTCGGTCCCGCGGCGCCCCCCAAGCTCACCTGCGCAAGCGTCAGAAGCTTCTCGTTGTCCAACTGCGAGACCACGGCACGCAGCGCGTCTGCCTCGCCGCCATGTAGGACGACGGTTGCGGTGAATGGGGCGCCGACCCCGAGCGCCGCGCTCTGGTCTATATCGACGGTCGTGACTCGCGTCGGCCTCGCCGGCGCCTTGGCCGGGAGCTGGAGCAGCGGCGCGCCGCCTTCCCGCAACGGCAGGACAGAGTGGAACGGGGGTGAATCGCCCATGTCCTCCTGACGGGCGCCGCGGCCGGTGCCGTCGAGCCAGAGGTCCTCTTCGCCGACCTTGGCGTGGACGAAGATGTGATTGAAGGCTTCCGGCGCGGGCAGGCGCACTGCGACGAGATCGCCCTGGCCAATGTTGGCCAGGACCGGCTCAGCCTCGATGTCGAGCCCGTGCAATATGGCCAGCAACAGCAGCGTCTTGGCCTTGCAGTCGCCATAGCCGGCCGACCAGGTCCGCTCCGGCGCCTGGGGCACATAGTTGCCGCCGTTCATGCCGTCGGCGAAGTAGCGGACGCGATCCTGGACCAGGGAAAGCGCGGCGGCGACCCGCTTTCGGGGATCGCTCTCGCGCGCGCTGATCTTCGCCACTTCCTGCGCCAGCGGCGTCCCCGGCTTGATCAGCCCTTGTGTCTGATAGAGCGGGAGGAACACCGCGGACACGGCGGGCCAGTCGGCGAAACTGGCCGCCTCGATCGCGGGGATCGGCCGATAGCGTCGCGGCGCGTCGTTCGGCATGTCGGGCTGCTTCGGCGCGGGAAGCGTGAAATTCACCTCGTGCCAGCCGGCGGCGTCGCTTTCCGTGGCCTTCAATCCGGTCGGATAGGCCTTCCACTGGATCGGCGCGCCCGTGGGCCACATCATCCGAGCGCGCGCGTAGTCGACCTTGAACGGCTCGACCAGAGCCGCGGCGGCGGCCTGAACGCCGCCCTTCAAGGCCGGATCCTTCACCGACTCCGAATAGGCGATGTCCAGCACGTCGCCGACTCGAAGACCCTCGACCTGCAGCGTGGCCGTAAGCACGCCGTTCATCTCCAGCCGCTCGAGACCCTGCTCGCGCCGGATGACATCGAACTTCTGGCCGGCCTTCAGGACGTCGATGCGCTGGCCGTCGCGGACGATGTCGACGCGGTGGACGATCAGATCGCCGTGGAAGGGCTGCCAGTTCAGTGTCACCGTGCCCATGCGCGCCAGCGCGTCCGCCGAGATTGCGCGCGTGCCGAGTTCGCGATAGCTCCACACCGTGCCGTCGGCGATGCGCGTTTGCTGATCGAGTAGCGCGTACAGGGGTAGTCCTGCGCCCTGCTTGATCGGCGGCGCGGGCAAGACCCAGGCCGGCGCCGGTTCATAGCGCGGCGTCTCAGAAGCCCATGCGGGCGCCGCCGCGCCCATCAGCAGCAAAAGTCCAAACCCAAGACGCAACGCCCACCTCCCCCGATAAGCCCGCCGCAAGCCATCGCCTGCGGTGCGCATCCTTACCCACTATGACGCAACCATGACTGGAGAATTGCGGCGCTGTCGCCCGTTCGTCTGGGCGCGGGCGCTGGTATTCCAGGGCGGCCCAATCGTGTCCGCGCCGACTTGCCACGCACTGTCGTCATTCCGGGGACAGACCCGGGAATGACGACGCGGAATGGGAAAGGTCGTTCACGGCCGTTCCACCCTCCGCCGGGCATGCGTTCGGCCTGTCCGAACCCACCGTGGCATTGATCTCATGGTCGGCAGTTTGCCTTGGCATCTCGGCTTCTCAGCATGAGATGAAGGCCTCTCCAACAGTCTGGAAGGACGCCTGTTGGACTGACATTGCTTCCAAGCGAGAGGCGAACGTCGGGAAAGCGCCGGAGCCGGACGGCCGCCTTCGACCCATTGCGGTCGTTGGGAGGGGCCGGTTCGCTGACGTTCGAGCACCGATGTGAAATTGAGAAATCCGTGTTACGCAAGCTCCAGCAGTCGTGAACGCCGGGGGGCGGATGGACATCCACAAACCCAAGCTATGGCAAGGCAGGCGTGGGCTTGTACTTGGCCTGGTTAGCCTTGGCATTCTGCTCAACTACGCCGACCGCCAGATCATCGCCGTCCTGAAGCCTATGCTGCAGCAGGACCTTCACTGGACCGACGGCGACTACGGCCGGATGACCTCGGCTTTCCAATTCGCCACCGCCTTCTCCTTCCTTGGCGCAGGCTGGCTCGTCGACCGCATTGGATGGCGGCGCGCCAACCCGCTTGGGGCGGCGCTCTGGAGCGTGGCGGCAATCGGCCACGCTTTCGCCCGCACGGTCGGGCAGTTCACGGTCGCGCGGGCAGCCCTCGGGGTCACGGAGGCCCTGAACTCGCCGACCGCGATCAAGACAGCCGCGGCCCTTTACCCCAACGAACTGCGGGCGATGGCGTACGGCATCATCTCGGCCGCGAGCACCCTGGGCGCCGTCGTGACCCCGCTGGTCATCCCGCTGGTCGCCTTGAAAATCGGTTGGGCCAACGCGTTCCTGGTCACCGGCGGTCTCGGCCTCCTCTGGGTCGTGGCGTGGCTAGGTTCACGAGCAGGGCAGGTCGTCACGGCTGAGATGGACATGCCGACGCCGGCCTTCGTGGAGACGTCCCGCCTCACGGACGTTCTGACCGACCGGCGCACCTGGGCCGTGGCCGGAGCTCGCGCGTGTTCGGACAGCGTCTGGTGGTTGCTGCTCTACTGGATGCCTGACCTGTTCAACCGCGTATTCCATCTCGGCATGAGCGCCTTCGGCCTGCCGCTCGCGGCAATCTACGCCGCCTCCGGCGGGGGCGCCCTGCTCGCGGGCTTCGCTTCGACGCGTCTGCTCTCAGCGGGCGTCAGCCTCAACGCCGCGCGCAAAGGGATGATGCTGACGGCCGCCCTGCTGGTGATGCCCGTCTGGTACGCGGCATCGGCGGGGAACTACTGGCTGGCGACGGCGATCCTCGGCCTGACGCTCGCGGCCCACCAATGCTTCTCGATCAACATTTTTGCGCTGGCCACCGACATCTCCCCGCCCGGACGCGTCGCGACCGTGATCGCGATCCAGGCCTTCAGCGGGAACATCTCCGGCATGGCGATGCTGTCCATCGCGGGCTGGACTCTCGACCATGGATATGGCTACGCGCCCCTTCTCACCTGGGCCTCGGTTGCGTATCTGCTGGGCGTCGGATGGGTGCAGTTGCTGCTCCGGCGTATTGAAGGCGTCGCGCCGGGGCCGGAGGTTGCGCCCGCCGTGGCCTGAGGCGTCCGCATCGACCTGGATCGGCCGCGTCCGCACTTTGGACCTGCCCTTATTTCCGGGCTCCACCCTTCGTGGACCTACGGAACGTCCGCTCAGCGCGTTACATCGAACGGGCGAGGCTAGGGCTTCCGCGAGCCCTCGGCGCGAAAAACCTTGACTTCCTTCTTCCCATATGTTCCCCTTTTGTTCATGTCCGATGCAACGAGACGGGAACGGCAGGACGCGGTGCTGTCGGAGCTTTCGGAGCTCGGCCTGACACTGGCGCGTGAGCTGCACGCCCGGGCGCTGGCGGCGGAGACGCCGCAGGAGGCCGACAAACTGGCCCTGGCCTTCCAGCGCGTCTCGCGTGGCGTGCGTCAGACCTTCGCCCTGGAACTGAAGATCGAGCGCGCCCGCGCCGAGGACGATCGCGAGGCCGCCCGGCAGGTTCGGCTGGCCGCCGTTGACCCGGGTGGCGAAGCTGCGACCCCCCTCGACCCGGAGGCGGCCGAACGTCAGGCCCAGGTCGGCGAGCGGTTCCGCCGCGTGCGCGGCGCGCTCAACCGCCTCATGTGGGACGAAGCCGAGCGCGACGAGGAGGAGTTCGAGATCCTCTCCGAGGACCTGGAGAACCGCCTGGACGAAGCGGCCCGCCGCGAGGACTTCCTCGATATCCCCATCGACACCCTGATCCGCCAGCTCAAGTCGGACATGGGCCTTTCCGGCGACCTCCGCCTCACCGCCAGCGAGGCGCCGCGCTCGCCACCTCCGGCGGCCGACCTCGCCTACGCCGCGCCGCCCAACACGGGCTAGTCCCGCGCCCTACCTCCGCCGCTCCGCGGGGAAGGTACGCTCAGCCCCCGCTCAACGCCCCGAAGATCAACAGCTCGTCGCCCTCGCCCAGCGCCTTGGCGACGCTGCGGGTCTCGGCCTGGCCGATGAACAGGCGCATGTGCCTGCGCACCCGATCCTGCTCGTCGATCACCCGGAACTTCAGGCCGGGGAAGCGGCTGTCGAGGTCGTCCAGCACCGCGCCCACCGTCGCGCCGGCCGCCTCCACCCGCGTCGCGCCGGCGGTGTAGGCGGTGAGCTGGGAGGGGATCAGCACGCGGGCCATGGCGCTTAGGCGATCGGCGCCGCGACGACCGAATAGATCTCCGGCAGGTGCGCGGCGATCTGGCGCCAGCCCTCGCCTTCCTCGCTCATCCAGATCTCCCCGTTGGTGGCGCCGAAGTAGAGCCCCATGGGATCGCAGCGGTCGCCGCAGAAGGCCTGGCGCTTGACGGTGATCCAGGCCTGGTCGGTCGGCAGGCCATTGTCCTGCCGCTCCCAGCTCTTGCCCGCGTCGCGGGTGCGGTAGGCGGCGGGCCGCCCGCCCGGGCTGGTGCGCGGCCAGACGTCCGTGCCGTCCATCGGCCAGACCCAGGCCGTGTCGGCTGATCGGGGGTGCGGCACGACCGTGAAGCCGATGTCGCCCACCTCCTTGGGCATGGCCTCGCCGATGCGTTCCCAGCGTTCGCCGGGCCGGTCGAGGCGGTAGATGCCGCAGTGGTTCTGCTGCCAGAGCCGGTCGGGATCGGTGGGCGACAGCGCGATGTAGTGGGCGTCCTGGCCGTATTCCGGATAGGGGTCCGGCAGGAAGTCGCAGCGGACGTTCTGGTTCAGCGGCCGCCAGCTCGCGCCGCGGTCGGTGGTCTCGAACACCCCACCGCTGGACGTGGCCACATACATGTGGGCGGCGTCGCGCGGGTCGATCACCACCTGGTTCAAGAGCGCGCCGTCTGGCGTGCCGGCCTCCGGGGGCGCCCAGTTCCAATAGTTCGGATGGTCGTTGAAGCCGGCGACGCTGGCCCAGGTTTCGCCCCCATCGCGGCTTTCGAAGAGGCCCGGCGGCGAGACGCCGGCCCACCAGACGCCGGGTTCGCTGGCGTGGCCGGGCTCCAGCCAGAAGCTGTGGTCGACCGACCGGGCCTTGGGGTCGTCGGACTTGGGGAAGGCCGGCGGCGTCTTGGCCTCCGCCCAGGTGGCGCCGCTGTCGGTGGAGCGGAAGATTGTCGGGCCCAGGTGGCCGGTGGATGCAGCCATCAGCAGCGTCTTGCCGTCGCGGGGATCGAGCACCAAGTGATTGACGATGCTGCCCAGGAACATCGGGCCCTGGACGCTCCAGGTCCGGCGCTGGGCGTCGCTACGATAGATCCAGGCCCCCTTGCGGGTGCCGACCAGCAGTTGAATGGCCTCGGTCATGGGGTCCTCCCACTCCAAGGACGCACGATAACACGCCGATCCGACACCCGGCGCCCGGGCAATTCATCAGGCCTTGCGGGGATCGGGCGTCGCAGGCGCGGCGTCGGCGATTATCCGCACGAAGTCGCCGCGGTAGTCGTCGACGACCTTCATCTCGTTGTTGAAGACCATGGTCGCGCGGCGGCCCTTCTCGTAGGCGGGCCAGTGCGGGATCAGGCTGTTGTTCGGGTCGCCCGATGTGGCGAACGCCACCCAGGTCGCCGACAGCCGGTCCGACATCTGCCGTCCGGGCTTCATGCCGGCGCCGCCGATCGGATTGCGCGACAGGTGGAAGCTTGCCTCCACGTCATGGCCGTGCACCGCGCCGAACTTGCCGTCGAAGGCCGGGGTCTCCCAGTCCCAGACGTACATGTAGGTCGCAGCCTTCCCGAGCGCGGCCTTGCGCAGCGCCTGGATCTGCGAATTGCCGCGGGTGGCGTCGGTGAAGGCCTCGGCCTGCGTCAGGTACGGTGTCTGGCGGGAATTCTCCTGGCGATAGGCCGCCAGGATGTCGCCGCCCTTGGCCCCGAACCGCTGACGCATCAGCGCCGCCAGCCCGGACTCGGTGAGGTCGAAGTTGGTCAGCCGCAGGGCCGCGTCGTGCAGGGTGGTGGAGATGATCACCGGCACGTCGGCCGACTCCGGCGGCGCGGCGGGATCGAACGGATGGTGCGGCAGGGTCTTGTCGCCGATCACCGGGCGGAAGTTGGCGTTGGAGGCGACCTGGGCCTCCAGCAGCTTCTGCCACGGGACCTTCTGGATCGCCGCCGCATTGCCCTTGGCGATGCCGAGAGTCTTCAGCAGCTTGGCGGCCTCGGCCGTCGCTTCCTCTGGCGTCGCCTGCTTCAGCGTCGAGCCCGATTGCACCGCGGCGCGGTGGAACAGGCCCTTGGCGGACGGCACGGCCAGCAGGGTCGAGGTCTTCGAGCCGCCGCCGGACTGGCCGAAGATCATCACCCGGCCGGGATCGCCGCCGAAGCGCTCGATGTTGTCGCGCACCCAGCGCAGGGAGGCCACCATGTCCATGACGCCGCAGTTGCCGGCGTTGGCGAACTCCGCCGGCGCGCCGAGGCCCGCCAGATGCAGATAGCCGTTGGCCGCCAGGCGGTGGTTGACGGTCACCACCACCACGTCGCCCAGCCTCGCCATCTGGGCCCCGTCGTACATCGGCCCGTTGCCCGAGCCGGTGGCCCAGCCGCCGCCGTGGAACGAGACCAGCACCGGGCGCTTGGCGTGGTCGTTCACGCTCGGCGTCCAGACGTTGAGGTTCAGGCAGTCCTCGCCCATGCCGCCGGGGCCGACGTGGCGGTCCCAGGCGATCATCATCGAGTAGTCGGACTCCAGCGAGGCCGGGGTCTGCGGCGAGATCGGGCCGTAGCCGATGCAGTTGCGGATCCCCGCCCAGGACGTCGGCTTCTTCGGCGCCATGTAGCGGTTCTTGCCGCCGGTGGAGGCGCCATAGGGAATGCCCTTGAACTCCTTCACCTGCCCGTTGGCGATGCCCTGCACCTTCCCGGCCGTGGTCTCCACGGTCCAGAAGATCCCACCCGGCGCCGCGGCGTTGCCGAGGATGCGCTCCGAGGCCGGGGCTGGCGGCTGGCCGAGCGCCGGTTGCGCCTTGGCGGCGGAGACGCCTGTCGCGCCCGCGACCGTGGCGGCGACCGAGGCGACCTGGATCAGGTCGCGGCGGCTGAGTTTGTCGGTGGTCTTGGTCATCGGTTGGTCCTCCCCTTATCCGCGCGCGCCGGGCGCCGGCGGATTGGCGTCCCAATAGGCGCGGATTTCGGCGCGGGGTCCGACCTCCTGGCGGGTGTCGTTGTCGAACAGCATCACATTGCGCTGGGCGTCGCTATAGGGCTTCCACGGCGGGATATGGCTGTTGTTCGGATCGCCCGTCTTGGCGAAGGCCGAGAAGCTCGAGGCCAGCCGGTCGGCCATCTTCTTGCCGCTCGTCGAGCCGGCCAAGAAGCCGTCGCGGTAGGAGTGGAACGAGGCCGACACGTCGATCCCGTGCACCGCCCCGAACTGGCCGTCGTAGGCGGAGGTGCGCCAGTTCCACTGATAGACGTAGGCCGGCGCGCCACCGGCCGCGGCCTTGCGCGCGGCTTGCGTGTAAGCCGCCCTGCGCCCGCCGGAATCCGTGAAGGCCTGGGCCTGGATGAGGAAGGGCGTGGCGATCGGATCGTACCGGCGATAGAGCGCCATCAGCTCCTTGCCCTTGCCGGGCCAGCGCTGGTCGAAGAGGGCGCGCAGGCCGTCTTCGGTGAGGGTGAAGTTGGTCAGGCCCAGCGCGGCGTCCTCCAGCGTCGTGGAGATGATCACCGGCACATTGGCCGATTCTGGTGGCGCGCCCGGATCGAAGGGGTGGTGCGGCAGGGCGTCAGTCCCGATCACCGGCGAGAAGTTGCCGCCCGCGGCCGTCTGGGCCTCCAGGATCTGCTGCCAGGAAACCTTCTGCAGGTCGCCCATGTTGGCCTTGGAGACGCCCAGCCGCTTCAGGAATTTCTCGGCGGTCGCCGCCCCGGCCTCGGGCGTCACCAGCCGCAGCGCCGAGCCGGACTGGACCGCGGCGCGATGGAAGAGGCCCTTGCCCGGAGGCATGGCCAGGACAGTCGAGGTCTTCGCCCCGCCGCCCGATTGGCCAAAGATCATCACCCGGCCAGGATCGCCCCCGAAATTCTCGATGTTGTCGCGCACCCACTGAAGGGAGGCGACCAGGTCCATGACCCCGGTGACGCCGGCGTATTTGAAGGCGTCGGGCGCGCCGGCGCCGACCAGATTGGTGTAGCCAAAGCTCGCCAGCCGGTGGTTCACGGTCACCACCACCACGTCGCCGTAGTAGGCGAGGTCCTTTCCGTCGAAGCCCGGCGCGTTGCCCGAGCCGGTGGCGAAGCCACCGCCGTGGAAGGACACCATCACCGCCTTCTTGGCGCCCCGGTCGACGTTGGGGGTCCAGACGTTCAGCGACAGGCAGTCCTCGCCCATGCCGCCCACCTGGCGGTCCCACATGATCAGCTGGCCGTATTCGCCGCGAATGTCGGCCTGGGTCTGCGGACAGACCGAGGTGAAGGCGAAGCACTCGCGCACGCCCTTCCAGGGCGCCGGCTTCTGCGGCGGCATGAAGCGGTTTTTGCCGCCGGTGGGCGCGCCGTAGGGGATGCCGCGGAATTCCCACACCGGGCCGTTGGCGATGCCCTGCACCTTGCCGGTAGCCGTGTCGGTGACCTGGAAGATCTTCGACGAGCCGCCGCCGGCCGCGAGGCCGGCCGGGGCGGCGGCGGGCGGGCTCGGCGCCTGGGCCGCGGCCTTGCCGGCGACCGCCGCCGTGGCGAGCGCCGCGCCGGCGATCAGCACATGCCTGCGATTGGAATCCGTTTGGCCCGTGGTCATTCGCCCGCTCCCCGCCAGCTTTTGGATTTGGGAGGGCGCACGCCTGGCTCATGAACGCCCCCGTTCATCGCGCAGCTTAGGCCGCGGGCCATCCTGTGGTCAACGGAGACTACAAATCAGCGGGCAGGCGGCTTGGGGTGGGCGACCAATCCGTCGATCACCTGCTGGCGCATCTGTTTGAGCAGCGCCACGACCCTGGCGGCGTCATCCGTCTGACGCCCGATGAACACCGAACTCATGGCCAGGCCTTCGAGCGCGACGCGGGTCAGGTGCGCCAGGGTTTCGATCTCCTCGCGCCGATCGGGAATGCCCAGGTTCTCGGCCATGCGGACCCGAGCGCGATGCAGGAGAGCGTCGAGATCGACGGCGAATTCCGGATAGCGGCCGGCCAGCTCCTTGTCGCTGCGCGCCGCGACGGTGACCTCCATCAGCGCGATGGCCTCGACTCGCTGCAAGGAAGCCCAGACCGCGTCCACGCCTTGCAGGAAACGCTCGGGCCCCTCCGGATAGGGCGTTAGATACTCACGCACGGTTGCGCCGCGGACCCGCGAGGCGTGCTCGGCCACGGCCAGCATCAGGTCGATCTTGGTGGGGAACTGGTGCAGCAGGGAGCCGCGGCTGACCTTGGCGATCTTGGCCACCAGTGGCGTCGAGGTGGCCGCATAGCCGAACTCGGCCAGGCAACGGACCGTCGCGTCCATGATCTTGGCCCGTGTCGCGGCCCGGCGCTCGGCATTGGGGCCGCGCGGCACTCGAGGCTTCTTCGCCGTCGTCATGGCTTGAGCATGGCGGTGTAAATCTTTCCCGCCAAGCCTCAATGGAAATCGCGGCTGCGGACCAGGCGGTTATCGGGCCGCGCGTGGGGCGGTGCGGGCTTGGCGCCGGGGGCGTCTTCGTGGTCGCGCATCTCGCCCAGCTTGCCGGAAAGGTCGGTGAAGTCTTCGGCGACCACGTGGATCACGTCACTCGCCTCCTGCACCTGGCCGTGGACCACCAGGAAGGCGGCGCCCATCACCAGGCGACGGTTGGCGTCGAAGACATCCTTCCAGCAGACGATGTTGGCGATGCCGCTCTCGTCCTCCAGGGTCAGGAACACCACGCCCTTGGCGGTGCCGGGCCGCTGGCGCACCAGCACCAGGCCACCCACCGAAACGCGGCGGCCGTTCTTCATCCCTCTCAGGCTCGCGCAGGGTACGGCGTGCATCGCCGCCAGGTCGTCGCGGTAGAACTCCACCGGGTGCCGCTTCAGCGACAGGCTGGTGGTGCGGTAGTCCTCGGCCACCTCCTTGGGCAGGCTCATGAACGGCAGGAGGACCTGGGCCTCCTTGACGCTCTGGCGCGCGATGATCGGGGCGGTCTTCTCGGCGCCCACCTCGTCGGCCATGCCCTTCACCGTCCACAGCGCCTCGCGGCGGCTGAGGTCTAAGGATCGGAAGGCGTCGGCCTCGGCCAGCAGTTCAAGGCTGCGGCGCGTAAGGCCTGAGCGCAGGACATAGTCTTCCATCGTCACGAGGCCGCCGTCGCGAACCTTCATGAACTCCAGCGCCTCTTCCTTCCTGAACCCCTTGATCTGGCGCAGGCCCAGCCGCAGCGCCCGGCGGGGCGTGCGCGGATCGTCCGGCGGCTCCAGAGTGCAGTCCCAGTCGCTGGCGACGATGTCGGGCGCGCGCACCTCGACGCCGTGCTCCTTGGCGTCGCGGACCAGCTGGGCCGGCTGGTAGAAGCCCATGGGCTGGCTGTTCAGCAGGGCGGCGCAGAACACTTCCGGATAGTGGCATTTCACCCAGGCCGAGACGTAGACCAGGATCGCGAAGCTGATCGCGTGGCTCTCCGGGAAGCCATAGGAGCCGAAGCCCTCGATCTGTTTGAAGCAGCGTTCGGCGAAATCGCGCTGATAACCGCGCCGGACCATGCCCTCGATGAACTTGTCCCGGTAGGTCCAGAGCCTTCCGTCGGCGCGGAAGGTGGCCATCGATCGGCGCAGACCGTCGGCTTCGTCGTCGGTGAAGTGTGCAGCGTCAATAGCGAGCCGCATGGCCTGTTCCTGGAAAAGCGGCACGCCGAAGGTCTTTTCGAGCACATGTTTCAGCTCGTCTCGCGAACCGTGCTCAGGCGACGGTGCGGGATATTCTGGCTCCTCCAGCTTATCGCGCCGCCGCAGATAGGGGTGCACCATGTCGCCCTGGATCGGGCCCGGACGCACGATCGCCACCTCGATCACCAAGTCGTAGAATTTTCGAGGCTTGAGGCGCGGTAGCATCGACATCTGAGCGCGGCTCTCCACCTGGAAGACACCCACCGAGTCGGCCTTGCAGAGCATGTCGTAGACCGCGGCGTCCTCCTGCGGAATGTGGCTGATATCAGTGATGCGGCGCCCGTCCGGCAAAGGCGGCAGCATGTCGAAGGACCGTTTCAGCGCCGTCAGCATGCCCAGCGCCAGGACGTCGACCTTCATCAGGCCGATGGCGTCGATGTCATCCTTGTCCCACTCGATGAAGGTGCGGTCCTTCATGGCGGCGTTGCCGATCGGCACGGTCTCGTCCAGGCGGCGCTTGGTCAGCACATAGCCGCCCACGTGCTGCGACAGGTGGCGTGGGAAGCCGATCAGCTGTTCGGCGATGGCGGTGGCGCGGCGGATCTGCGGGTTTTCCGGGTCGAGCCCCACCTGGCGGATGTGGTCGTCGGCGACGCTGTCGCCCCAGCTACCCCAGACCGTGTTGGCGAGCGCGGCGGTGATGTCCTCTGTCAGGCCCAGCGCCTTGCCCACCTGGCGGATCGCCATGCGTGGACGATAGTGGATCACGGTGGCGACGATCGCCGCGCGGTCGCGGGTATAGCGCTGATAGACGTACTGCATCACCTCCTCGCGGCGCTCGTGCTCGAAGTCGACGTCGATATCCGGCGGCTCGCCGCGCTCCTCGGAAAGGAAGCGGGAAAACAGCAGGTCCTGGTCGTCCTTGGTCGGATCGACCGCGGTGACCTCCAAGCAATAGCAGACACAGGAATTGGCCGCCGAACCCCGGCCCTGACACAGGATTTCCTGGCTGCGCGCCCAGGCGACGATGTCGTGGACTGTCAGGAAGTAATTGGCGAAGCCTAGCTTCTCGATGAGGTCGAGCTCGCGCTTGACGGTGCGCCGCTCCTTTTGGCGCAGGCCTTTCTCGAACCGATGCTGCGCCCCGCGCCAGGCCAGGCGGCGCAGATGGTGGATAGCCGTATCGCCCGGCGGCACCGGCTCGTCAGGGTATTCGTAACGCAGCTGGCCGAGGTCAAAGGTGACGCGATCGGCGATCTCGACGCTGCGCTCCACCGCCCCGGGGAACTTGGCGAACAGCCGCGCCATCTCGTCTGGCGATTTCAGGTGGCGCTCGGCGTTGGCCTGCAGCCGCAGCCCGGCTTCGGTGACGGTGCAGGTTTCGCGGATGCAGGTCAGGACGTCCTGCAGAGCCTGGCGTTCGGGGCAGTGATAGAGGACGTCGTTTGTGGCGACCATCGGCGCGCCCGACTGGCGGGCCAGATCGGCCAGGTGCGACAGCCGGTGCAGGTCGCGCGGGCCATAGCGCCGCGCGGCGGCCAGCCAGACATTGCCCGACAGTTCCCCGGCGATGCGCCGCAAGTCCCCCGCGAAGGCCTCATCCAGGCGATCCGGCGGCGCGACCAGCACGAGCTGGCCCTCGGCGTGGTCGAGGAAGTCGGCCCAGTGGAGCTCGCATCCGGCCTTCTTGGTGCGGCGCTGGCCGACGGTGAGCAGGCGGGTCAGCCGACCATAGGCCTCGCGGTCTGAAGGGTAGACCAAAAGGCTCGGCGTCCCGTCGGCGAAGTCCAGGCGGCAGCCGGTCAGGTCGCGGGTCTTCGAGCCCGCCGGCAGCTCCTTCTTCGCCGACCATGCGCGGACCACGCCCGCCAGCGAATTGCGGTCGCAGACGCCCACCGCCTCCAGGCCTAGGGCGTCGGCGCCGGTCATCAGCTCCCATGGATGCGAGGCGCCGCGCAGGAACGAGAAGTTGGTCGCCGCCTGCAGCTCGGCATAACGGGTCATCCGAATACCCCGTGCATCCACCAGTTCGGGGGCGCGTCCGGGTCGCCGTAGAGGCCGGCGCGGAACAGCCAGAAACGGCCGCCGTCCATGTCCTCTACGCGGTAATAGTCGCGCACGTGATCGACGCGGACATCCTCGATCTGGCCTCGCCACCATTCCTCGCCGATCCGCTCGGGCCCCTCGGCGCGGCGCACGCGGTGCACCTGGCCGCGCCAGCGGAACTGGCTGGGTGGATCGTCGGGGGTGATGGCCATGACCGCCTCCACCGGCTCGGGGCGGCGGAACAGGCGGGTCGGGCGCGGGGTCTCGCGGTTCCAGGGTTGGACTTCGGCTGGCTTGCCGCCGGCAACTGAGGCGAAGGGACGGGTGCGGCCCACGGCCAGCTCCGGCACGTGGCTTTCCGCCGGGGCGGCGCGCCAGACGCGTTCGGCGCCCAGGCGGTTCACCAGCCGGTCGACCAGGGGCGCCAGACCCTCCTCGACGGTGGCCTCGCGCGCCGTATCCAGCCGCGCCTGGCGGCCGGAGATCGGCTCCACGTCCTGGGCGGTCAGGGTCACCACCTCGATCCCGAAGCCCGGGTCGACGGTGTCCAGCCGGGGTGTGAACAGCTTGGCGATGCGCGTGGGGTCGCGGCCGGGCAGGGACAGGCCGATGGCCAGCGGCAGGGCCTTGCCGTCGACGCGGTGGAAGGCGATCTCGAAGCGCCGGGCGCCGTGGCTCTGGCTCTCCAGCCGCGCGCAGAGCTTGGCGATCACATCGGCGGTGACGCGGGCCATGTCCTCCGGGGCGCTGATCGGCTCGGCGAAGGCCAGGCGGGCGAACCAGGGCGTCGGCGGGCGGCGGAACGTGAGCGCCTCGCGTTCGCGGCCCAGCGCCTGGTCGAGGCGGCTCAGCGCCACGCGGCCGAACCGCCGGGCGAAGGGCCCGCGCGGGATCGACATCAGTTGATCCAGCCGGCGCAGGCCCAGCCGTTCCACCTGAGCCCAGGTCTCGGTCTCGAACCGCAGCGCCGCCGGCGGCAGCGGAGCGAGCAAGGCGGCTTGACCGCCCGGCGGGGCGATGGTTCCATCCGCACCGAAATGTGCGAACGCCCAGGCGGCGCCTGGCGTGTCGGCGATGGCGCAGCGGAACGGCAGGCCGTTGGCATCGAGGCGGGCGCTGAAATCGTCCAGCATCCGGGCCTCGCCGCCCCACAGGTGGTCGACCCCGGTCACGTCGAGGAAGAGGCCGTCCGGGGCGTCGATGGCGACTGCGGGTGAAAACCGGACGCACCAGTCGGCGAGCGCGGTGAGGGCGTCGGCGTCGGCCTCCGGTTCAGCCTGGGCGCTGACCAGGTCGGGAACCAGGGCGGCCGCGTCCGTGGCCTTCTGGCCTATGCGCAGGCCCAGCCGGGCGGCCTCGACGCTGATGGCGGACAGCCGGCGCACGGCGCGCACCGTCTCCAGCAGGGCGAAGGGCGGCGGCGGCTCAGGCGGCGATGGTTCGGGGTAGCGCCGGCGCCAGTTGGCGATCGCCCAGGTCGGCGACCAGGCGCAGAGGATGCGCGACATCCGTGGTCTCCCAGCTATAGGCGCCGGCCGCTTCCATCAGCCAGGCGCCGGTCCGGCCGCCCCGGCAGCGTTCCAGCTCCACCCGAAAGCGCGGGTTTCCCAGGCCGAACTCCCCGGCCGGTGGCTCGGAGGGCGCCGAGGCGACCCGCCAGCGGGTCGAGGCGGCCGAGCCGGTGGCTTCCCGCCGGGCCGTTCCGCCATAGGGCCGACGGCGGATCAGGAAGCCGGTGGCCTGGCGTTTCTCGCAGGCGAGCTGCAGGCGGCGGCCCGCGGTCAGGTCGGCGGCTTCGACCTCGCCCACTACGGCGGCGACGCCGACGGTCCCTAGCGCATCCTCCATCACCGACAGAGCCTCAGCCTCGTCGCGGGCGCAGACCTGGATCAACCGCTCCGATGGAAAGCCCAGGCCGGAAAGCCCCGGCGCCCACAGGTCGTCGCGGCGCAGCACCCAGACCACCTCGCCCCGCCTCGCCAGCGGCGCGGCCAGGAGCGCGGTGAAGGCGGTCGGTGCTGCGGCCGTCTCCACCTCCATGCCGTCGCCGCAAACCTCGTGCCAGCGGCCCAGCGGCAGGCCGCCGCCCGGCAGGCAGCCGTCGATCCGCGCCTCGCCGAACGGCAGGACGCCGCGGTCCGGGCGTGCGGCCGTCTCGATGGCGGCGATCTTCGCCCGGACGGCGTCGAGTCCGCGAAAATCGGACATGGCTTTGCGGACTCCTTTCGTTCCACTTTTGTTCTAGAACCGGCGCGCGGAGAGTCAAGTTCCGAAAACCGCCGCCTTGACCCTCGCGTCTTGACCCTTCGTCCGCCGGACCGGAAGGTCCGCGTCATCAGACCGGCTCACGCCGGCGGGGAGGATTTCGACGATGCGCATCGCAGCCGTTCTGAGCGCCGCCGCGGTGCTGGCCGCCGGCGCCGCCAGCGCCCAATCGGTCACTGTGAAGATCGACTCAGGCCCGGTGGTCGGCGTGGCCACGGAGAAGGCCGACGTCTTCCGCAACATCCCCTTCGCCGCAGCCCCGGTGGGCGACCTGCGCTGGGCGCCGCCGCAGGCTGTGAAGCCCTGGACCGCGCCGCGTCCCGCCGCCGAGGCCGGGCCGTCCTGCCCGCAGCCGATGAACGCCGACGGCTCGCCCAACTCCGGCGGCGCCAACGGACCCACCTCCGAGGACTGCCTGCAGCTCAACGTCTTCGCGCCCCCGCATGCGAAGGACGCGCCGGTGATGGTCTGGATCCACGGCGGCGGCCACCGCACGGGCGCAGGCTGGATCTACGGCGGCGAGAACTTCGCGCGCGACGGCGTGGTGGTGGTGAGCATCAACTACCGCCTGGGCGCGCTCGGCTACTTCGCGCACCCGGCGCTGACCAAGGCCGCCAGGCCCGGCGATCCGGTCGGCAACTATGGCCTGATGGACCAGATCGCGGCGCTCAAATGGGTGCAGCGGAACATCGCCGCTTTTGGAGGCGACCCGAAGAACGTCACCGTCTTCGGCGAGAGCGCCGGGGGGATGAGCACCTTGGCCATCCTGGCCACGCCCTCGGCCAAGGGGCTCTACCAGAAGGCTATCGTCGAGAGCGGCCTGGGCTGGACTACGCCCTCGACCCTGGCCGACCAGGAGAAGATCGGCGTGGCTGCACTCGCCAAGGCCGGCGTGCCGGAGACCGCGAGGGCCGCGGACCTGCGCGCGCTTCCCGCCGACAAGCTGGCGGCGGTGAACGGCGCCTACGGCCCGTTCATCGACGGCAAGCTGATGACCGAGACCGACAGCCAGGCCATCGCCCGCGGCCACATCCCCGATGTGCCGCTGATCATCGGCTCCAACTCCGGCGAGGACTCGCTGATGGGCCCCGCGACGCTGCCTGCCGCGGCGCTCGCGCGCATCCCTGAGGCCGTGAAGCCCGCCTACACGGCCGAGGCCGCCGCCGGGCCCGACACCTTCGCCCGCGCGGTGTTCACCGACCGGGTGATGGGCGGCCCGGCCCGCTGGGTGGCGGCCGAGACTTCCGGCGGCAAGCCGAGCTGGCTCTACTACTTCTCCTATGTCGGCTCGCGCTTCCCGGCGACCAAGACGCGCGCCGGCCACGCCGACGAGATCCAGTACGTCTGGGAATATTGGGGCCGGCGCACGCCGATGAGCATGGTCAGCGCCAAGGACCAGGAGGTGGCGAGCCTGATGCACGCCTGCTGGGTCAGTTTCGCCAAGACCAGCGTCCCGAAATGCGGGAGCGGGACCTGGCCCGCCTATACGCCGGCCGCCGACCAGCTGATGGAATTCGGCAAGGACAGTGGCGTGCGCGCCCACTTCCGCAGGACCCAGCTGGACGCGGAGCAGGCTTCGGTCCTGCCGACCCTGGCCATCGGCGAAAAATAGCCGCGTTTCGATTCCAAGGTTCGCGCGTTGATGCCCGCATGACCCGGATACCGCTCCTCATCTCCTTGCTGGCGCTCGCGACGGCGGCGACGGCGGCGGAGCCCACGGCCAAGGTCGACGCGACCTTCGGCAACACCGTCATGTCGGTCTATCCCGACGGCCGCTCCCAGAAGATCTGGCTGCAGCCGGACGGGACCTGGACAGGCCTCAGCCGGCGCGGCAACTCGCTGGCCGGTAAGTGGTCGGTAAAGGGCGACAAGGTCTGCCTGCGACAATCCAAGCCGCCCACCTTGCCGATCAGCTTCTGCCGGACCTTCCCCGCCGATCCTGCCAAGGGGATCGACTCTGAGGACCTCACCGGCACGCCGATCCACATCAAGCTGGTGAAGGGCCATGTGGAGAAGTCCGAGGGCTAGAGGCCCGGCCCGCGCTGCAAACCAGGCGCCCTTCAGCTCGTGGCGCCGAATCCGCGGTTCACGCGTTCAGCGGACATGAAAACCCTCGTTCTCCTGATTCCCGCCGTCCTGGCGCTCGCGCCGCCCGCACTCGCGGCCAGCGCCTCGCCAGGCGCCGCCAACGTCGCCTCCGCGTTCGGCAACACGATCGTCTCTGTCGATCCGGACGGACGCTCGCGGAAGATCTGGCTGCAACCGGACGGCAGCTGGACGGGCAAGAGCCGCCGAGGCCTGGCGCTCGCCGGCAAGTGGACCGTGAAGGGCGACAAGGTCTGCATGAGCCAGTCGAAGCCGCGCCTGTTCGGCAGCCTCTGTCAGGTCTTCCCCACCGATCCGAAGACCGGCATCGACACCACCGATCCGACCGGAACCAAGGTCCACCTGAAGCTGGTGAAGGGCCACGTGGAAAATTCCGGAGACTAGAGGCCCGGTCCGCCCTGCAGCGGCGCGCTGGTGGCGATCTGTTGTGTCGGCGCGGCGGGCTCGCCGGAGGCGGCCCAATAGCTTTCCACTGCGCGGGCGACCCCGATCATCAGGCGATGGCGCGCCGAGGGCGGCTGCTTGGTCTCGCGCACCATGACCGCCACGGAATAGGTGTGGCCGTCTGGCGCGGTCAACAGGCCCACGTCGTTGATGCCGACCGAGGCCCCGCGCCAGTCGGGCCCGGTGCCGGTCTTGTGCGCCAAGCTCCAGCCCGGCTGGACACCGGCGCGCAGGCGCATGGCCCCGGTGCGCGCCTCGCCCATCAGGTCGAGCATGAAGTCTGTGGAGGCGCGGCTTAAGAGTTCGCCGCGCTTCAGGGCCGCCAGCGCGGCGGCGATCCCGTCCGGCGTCGCCCCGTCCGGCGGATTGGCCAGATAGTTGGCCAGCGCCTGGTCGCGAACGTCGTCCGGGAGGGCGGCGCGGGCCTGCTTGAAGATCCAGGTCTGGCCATACTCCGGCCGCCACTCGAGGCCCGCGGTCTTGGTCTGGACATCGCGCTCGGTGCCGCCCAGCGCCAGGCCTGCGAGACGCTTGTCGGCGATCACCCGGGCGACGACGCCGGGGCCGCCTACCTGGCGGATCAGCATGTCGTTGGCGGCGTTGTCGCTCTCGATTAGCGCGTGGCGCATCAGGTCGGCGAGCGTGATGGTCAGCCCGTTCGGCCCGCGGATCCGCGAGGCCAGGGGCTGGTAGAAGACCGAGCGGTCTTCGGCGTGCATCGTCACGGTCTGGTCCAGCGACAGGCGCTTGTCGTCCACCGCCTGCATCACGGCCAGCGCCACCCAGAGCTTGGAGACACTCTGCTGCGGGAAGGTCTGCTGGCCGTCCACCGAGGCGGTCCAGCCTGAGGTGACGTCGCTGACGGCGATCCCCACCGGCTCGCCATAACCCTGGGCGATGCGCTCCAGGGTCGCCTGTAGCGCCGCCGGCGCGGGCCGGGCCGCGGCCTTCGACGCGCGCAGCGCCGGCGCCGGGCCCTTGGTGTAGGCGATCTTCTGCGGGGTTATCCGCTGCGCCGCCCACCAGCCGCCGGCGAAGGTCGCCGCCAACAGGACCGTGGCCGTGGCCAAAAGGATCGCTGGCCGCGCACGTGTGCGCCGCCGGTTCCGGGTACGAAAGCTACTCATCTTGGACAATCTAGCGCGGATTCGCCGCGCGCACCTCAACAGTCACGTGACTGAGGCCCACAAGGCCCTTCAGGCGCAGATGATAGGCTTCCGCCGGCCTTGGATCGGGCGCGCTGACCACCGCCACGGCGGCATTGTGGCCGGGGCCAAGGTTCCAGATGTGCAGGTCGGTCACCTGTTCGCCCTCGGCTTCCAGGCGCGAGCGGACCTCGGCGGTCAGCTCCGGCGAGGGGTTCATGTCCAGGAGCGTCGCGCCGGCCCGGCGGACCAGGCTGACCGCGAACTGCGCCACCAGGGCCGCGCCGGCCAGACCGGCGACTGGGTCGGCCCAGCGCCAGCCCAGCCGCTGCCCGGCGAAGAGGCCGGCGATCGCCAATACGCCGACCATGGCGTCGGCGGACAGATGCAGATGGGCGGCCGAAATGTTGAGGTCGTGGCGGCCGTGCTCGGTGGGCTTCAGCAGCCACACGCAGACCAGGGTCACGACCAGGCCGCCGGCCGCCAGCGGCAGGGCCGAGCCGTAGTCCACCACCTCGGGTGCGAACAGCCGCTGGACGCTCTCGACGGCGATCAGCACGGCGGTGATGCCGAGGACCACCGCATTGGCGAAGCCCGCCAGATAGCCGATCTTGCCGGTCCCGAAGGCGAAGCGCGGGCTCGCCGCGTGCCGCCGCGCCAGGGCGTAGGCGCCGGAGGCCACCAGCAGCGCCGCCACGTGGGCGGCCATGTGCAGGCCGCTGGCGGTCAACGCCATGGAGTGGAAGACCAGGCCGCCCGCCACCTGGGCGATCAGGGTGGCGATGCAGATGCCCATGACGATCCGCGTGCGCCGCTCGTTGCGACTGTGGTCTGCGCCTAGATAGGTGCGGTCGGCCTGATAGCCGTCCAGGGCGGAATGGGCGCAGGTGGGATCGGTCGCGGTCATGATGTGTTATACTGTAACATCGACGGCCTGTCGAGCCGAGCCGCCGCCTCGCGATGCGTCGAGGTTGCCACCCGAGCTCCGGAACGATGTACTTGCGCAGGCAAGCGGAGACTGACGTGCGGCGAACCATCGAATTCACGCTCAACGGCCGTGCGACCTCGGTGGAGGCCGAGGAAACCGAGCTTCTCTTGGACGTGCTGCGCGGCCGACTGGACCTGTTCGGCGCGCGGTTCGGCTGCGGCGCCGGGCAGTGCGGCGCCTGCGCGGTGCTGGTGGACGGGGCCTCGACCGCGGCCTGCCAGGCTGAGATCGGTAACCTGGCCGGCAAACAGGTCCTGACCGTCGAGGGCCTCGGCGCGCCGGACAGGCCACATCCGCTGCAGACTGCCTTCCTGGAGCTGCAGGCCGGCCAATGCGGCTACTGCCTGTCGGGCATCCTGATCGGCGCCAAGGCGCTCCTGGACCGCAATCCCGACCCGAGCCGCGCGGAGATCGCCGACGCGCTGGATTGGCACCTTTGCCGCTGTGGCGTCCACAATCGGGTGATGGACGCCGTGGCCCTGGCGGCGAAGCGGATGCGCCAAGGAGCCGCCGCATGATCCCGCCCATGCTCGCCGCCAACCCCAGACTCGACCGCTGGGTCAGCTTCGAGCCGGACGGCCGCGCCCGCATCGCGTTCGGCCGGATGGAGTACGGCCAGGGGATCTTCACCGCCCTGGCTCAGATGGCCGCCGACGAGCTCGATGTGCCGTTCGACCGGCTAAACGTCGTCGCCTCCGCCACCGGCGCCGTTCCCGACGAGGGTCTGACCGTCGGCTCGATGTCGATCGAGTTCTCGGGCCCGGCGATCCGCATGGCGTGCGCCGAGACCCGCGCGCTCTTCACCGCGGCGGCGGCGGCGCGGCTGGGCTGCGGTCCGGCTGAACTGGACGTCCGCGACGGGGCCTTCGTTCGCGGGGGCGCGCCCACGGGCCTCGACTACTGGAGCCTGGCGGGCGACGTGGACCTGGCCCGCGAGGCGACCGGCGAGGCGACCCTGAAGACACCGGACCGCATGGGCGTCGTGGGGGAAAGCTGGCCGCGCCTGGACCTGCCGCCCAAGCTGTTCGGAGCCGCCTTTCTGCACGACCTGGTCCTGCCGGGGATGCGCCACGCCCGCGTGCTGCGCCAGCCTAGCCCTGACGCGAGACTGAAGAGTCTCGACGAGGACGCCGTCCGGAGCGCGGTCGCCGACGTCGACATCCTGATCGAACGGGCCTTTGTCGCCCTGATCTGCGACACCGAGGCCAAGGCCGCCCGCGCCCACGCCGCCGCCGAGGCCGCCGCCCGCTGGGAGGGCGTCCGCGCCCTGGACCCGGCGCTCAGCGAGCCCGCCGCCATCAAGACCCTGCCACACGAGGACTTCGCCGCCGGGGCCGAGCCGGCCGGGCCGTCCAATCGTCGCCGGATCAGCGCGACCTACGGCAAACCCTTCCTCAGCCACGGCTCGCTCGGTCCGTCGATGGGGCTGGCCCAGTACCAGAACGGCAAGCTGACGATCTGGACCCACAACCAGGGCGTCTATTGGATGCGGGGGATCGCCGCCCGGATCACCGGTCTCGCGCCCGAGGCCATCGAGGTGATCCACGGCCAGGGGCCCGGCTGCTACGGCCACAACGGCGCCGACGATCCGCCCATCGACGCGGCCCTGATCGCGATCCGCCGCCCGGGCCCGCCGATCCGCGTGCAGTGGCGGCGCGAGGACGAGTTCGGCCATGCGCCGGTGGGGACGGCCATGGTGATGGAGCTGGCCGCTGAACTCGACGCCTCCGGCCGGCTCGTGGACTACACCGCCGAGATATGGAACACGCCGCACACCGGCGCGCGCGGCACCGCCGTCGCCGAGAGCGCGCTCCCGGGCTATGTGGCGCCGCCGCGCCGTGCGCCGCAGCGCCTGATGCCGGACGGCAGCCGCTTCTCCGGCGGCCTGCTGAACGCCACGCCCTCCTACGAGATCGCCGCGACCCGCACTCTGGAGCATGTAATCGAGACGCCGATCCGCTCCTCCTCGCTGCGCAGCCTGGGCGGCGCGCCCAATACCTTCGCCAGTGAAAGCTTCGTGGACGAATTGGCCGAGGCGGCTGGCCAGGAACCGCTGGCCTACCGCCTGGCCATGCTGAACGAGCCGCGCGGCCGTGCGGTCCTGACCCGGCTCGCCGAGATGTGCGGCTGGGCGAAGCGCTGGGAGGCCGGGACCGGCCGCGGCCTCGGCCTGGCCTATGACCGCCACCGCGGCCGTGGCGCGATGGTGGCCTGCGCCGCCGAGCTAGAGGTCGAAGCCGAGGTGAAGCTGGTCAAGCTATGGTGCGCCTGCGACGGCGGCCTGATCATCAATCCGGACGGGGCCAGGAACCAGATCGAGGGCGGCATGATCATGGCCGCCAGCTGGGCCCTCAAGGAGCAGGTGAAGCTGGGCGGCGCGGGGATCGTCTCCACCACCTGGGACGATTATCCGATCCTGCGCTTCTCGGAGGTCCCGCCCATCGAGATTGAGCTGATCGACACCCGCGACCAGCGGCCCTGCGGCCTGGGCGAAGTCAGCCAGGGGCCGGTGATGGCGGCCATCGGCAACGCCGTCGCCCACGCTCTCGGCGCCCGCATCCGCGAGCTGCCCATGACGGGTGAGAAGATCGCCTCGGCATTGCTCAAGGGCTGAGCGGCCCCTAGATGACGGCCATGAACGACATCGCCGCGCACAAGAAGACGCCTGTCACCGTGCTCACCGGTTATCTGGGCGCCGGGAAGACCACGCTCCTGAACCGCATCCTCTCCGAGGACCACGGCAAGCGCTACGCCGTGATCGTCAATGAGTTCGGCGAGGTCGGCATCGACAACGACCTGATCGTGGGGGCCGACGAAGAGGTCTTCGAGATGAACAACGGCTGCGTCTGCTGCACCGTGCGCGGCGACCTGATCCGGGTGGTCTCGGGCCTAATGAAGAGGAAGGGCGGCTTCGACGCCATCATCGTGGAGACCACGGGCCTGGCCGATCCCGGCCCGGTGGCCCAGACCTTTTTCGTCGACGACGACGTGCGCGCCAAGACCCAGCTCGACAGCGTCACCACGGTGGTCGACGCCAAGCATCTGCTGCTGCGCCTGGCCGACTCGAAGGAAGCCGCCGAGCAGGTGGCGTTCGCCGACCAGATCATCCTCAACAAGACCGACCTAGTGACCGAGGCCGAGCTGGTCGAGGTCGAGCGCGCGATCCGCAAGCTGAACCCGCTGGCGCCGATCCACCGCGCGCAGCGGTCAAACGTGCCGCTGGACCTGGTGCTGGGCCGCGGGTCCTTCGACCTGGCGCGGATCGAGGAAATCGAGCCGGACTTCCTGAACCCCGCCCATGGCGAGGCGGGACACGTGCACGACGAGCACTGCGACCACGATCATGACCACCACGGCCACGATATCGAGGCGAGCGGTATCCGCGGGATTTCGCTGACGGCCCACAAGCCACTGAACGCCAACCGGGTCACGGCCTGGCTGAACGAGGTGCTGCAGGCGCAGGGACCGGACATCCTGCGGGCCAAGGGCATCCTCGACGTGGCCGGCGAGGACCGGCGCCTGGTGTTCCAGGCCGTGCACATGATCCTCGAGGGCGATTTCCAGGGCCCCTGGCGCGACGGGGCCGACCGCTATTCGCGGCTGGTGTTCATCGGGCGCAACCTGGACGAGGCCAAGCTGCGCGAGGGCTTTGAAGCGACGATCGCGTAGCTAGGCTGCGAGCGGCTGGCTGGCGGCCAGTTGTTTGAGCCTGGCGGTGGCGACGTACTCGGGCTTCAACAGCCCACAGCGCTCGGCCACCCGGCCGTTACGCCATTCCAGAACCAGCTGGTCGCCTTCCATCCGGTAGCGGCCGCGAACCGTCCCGGACCCAACCGACACCTGCACCGAATTCCACATCTTGCGCCTCGCGCTTATCAGCGGCCGTTCTGGCCGCGCCTTGGACGCCAGCCTAGAGCGAACGAGGTTACGCCGCGATTAATGCTGAACGCGCCGGTAGGCTTAATGGCGGCGGCGCGTCAAAGCTCCTCGTTGATCAGGGCGACCTGGTAGAAGCCGTTGCCCTGCAGGGTGTTCATGACCGACATGAAGTCGCCGTAGCGGACGTGCTTGTCGGCGCGGATGTAGACCCGTTGCTGCGTGGGTGGCAGGGTCGGGTCCTGCGCGGCCAGGATCTTCGACAGATCGGCGGACAGGGTCGCCAACGCGCTTACATTCTCGCCGATGAACAGCAGGCCACCGGCCTGCAGATTGATGACGACGGGCTCCTTCGGCTTGTCGCTGTTCTTCGGCGGCTGGGCGGGCGGCAGGTCGAGCTTGATCGACTCTGTCGCCGGCGGCAGCGCCACCATGAAGATGATCAGGAGCACCAGCATCACGTCGACGAAGGGCGTGACGTTGATGTCGCTGTTTTGGCCGAGGTTGAAGCGGCCGCCGCCGCCCGAAGACAGTTTGGCTCCCATGTCGCCGGCTCCCCGAAGATCACGACTCGCCGCCGCGCACGTCCGAGGAAACGCCGGAATATTACATTCGTAAAGTCATAAAATTACGGATGTCAAAATGAGACCCGCGAAAAAGCCCGCCGAGTCGCCCCGGCGGGCTGATTTCGCAACGAACGATCGGAGCGATCAGATCTCTTCGTTGATCAGGGCGACCTGGTAGAAGCCGTTGCCCTGCAGGGTGTTCATGACCGACATGAAGTCGCCGTAGCGGACCTGCTTGTCGGCGCGGATGTAGACGCGCTGTTGCGTCGGCGGCAGCGTCGGGTCGTCCGCGGAGAGCGTCCGCGACAGGTCCGCCGGCAAGGTCGCCAGGCTGGTAGGCTTTTCGCCGATGTAGACGCCACCACCGGCCTGGATGTTGATGAGGATCGGTTCCTTCACCTTGGTCCCGGGCGGCGGTGGAATGGCCGGCGGCAGGTCGAGCTTGATCGACACCGTCGCGGCCGGAATGGCCACCATGAAGATAATGAGGAGCACCAGCATCACGTCCACGAAAGGCGTGACGTTGATGTCGCTGTTCTGGCCGAGGTCGAAGCGTCCCCCGCCGCCGCCGCCAAGCTTGGCGCCCATGCACTAATTCCCTTCCCTGGGGCGGTTCCGCCGCCCGGTCATTAAGAGTCCGTGGACCATTGGCAAGCCGCCGCGACGTTGTAAAGCCCGAAGCTGCCGTCTAGGGGGAGGCATGCAGTACGCCTATGACGCCTACGTAACGGCGGTCTCATTCGACTCGGCCGGGAAGGCCGTCTTCGCTCTCGGCGACGGCAGCGTCCGCTTCGAGGGCGGAGAGGCTGTGACGGCGCATGATGGGGCCATCCTGGCCGCCGCGCCGCACCCCTCCGGCCAGGGCCTGATCACCGGCGGCGACGATGGGCGGCTGGTCTGGTCGCAGGCATCGGGCGCCCTGGAAATCGCCAGCCAGCCTGGCCGCTGGATCGATGCGGTGGCGTCCAGCGCCGCCTCAGGCCTGATCGCCTTCGCCGCCGGGCGCGACGTCCATGTCCGCGACGTGGCCGACGCGGCGTTTTCCCGCAGCTTCATCCATGAGAAATCCGTGGCGGACCTGGCCTTCGAGCCGAAGGGCCGCCGGCTGGCCGCCGCGACCTACGGCGGCGCGTGGCTCTGGTACGCCCGCATCGAGGCCCAGAAACCCGCCAAGCTCGCCTGGGCCGGCAGCCACGTGGCCTGTGTCTGGAGCCCCGACGGCAAGTTCCTGATCAGCGCCATGCAGGAAAACCAGCTGCACGGCTGGCGGGTGGCCGACGAGAAGAACATGCGCATGGGCGGCTATCCGGCCAAGCCGAAGAGCCTGGCCTTCCTCAACAAGGGAAGCCTGATGGCCACCTCCGGCGCCAACGGCGTGGTGGTCTGGCCGTTCGCCGGCGCTACGGGCCCGATGGGCAAACAGGCCGCCGAGATCGGCTATGACGAGGCCGCGATGGTGGTCAGGGTGGCTGGGACGCCGGCGCTGAACTGGGTCGCCGCCGGCCTCGATGACGGCCGCGTCTGGACCTGCGATCTGGCCGGCCAAAAGATCACGCCTCTGAAGGCGGAGAAGGGCGGCCCGGTCACCGCGCTGGCTATCACGCCGGACGCCAGACGCGTGGCCTGGGGGTGCGAGGACGGCGCGGCGGGCGTGGCGGAGGTCGCCTAAGCGGCCCCCGCCGCCGCCTCAGTGGTTGTTGGCGATCAGTGAGGCGATCACGCCCGTCGCGGCGGCCGCCAGGACGTAGTTGCCGTCCACTTCGCGCCATTCATAGCCGCGCGGCGGATGGCGCAGGTGGTGGGCGCGCCAGTCGAGGCGAGCGCCCCGATCCCAGTCCTCGTGGCGCATTTGATAGCCGTGCTTCCATTCGTCGTGGCGGACGTAGCCGGGCGGCTGAGCCAGGGCGGCGCCGGCGGCGGTCAGGGTGACGACGGCGGCCAGGGCGGCTGTAAGCACGCGTTTCATCTCGAACTCCCTTTGGTGGACACAGCAAAAGGCTGGGCCTTCTCCCCAGATGGCGACCTGAACGCCCACGGCCCGCCTTCGTTCATCCTCGGCCGGCGGCGCGACAGGTCCGAAGGCGCTTGCCTGCCCCGGCGGCGGGGGCGTTAGCTGCTGGCCACCCTTACGGAGGATGCCATGAGCGAGACCCTGGAACGGCCCGCGGCCGAAACGGCGGCCGAGGTGCTCTATGAGGCGGCGGACGGGATCGCCACCATCACCCTGAACCGGCCCGAGCGGATGAACGCCATCTCCGGCCCGATGCTGGCGCGCCTCAGCGAGCTGCTGCTCAAGGCCAACGCCGACCCGAAGGTCCGCGTGGTGATCCTCACCGGCGCCGGCCGCGCCTTCTGCGTCGGCCTCGACCTGGTGGACGCCACCCAGGGCTCCGGCATCGGCTCGGAACAGTCAGCCGCCGCCCCGTCGGTGAACCTCGATCTCAAGACCGCCCCGCCGACGGTGCTGTTCGCCATGGACAAGCCGACCATCTGCGCCCTGAACGGGGCTGCGGCCGGCTACGGCATGGACACCGCGCTCGGTTGCGACATCCGCATCATGGGTGAGAGCTCGAAGCTGGCCGCCGCGTTCGTGAAGCGGGGCGTCGTGCCGGAGAGCGGCGGCACCTGGATCCTGCCGCGCCTGCTGGGCTGGGCGAAGGCCGCCGAGGTGATCTTCACCGGCCGCACGCTCTCGGCCGCCGAAAGCCTGGCGCTGGGCCTGGCCAATGAGGTGGTCCCCGACGCCGAGCTGATGGCCCGCGCCCGCGCCGTGGCCGCCGAGATTGCCGCCAACGCGCCGCTGGCGGTGCAGTCGGCCAAGCGGCTGATGCGCATGGGGATGGCCGAGGGCTTTAACGACCACGTCCACCACGTCTATCTGCAGTTCCTGCAGCTGGTGCGCACTCAAGACTTCCGCGAGGGGATGACCTCGTTCCTGGAAAAGCGCCCGGCGGACTTCCAGGGCCGCTAGGCGACGGCCTGTTCGCGGTCGCGCGCCGGGGTGAGCGTGCGCGGTTCGGCCTCGCGGATCTCGCTGTAGCCGAAGGCGTGCTGCAGATGTTGCGCCAGCCTGCGCTGCACCACGGCCCGATCCGGCTCGGCGTACTGCACGGCCTGGCGCGCGGCGCGCTCTGGGGCGATATCTTCGCCGTACTCGGGGTCCAGGTTCGCCTGCAGAGCCGCCCGCGAAGAGACCGCCATGGCCGCGGCCAGGTCGGCCTCGCTGAGGTCCTCGCCCCAGTGGGCCCAGATGCGGCGCACCCAGGTCTGCGGGTCGCGTTCGACGTCTTCGTAGCGGACCACCAGCACCTGTTGCGGAAACGCCCGCTTGAGCGCGCCCCAGCGGTTGAAGAAGCGGATGAACCACCAGAGGTCGACGCCCTGGGCGCGGGGCTGGCGGGCCACGTACTCGTCCAGCGGGCCCAGCGCCTTGGCGTCCTGCCACTTGAAGAAATAGGAGAGCAGCGAGTCCGGTATCCGCCGCACCAGCAGGACCACAGGCGGCAGGCGGATCAGGTTCCTCGCGCCCAGCCAGGCGATCAGGCGCGAGGGCATATGGTGCGAGCTGCCGATCTTCGGCGCCTGGGGGAACCGGCGGCGGTGGCGGGCGTGGCCGATGTAGACGTCGCTGTGCGGGCCGCTGGAGTAGGCGGGTGGCGGCAGACCCAGCTTGTGGGCGATCGCCGCGCTGAGCATGAAGCGCAGCCAGTGGGTGCCGGAATTGTGGCCGCTGATCAGGAAACCGTCGACCCGGGCGCCATAGTGCAGGAGGTGGAAGCGGGAGAGGTCGTCGCGCACGTCGGCGGCCAGCAGCGACAGCCCAAATCCGTCCGACATTCCAGCACCCCAGTCCTAGCCGCGAGGACACTGGAAATCATCATTATAACTTTCTTATAACCAAACTGTGCCAGTGCATCTCAAAGTTGTCACAGACGCCGTTATCCGAAACCGCGCAGATCGGCCCAAACCTCGAAGGCGTCCCGGCTGGCCTTGAGCGTGTTGATCGGGTGATCGGCGTCGCGATAGCCCAGGGCCATGCCGGCGAAGAGCATGTGATCGTCGGGGAGGCCCAGGAACCCCGCGACGGCCTTCGGATAGCGCGCCCAATATTCCTGCGGGCAGGTGTCGAGACCGCGCTCCACCGCCAACAGCATGACGTTCTGCATGAACATGCCGAGATCCGCCCACTGCGGCGGTCCCAGCTTGCGGTCGAGGCAGAAGAACAGGCCCACCGGCGCGCCGAAGAACTCGCCGTTCTTCGCCAGCTGACGCAGGCGCGCGGGCTTGTCCTCCCGCGGGATGCCGAGGGTGGCGTAGAGGTCCTCGGCGTTCTGGAAGCGCCGGGTGCGGAAGGGCTCCCAGAGGTTCGGCGGATAGACGTCGTACTCCGGTTCCTCCCCGAACGGATTGGCCGCCGCCAGCGCCTTGAACTCGGCCAGCGGCGCGCCCGCCAGGCCATAGACCCGCCAGGGCTGCAGGTTCCCGCCCGACGGCGCCTGGGCGGCGCGGCCCAGAATCTCGGCGACCACCTCGCCCGGCACCGGGTCCGGTTTGAAGGCGCGGATCGAGATCCGGCGGGCGACGGCTTCCGACACGTCCATAGGGCGAGGGCTCCGGCTTGACGCGCCCGCGCGGCGCGGCTCAGCTATCCACCACCCCGCCCCAATAAGCCAAGAGGGGTCAAGGCAAGGATCCCAGCTTGGCCACGCAGGCAATATCCGGGAGACGACCTCGCGCTCGCCGCGGCGTGATCGGTCGCCTGCTGCGCTGGGCGCTCGTCCTGGGCCTGATCTTTGTTGTCGCCGGTCCCGTCCTGGTGGTCGCTATCTACCGCATCGTGCCGCCGCCGATGACCTGGCTGATGGTCGAGCGGATGGTTCAGGGCCACGGCTTCGACCGCCGCTGGGTCCCGCTGAACCGCATCTCGCCGCAGCTCGTGCGAAGCGTGATCGGCGCTGAGGACAGCCGCTTTTGCGAACACCACGGCTTCGACTGGAACGCTATCCAGAAGGCCATGGCGCACAATGCCGACGGCAAGAAGCTGCGCGGCGGCTCGACCATCAGCCAACAGACCGCCAAGAACATCTTTCTCTGGCCCGGCCGCGACTGGGTGCGCAAGGGCCTGGAGACCTGGTTCACCGCCCTGATCGAGACGATCTGGGGCAAGCCGCGGATCATGGAGGTCTATCTGAACTCCATCGAATGGGGCCCGGGCGTCTATGGCGCCGAGGCCGCGGCCCGGGCCAACTTCCACGAGAGCGCCGCCCAACTGAACCCAGCGCAGGCCGCGCGCCTGGCGGCGATCATCCCTAAGCCTCTGGCCTGGAAGGCGGCCCGGCCCGGCCCGTACATCCAGAGGCGTCAGGGCCACATTACCGCCGCCGCCGGGACCATCCGCCGCGACGGCCTGGCCGACTGTGTCCTGAGGTAGGCGCGGCCCCTGCGCCCGCGAACGCTGGCGCCCCCATTGCAGCGTCCTGCAGCAACCGGCGGACCTGTCCTGGAATGGGCCAGCCCGCCATCCGCGCTGAGATTTAGGGGCCTTACCCGTGAAGACACTCTTCGCTGCCGCCGCGATCGCCGCCGCCCTCGTCGCCGCCGGTTCGGCCTCCGCCCCGGCGACCACCAGCTGGGCCCTGATGCTGCTGGGCTTCGCCGGCATGGGCGCCATGTTGCGCGACCGCCGTCGCCTGGTCACGGTCGCCGCCTAGTCTACCGAGCTCTCCAGCTCTGTGGCGTAAGAGCGCCGTCGGGTCCGCCCGGCGGCGCTTTTCGTTGGGACCCATGGCCGCCCCCGGCGGGTTTCACGACCTCGGCACACCGTTTCGAGGAGAGCCGCATGATCCCCGCAAGGTCCATCCTGGCCGCCCTGCCGCTGCTGGCGCTCTACGCTTGCAACAAGACCGACACCGCGCCGATCCCCGAGCACAACGACGTCGCCACCTCCATGCCGGACGCGGCCTCGACGCCCGGCGCCCAAGGCCTCGCGGCCAGCGCGCCGCACGCCACGCCGCCGCCGGACGCTAAGCTGACCGACCCCACCCCGCCGCCAACCGGGCCTTCGCCCACCGCCAACCCGGCCGACCACCCGAGCCAAGCGCGCTCTCAGGCCAGGCTCGCCGCCGCCGCCAGCGCCAGCTGCATCGCCCAGACCTTCAGGGTCATGTCATCGCCGGTCGCCCCGTGACGCCAGACTAGGCGCGAGCCGGCGGACGCCACTTGACGAAAGAAGCTCCTGCCCTCAAACCCTCGCCCATCCGCAAAAACCTCCCCCGAAGGAGCCGATCATGCGCGTAGGCGTGCCCCGCGAAATCAAGCCTGACGAGTACCGCGTCGGCCTCACCCCGACCGCCGTGCGCGAGTACGTCAGCCGCGGCCACGAGGTGATCGTGGAGAAGGGCGCCGGCGCCGGCGCGGGCTATCCCGACGAGGCCTATACGCGAGCCGGCGCCAAGATCGTCGCCGACGCCGAGGCGGTGTTCTCCGGCGCCGAGCTGATCGTCAAGGTGAAGGAGCCGCAGGCCGTCGAATGGGCGCGCCTCACCGACCAGCACATCCTCTTCACCTACCTGCACCTGGCGCCCGATCCGGCCCAGGCCGACGGCCTCCTGGCGTCGGGCTGCGCGGCCATCGCCTATGAGACCGTGACCGACTCAGCCGGCGGTCTGCCGCTGCTGGCGCCGATGTCGGAGGTCGCCGGCCGCATCGCTGTGTTTTCCGCCGGCGAGACCCTGCTGAAGCACAACGGCGGCATGGGCCTGCTGCTCTCCGGCGTCCCAGGCGTGCCGCCGGCGCGCATCGTGGTGCTGGGCGGCGGCGTCGTCGGCATGAACGCCGCGCGCATGGCCGCGGGCCTGGGAGCCGAGGTGGTGATCGTCGAGCGCTCGATCCCGCGCATGCGCGAACTCGACAACATGTTCCAGGGCCGCATCCTCACCCGCTACTCGACACAGGACGCCGTGGAAGAAGAGATCCTCAAGGCCGACGTGGTGGTGGGCGCGGTGCTGACCGCCGGCGCCAGCGCGCCGAAGATGATCCGCAGGGCCGATCTGAAGAAGATGAAGCCGGGCTCGGTGCTGGTGGACGTCTCCATCGACCAGGGCGGCTGTTTCGAGACCAGCCGGCCCACGACCCACGCCGACCCGACCTACACCGTCGACGGCGTCGTCCACTACTGCGTGGCCAACATGCCCGGCGCGGCCCCGCGCACCTCGTCTGAGGCCCTCGTCCACGCCACGCTCTCCTTCGGCCTGGAACTCGCCGACAAGGGCCTGGACGCGCTGAAGAAGAACAAGCACCTGGCCAAGGGCCTGAATGTGCTCAAGGGCCAGGTCACCCACCCGGCCGTCGCCGAGGCGCTCGGCAAGCCGTTCGTGGACGCCTACGGAGCGTGGAAGTAGCGGCTATTCGGGCGGGGCGCCGCGCCGCTTGAACGGCTTGCGCTTCAACTCCTTCTTCTCGCCCTTGGCCTTGGCCGTGATCTCCTTGAGCTTCACCGTCTGCAGGGCGGAGAGCGCCTGGCCGGGCGCGCCCTTCTCCGGGTCGCCGAAAGCGCGGCCGTAGGTCTTCAGGCGGTCGGAGACGGAGCCCAGAAATTCGCCCTCCCACTCGGAGAGCTTCACGCCGGCCCGGTCGGCCTGGCGTTGCGCGCGTTTCAGAGCATTGAGCGCAGCGCGCTTGGCCGCGGCCTTGGGATCGGGCGGCTTGCGGTTGGACCCGAAGCCTCCCGGCTTCCGGCCCTTCGAATCTGGCGGCTTTCGGTTCAAATCTCCCCGATCGCCGAGAGGTAGAGGTCGAGGATGGCGTCCTCTTCCAGGCGCTTGGCGCGGTCCTGTTTGCGGATGCGCACCACCTTGCGCAGGATCTTGACATCGAAGCCGTTGCCCTTGGCTTCGGCGAAGACCTCCTTGATCTGCTCGGCCACCTCGGACTTCTCGAGCTCCAGGCGCTCGATGCGCTCGATGATGCTCTTCAGCTGCCCTTGGGCGGCCTGGTTCAGCACGTCGGGGTGGGCGGAGGCGTCGTCGGCCATGGGGAACTCGTAAAGGCAGGAGGGCAGGATCGCCCCGGACCCTATCGGCGCGTTCGCGCGCTGTCATGCTGGCCAGGGCCCTTGCCTGTGGATAAGCCGTTGAGGCGGAACGACGCGGAGATCGTGCAGCCATGCCAGCCAAATCCCCACCGACGCAGGCCGACGCCGAGGCCGCCGTGCGCGTCCTGATCGAGTGGGCCGGTGACGATCCTGACCGGGAAGGTCTGCTGGAGACCCCGGCGCGCGTGGCGCGGTCCTACCGCGAGCTGTTCGCCGGCTACGAGACCGATCCCAGGGACTATCTGGCGCGGACCTTCGAGGAGGTCGGCGGCTACGACGAGCTGGTGATCCTGAAGGACATTCCGGTGGTCAGCTTCTGCGAGCACCACATGCTACCGTTCATCGGCCGCGCGCATGTGGGCTACCTGCCCTCCAACCGCGTGGTGGGTATCTCCAAGCTGGCCCGCGTGGTGCGCGGCTTCGCGCGCCGCCTGCAGATCCAGGAAAAGCTCACCGCCGAGGTGGCGGGCGCCATCCAGGAGATCCTGCAGCCCAAGGGCGTCGGCGTGGTGATCATCTCCGAACACAGCTGCATGACCATGCGCGGGGTGAACACGCCCGGCGCCCGGCTGACCACCAGCCACCTGCTGGGCGAGGTGCGTGACGACCCGCGCACGCGCCAGGAGTTCTTCGACCTGGTGAGGACGCCGGACCGCTAGAGCAGGCCGAACCCCTCCAGGGCGGGCCGCAGCGCCGCCGGGTCGGTGAAGTGGTGGGTCTGGAAGCCCAGCGCCCGGGCGGCGGCGATATTGGTCGCGCTGTCGTCGACGAACAGGGCCTCTTCCGGCGAGAAGCCGAAGCGCGCGCAGGTCAGGCGGAAGATCGCCGCATCCGGCTTCATCATCCCTTCGCGCCCTGAGACGATGCGTCCATCCAGACGGGCGAACGACGGGCTCATGGCGAAGGTCGCGTCTTCCGTCTCATGGCTCATGTTGGTGAGGGCGTACTGGCGCACGCCGCGGGCCTTGAGGGCCGCGATGGCGGCTTCGGTCTCGGGGATCGGGCCGGAGAACATCTCGCTCCAGCGGTGCTTCCAGGCCCAGATGGCGGCCTCGTGCTCGGGATGCCGGGCGCTCAGGGCCGCGCAATTGTCGTCGAAGGTGACGCCGCAGTCGGTCGGCCCGTGCCAGGCCATGGTGCAGACGTCGCGCAAGAACCGGTCGCGCTCGACCGGATCGGGGAAAATCCTGGAATAGAGCGTGCGCGGATCCCAGCGCACGATGACGTTGCCGACGTCCCAAACAACAAGCTCGGGCCAGACGACCGTACTCGGCGTCTGCATCGGCGAGGCGTCAGCCCTGCTTGGCTTTGAAGCGCGGGTTCGTCTTGTTGATGATGTAGACGACGCCCTTGCGGCGCACGAGCTTGCAGTCCCGGTGACGGGTCTTGAGCGACTTAAGCGAGCTTCTGACCTTCATCGGACTTCTCGGGGACCTATCTCGGGCGCGGACGTTGGCGTCCGGGGGGTTTCACAAGAGCGCGCGGATATACGGAAAGGGTCTTGGGAAGTCAATGTCGCGGCGCCGCAGTTGTGATTGAGGCCGGACTCGACGCCCGCTAGACTCCCGACGATGCGCGCTCGCCACCTCACGCTCGTCGCCCTGGCCCTGCTGGCCGCCTGCGCGAGCCCGGCGGCCAAGCCGCCCTTGCCGGCCCGCCTGCCGGTGGCGCCGCCAGCCGCCAATCCGCCGTCTGCGCCACCGGAGGCCGCGCCGCCGGGAGCGCAGGCCCCAACTGTCGGTCCCGTGACGCCGCCGGCGGTGTCCGGCGACATGGTCTTCGACGCCTGGGCCGCGGAGTTCTACGTCAAGGCGGTGAAGGCGGGCATTCCGCGCGACGTGCTGGACCGGGAGATGGCCGGCGTGACGCCCGATCCGCGCGTCACCCAGCGCGACAGCCGCCAGCCCGAGTTCTCCCAGCCGATCTCCACCTACATCAAGGGCGCGGTGACCGAGGGTGCGGCGGCCAAGGGTGGGCATGAGCGGGCCGACGTGCCGCAACTGGCCGACATCGAGCAGCGCTTTGGCGTGCCGCGGGAAATCCTGATCGCCATCTGGGCGCGGGAAAGCGCTTTCGGGGCGATCCAGGGCGACTTCGACGTGGTGCGCTCTATGGCGTCCCTGGCCGCCCAGGGCCGCCGGCGTGATTGGGCGGAGGGCGAGCTGATCGCCGCACTCCGGATCATCGCCACCGGCCAGGCCAGCCGTGCGCAGCTGAAGGGATCCTGGGCCGGCGCCATGGGCCAGACCCAGTTCATCCCCTCGGCCTACCTCTCTACCGCCGTGGATGGCGATGGCGACGGCAAGCGCGACATCTGGAACTCGGCGGCCGATTCCCTGGCCTCGGCGGCGAACCTGCTGGCCAAGGGCGGCTGGACGCGCGGCCAGAGCTGGGCGCGGGAGGTCACCGCGCCCATAGACTTCGACTTCAGCATGACCGAGGGGCCGAAGCTGGCGCCGGACGCCTGGGCCGCGTTGGGCGTCGTGCGCGCCGATGGCCTGCCTTGGTCCGATGCGGACAAAACGGCTGAGGCGCAGCTGGTCGCGCCGGCCGGCGCCTCGGGGCCGCTCTTCCTCTTGTTCCCGAACCACTTCGTGATCCGCAAGTACAACAACTCGGTGGCCTATGCGCTCGCCGTCGGCCTGCTGGCCGACCGGATTGCCGGAGAGGCGTCTCTGGTCAGGCCCTGGCCGGCCGAGACGCCGCTGTCGCTTACGGACCGGATGACGGCGCAGCGGGCGCTGGCGGCGCTGGGCTTCAACGCCGGGCAGCCGGACGGGATCGTCGGCGCCGGCACCCGCACGGCGCTCCGGGCCTGGCAGAAGGCGCGCGGCCTGACGGCGGACGGCTACCTGTCGCTGGCCATGGTTCAGCGGTTGAAGACCGAGGCCGGGGCGACCGACCTGCCGGCGCTGCCCACTCCGGCGGCGCCGCCCACTCCGGCGGCTTCGCCCGCTCAGGCGGCCGAGACGCCCCCGACCTAGGTGTTGGCGACCTAGACGCCGCCTTCGTCGCTGCGCTCGATGGTGGCCATGGTCGTCTCTTCGCGGGTGACGGCGGCCGGGTCGGCGTTGCGCAGGGCCTTGTTGGCGAAGGCGTAGACCAGCAGGCCCAGCATCAGGACCATGTTGAGGAAGAAGGGCGCGGCGTGGTTGGCGCGGTAGAGCGCCATGAAGGCGGGCGCGAAGACCGCGTTGATGCCGTTCACCGCCGCGATGGCGCCAGCCACGCGGGCCTGGTCCTTCCAGCCCACCGCCAGGGAAGAGCCCGCGGTGAAGCCCGGCCGCGCGAAACCGAAGCCGAGGCTGGCCAGCGCATAGCCCGCGACCACCGTGTGATAGTCCGGCGCGATCGCCACTAGCAGGTTGCCGCCGGCCCCGCAGACCACGCCCCAACGCAAAAGCTGCTTGGGCGTCATCTCGAACATCCGGATCAAGCCCCACTGGGCGAGCAGGCCCGCGATGGCGCCGAAGGCCATGGCCATGGCGATGGAGTCCTTGGCCATCAGCGGCGAGACGCCCAGCTTGTCGATCACCAGGAAGCCGATGGTCTGCTGCTGGGCCGTCTGGCAGGTCGCGACCACGAAGCCGTAGAAGGCGAACGGCGCCACGCGCGGATCGCGCCACATGGGCAGCGCCTTCTCCACCGTCTGCTCGGCCGAGGCCTCGGCGGCCTCCTCTGGCGTCTCGGTGCGGCGCCTGCTCTCGGGCAGGAAACGCCAGACCACGAACAGCATCGCCGCGGCGATGGCCGCGAAGGTGAAGAGCGGCCCGGCCAGCCCGACCACCGGGTAGATGAAATAGGGCGCGAACCACGGCCCGAAGACGGTGCCCAGGCCAAAGGCCCCGGCCAGGCTCGCCATGGCCTGGGTGCGTTGATCGCGCGGCGTATGGTCGGCGACATAGGCCTGGTTGGCCGGATTGGAGGCCGCGCCGAACAGACCGAACAGCGAGCGGCCGAGCAGCAACAGGCCGAAGATCACCATGGGCGCGGCCATCTGGCGCAGGCCCGCGCTGACCACCGCGCCGCAGACGGTCATCGAGATCATGAAGCCCGACAGGCCGACCATCATCAGGGGCTTGCGGCCATAGCGATCCGAGGCTCGCGCCCAGAACGGCGAGGAGCAGGCCCACAGGATCGCCGACAGCGAGAAGATCGCCACCACCATCTCGTCGGGAATCTTCAGCGAGCGGCCGATCAGCGGCAGGACGGAGATCAGGCCGGTATTGCCGATCGCCGTCGCCACGGAGGAGCAGAAGATGATCGCGAAGGCGCGCTTGGGCAGGGTGCTCTGGGCGGAGCTGGCGAGGGCGTTGGCCATGGTCCGGGCTTAAGCATGGGTGCGCCGCAGCGCAAATCCCGGCCCCGATCACTGCCCATTAATGAATAACCGCGATGTTTCATCTTGGCGTCGCGGGAGGGAGAATCCCTTGTTCCAAATTATCGGCATCGTGGTGCTGTTCGGCTGCGTGTTCGGCAGCTTCATCATGTCCGGCGGCAATATTGCGGTCATCCTGGGAGCGCTGCCATTCGAGATGCTGACGATTGGCGGGGCCGGCGTAGCCGCCGTGCTGACCGCCAACTCCGTGGCTGTGCTCAAGGGCCTGGGCGGCGGCTTCGGCAAGGTCTTCAAGGGCCCGAGTTGGAAGTCCTCCGACTACCGCGACCTCCTGAGCCTGCTCTTCCTGCTGACCAAGACCATGAAATCCAAGGGCGTGATCGCCCTGGAGAGCCACATCGAAACGCCCAAGGAGAGTTCGATCTTCTCGCGCTATCCGAGGATCATGAAGGACCACTTCGCCATCGACTTCATCTGCGACACCCTGCGGATGATGACCATGAACCTGGAAGACCCGCACCAGGTCGAGGACGCGATGGAGACCCAGCTCGAGAAGCATCACCATGAGGCGCTGACCGCGCCCCACGCGCTCACCAACCTCGCCGACGCCCTGCCCGCCCTGGGCATCGTCGCCGCGGTGCTGGGGGTCATCAAGACCATGGGCGCGATCACCGAGCCGCCGGCCGTGCTGGGTGAGATGATCGGCTCGGCCCTGGTCGGCACCTTCCTGGGCGTGTTCCTGGCCTATGGCCTGGTGGGGCCCATGGCCACGCGCATGGCCGCGGTGATCGAGGAGGACGGCTCGTTCTACAAGATCATCCAGTCGGTGCTGGTGGCGCACCTGCACGGCAACGCCGCCCAGATCTCCGTCGAGATCGGCCGCGGCAGCGTGCCCTCCGGGAACCAGCCCAGCTTCCTGGAGCTGGAAGAGGCCCTATCGGCCATCCCGGCCGAAGGCGCCGCCTAAGGCCCGATCCCACGCCGGGCGAAACGGCCCGCCGGTCCCACCAAGTCGTCATCACGAGAACGTGAGGCCGGTGTCGCCGACTCGGCAAAGCAGCTCATAGTTGGCTCAAGCGCGGCTCTCGCGAGGCGCGCGCCGACGTGACGCTCTCGAGGACGCAAGCCCATGAACCCGCCCCTGCTCAGCAAGCTCCTGGTCGCCGGCGCCGCCGTCGCGGCCCTCTCGGTCGCCGCCTGCTCGCCCAAGACCCCCAAGGCCGAAGCCACGGCCACGCCGGCGTCCGGCGCCTCCGCGGCCGCCGCCGCTGAGGCGGCCCAGAGCGCGGCTGCGGCCGCCGCCGACGCCGCCGCTGACGCCAACAAGGCCGACGCCGCCGCCACGCCGCCGGCCGTGACCCCGCCGGCCGCGGACGCCCCGGCGACGCCGCCGCCGAAGAAGTAGGACCCCGTCCGGCGACGGACGCAGACGAGGGCCGTCCCGCGGGGCGGCCCTTTTTCGCGCCCGCCGCTATATCCTGCCCGCCATGGCCGATCCGCCCGCCAACAGCCCGCTCGACTGGAGCGACGACGGCCAGCCGCGCTCGCGGCTCTATGACGACGTCTATTTCTCCGCTGAGGACGGCCTGGCGGAGGCTCGCGCGGTGTTCCTGGATGGCTGCGGCCTGCCGCAGGCCTGGGCCGGGCGGAGCCGGTTTACCGTCGCCGAGCTGGGGTTCGGGACGGGGTTGAACGTCCTGGCGCTCATCGAACTCTGGGGTCGTACGCGACCGGCCCACGGGCGCCTGCACATCTTCTCGATCGAGGCCCATCCGATCACCGCCGAGGACGCCCGCCGCGCGCTGGCGCATTGGCCGGAGCTGGCCGGCCTGGCGGATCGCCTGACCGCCCGGTGGCCGGGTCAGGCGCGGGGCGGCCATCGGGTCGAGTTCGCCGACCTGGGCGTGATCCTCGACGTCGTCGTGGCGGACGTGGAGGCGGCCCTGGCCGGCTGGTCCGGCCGGGCGGACGCCTGGTTCCTCGACGGCTTCGCCCCGGCCCGCAATCCGGCCATGTGGCGAGACGAGATCCTGGCCCTGGTCGCCGCCCGCTCGGCGCCGGGGGCCGTGGCCGCCACCTTCACGGTCGCGGGCCAGGTGCGGCGTGGCCTGGCCGTCGCCGGCTTCGCGGTGGCCAAGGCGCCGGGTTTCGGGCGCAAGCGCGAACGGCTGACGGCGGAGTTGCCTGGGCGTGCGCCCTCAACGGTCGCCGCACGACGGGTGGCGATTGTCGGAGCCGGGATCGCCGGCGCCTCGGCGGCCCGCGCGGTGCGGGCCCTGGGCGGCGAGGCCCTGGTGTTCGACGCCGAAGGCGCCGGCGCCGGCGCCTCGGGCAATCCGGCCGCCCTGGTGACGCCGCGTCTCGACGCCGGCCTCGCCGAGCCCGCCCAGTTGTTCGCCCAGGCCTTCCGGCGCGCCATCGCGCTCTATGAGCAGCAGCCTGCGATCATCGTCAGTCGTGGCGCCCTGCAACTCGCCACCCAGCCCCGCGACGCCGCCCGTTTCGCCAAGGTCGCCGGCTCGGACCTCTTCGCGCCCGGCGCGCTGCGGATCCTGTCCGCCGAGGAAACCACCGCCCAACTCGGCGAGGACGCGCCCGAAGGCGTGGCGCACCGCGACGGCCTGGTGATCGAGCCCGCCGCCCTGCTGGCCGCCTGGGCGCCACAGGTCCGCCAGGTGGCGGTCGCGCGGATCGAGTGCGCCGGCGAGGGCTGGCGGCTGCTCGACGCGGACGGTGCGGTCCTGGCGCAGGCCGATGCGGTGATCGTAGCCGCCGGCCTGGCGTCCCTCGATCTGATCGAGGGCCTGCCGCTCAGCGCCGTGCGCGGCCAGGCGAGCTTCACTCAATTCGCCGACCCACCGCCGGCCGCGGCCTTTGGCGGCTATGCGATCCCCACACGCGGCGGGGTGCTGTTCGGCGCCACCAACGACCGGGACGATGTCGCCCGCGACGTCCGCGCCGAAGACCACGCCCGCAACCTCGCCGCCCTGGCGGAAGGCCTGCCGATGCTGGCCGCGCGGCTGGGCGGCAAGCCGTTGGAAGGCCGCGCCTCGATCCGCGTCGCCACGCCGGACTACCTGCCGGTGGCCGGCGCCGCGCCCAAGGCGGCCGCGGGTCTGTTCGTGCTGAGCGGCTTCAGCGCCCGGGGGTTTACCCTGGCCCCGCTGCTGGCCGAGCATGTGGCGGCCCTGGCCCTTCGCGCGCCTTCGCCGCTGCCGGAAACCCTGGCCGCGGCCGTCGAACCCGGCCGCTTCGCCCGGCGGGCCGCGCGACGGGGTTCCTAGGCAACCAAGCTTGACCTCTGTAGGTTGAGATGGGGGACGGTCTTTCGTGAGGATTCGACCGATGAAGACAGCCACCGCCATAGCCCTCGCCGCCGCCGCGTCGCTGACCCTGTCCGCCATAGCCGCCAACGCCCAGGACAAACCCACCAACAAGCCCGCCAGCAAGAACGAATGCTTCTGGTCGCGCAACGTCACCAGCTTCGCCGCGCCGGACGACCATACGGTCTACATCAAGGTCAACCTGCGCGACGTCTACCGACTGGACCTGATGGTCTCCTGCCCCGATGTCGACTGGAATCAACGGGTCGCGCTTGTCTCAAGCCGTGGCGCGGGTGGCAGTATCTGCGGCCCGCTGGACGCCGAGATCGTCAGCCACGCCCAGGGGTTGGGCCGTCAACGCTGCCCGGTGAAGGCCATGCGCAAGCTGACGCCGGAAGAGATCGCCGCGCTTCCGAAGCGGGCGAAGCCCTAGGGACCGACCGCCGTTCGCGCCTCGGTAACGGGCGGTGGCGCGCCCGGCTCGGGC
Organism: Phenylobacterium sp.; assembly: GCF_036264965.1. Lineage (GTDB taxonomy): Bacteria > Pseudomonadota > Alphaproteobacteria > Caulobacterales > Caulobacteraceae > Phenylobacterium. The sequence continues at coordinate 60,468 of NZ_DATAPY010000024.1, forward strand.
AGGAACGGCCAGATGAGAGCCTGGACGAGGGTCTCCGGCCGGTGTTCGAGGCCGGTCGGCGGGAACACCGCGGCCGGCCGGTAGCTGCCCAGGATCACGTCGAAGATCGGGAACAGGGCGGCGAAGTTCGCGCCGTGGTGCGCCGGGTCGCTGGAGTGATGGGTGCGATGATAGGACGGCGAATTGAGCAGCCAACTCAGCCGCCCAAAGCTGACCCGCAGGTTCGCGTGGCTGAAATAGTTATAGACGGCGAGTACGCCATAGACCGCCAGGGTCGTGACCGAGGGACGGAACAGGATCGCGACCGCCGGCCAGATGGTCAGCGCCTTGATCACGCTATCGCCCCACCAGTGCCGGTCTGTCGTGGTGGCGTTCATGCAGGGGTCGGAATGGTGGAGCGAATGCATCCGCCAGAGGAACGGGACCGCGTGCTGGGCCCGGTGGAACATGTACTCGCCGAAGTCGCCGGCCAGGATATAGGCCGCGGTCGCCGCCAGAGGCGGCCAGGCCGGGCTCGTGATGGCGGGAACGCCCAGATGATCGGCGATCCTCACGACGGCCGCCGAGACCACCGGCGACAGAAAGACTGAAGGGATCATCCGGGCGACCAGGATCGCGATGTTGAGCAGGCGCTGGCTCGGGTCCCGGCGGGCCGGGAAACGGCCCTCGAGCAGCGTCAGCGCCGCCAGGGCGAACGCCATGAGGAGCAGTCCCTGCATCGGCCTCAAGTCCTCGCGACGGACACAGGCGCGCCCATCGCCCGCGAACGCGGACGACCTTGGCCGGCTGTCTGAAAGGGGATGGTGGACGTGACAGGGATCGAACCTGTGACCCCCTCGATGTCAACGAGGTGCTCTCCCGCTGAGCTACACGTCCTAACCGTCGTCTCGGGAAGGCGGGGATATACCGACGAGGCCCTTCCCACGCAAGCGCGAGAGGTGCGATGCATCTTAAGCCGCGATCATCCGCTCCACCTCGGAGACGATCTCGCGCAGGTGGATGGGCTTGGAGAGCACCTTGGCGCCGGCGGGCGCCTGGCTGCCGGCGGCCAGCGCCACGGCGGCGAAGCCGGTGATGAACATGATCCGCAGCTCCGGGTGCAGAGCGGCGGCCTGGCGGGCCACTTCAATGCCGTCCATGCCGGGCATGACGATGTCGGTGAGCAGCAGGTCCCAGTCCTGATCCAGGATCGCGGCGGCCTCGTCGCCATCGGCGCAGGCCACGACCTCATAGCCGGCCCTTTCCAGCGCGCGCGCCAGGAAGCCGCGGAGGCTGTCGTCGTCTTCGGCCAGGAGGATACGGGGCATAGGCACTCTTGCGGCGCGAGCGGTGAGGGATCGTCAGGGAACACTCAACATAGCTTCGGAACGGTAAAGGCGCGATGAAGCCTTTGACCCAACCCGAGGGTCAGCGTTCTATGTCGGGTAATGAACGCCTGGGAGCCCATCGCCGTCGAGGACACGCCCGCGGCCGGCGTGTTTGGCCTGCGCCGGGCGGCCCCTGACGGCCACGCGCCGCCCACGCCCCTGGTCTTCGCCTCGCCCCACTCGGGCCGCGACTACCCTGACGACATGATGGCGGCCACGACGCTCGACGCCCAGGCGATCCGCCGTTCCGAGGACGCCTTCGTCGACGACCTGATCGCCGGTGCGCCGGATCTGGGTGCGGCGACGCTGACCGCGCGCTTTGCCCGGGCCTACATCGACCTGAACCGCGAGGCCTTCGAGCTCGACCCGGGCATGTTCGAAGACGAACTGCCGGAATTCGCCCGCGCCCGGACCGCCCGCGTGGCCGCAGGCCTGGGCGCCATCGCCCGGGTGGTCTCCGAGGGGCAGGAAATCTATGCCCGCAAGCTCACCTTTTCCGAGGCCCGCGGCCGCATCGAGGGCGCGCACCGGCCCTACCACGCCGCGCTGGAGCGGCTGGTCGGCGAGGCGCACAAGGCGCACGGCTTCGCGATCCTGATCGACTGGCACTCCATGCCGGCCGCCGCGGCGCGGGCCGGCGGGCGCGACCGGCCCTGCGATATGGTGCTGGGCGACCGGTTCGGCGCGGCCTGCGCAGGGCTGCTCACCACCCGCGTCGAGCGTGAGTTGGAGGCCCTGGGCTACCGCGTGGCGCGCAACACGCCCTACGCCGGCGGCTACACCACCGAACATTACGGCCGCCCGTCGCGGCGCACCCACGCGCTGCAGATCGAGATCAACCGCGGGCTCTATCTCGACGAGGCGACACTCACGCCCACAGCGGGCTTCGAGCGGCTGAAGGGCGATCTGGAGCGCCTGACGAGCGTGCTCGCCGCCGCGGACTGGGCGAGCCTGAGGGCGAGCTGAGGCATTCGCGAGACGCGGGCATGACCGGCAACTTACGAGACGACGCGGCGTCGAAGGCTGACGACTGGCAAAACCTTGGCGTTGCGCACTATCGCGCAGGCCGTTTTCCGGAGGCCGAAGCCGCGATGCGCGCGGCGCTCACCTACGCTCCCGGGCGCCTGAACGCACTCGTCGGCATGGGAGCGATTTTGCGCGCGCAACGCCGTCTCGTAGAAGCGCTGGAGTTCCTGGATGCCGCGAGGGCTGTCGATCCCGATGCGCCGCAGGTTGCGATCAACCGCGCCAACGTTCTGAATGACCTGCAGCGATGGGACGCCGCTCTGGAGGCGGCCGACCGCGCGCTGATCGACTTGCCTGACCACTCATTCGCGAACAATGCCCGTGGTAACGCCCTGGCCGGACTTGGGCGATTCGCTGAGGCGCTGGAAAACTTCCAGGAAGCCGTGCGGCTCGCGCCGGACAATATGGTCGCTCGGTACAACTGCGCGACAATGCTCCTCCGCCTCGATCGAGCGGACGAAGCCTTGGCCATCTATGACGCGACCACTGCGGCAACGCCCAAGGCAGCCAAGGCGTGGGCCGATCGTGGCCATCTATTGATGCAGCAACGCCGGTGGGCCAAAGCCGTGGCAGACTATGACCGCGCCTTCGATCTCGACCCCAACCTGCCCAACTTGGCGGGTCAGCGCCTTCACGCCCGAATGAAGCTCTGCGATTGGCGCGACTTCGACTCCGCCGTCGCCGACCTTGGTCTTCGGATCGACGCGGGCAAGCCTGCGAGTTTGCCTTTCAGTGTCATCGCAGCGGCACTCTCGCCCCGCCAGCAATTGCGCTGCGCTACGGTCTATTCGGCCCGGACCTTCGCTGCACAGCCGCGGCCTGCCGCCGCTCCACCCGGCCGCCGCATCCGGATCGGGTATTTCTCGGCGGATTTTCACGAGCACGCGACCGCCCATCTGATGGCGGAAATGGTCGAGTTGCACGATCGGCAGTCGTTCGACGTGGCGGCGCTTTCATTTGGCCCGCCAAGCGACGGCCCAATGCGCAGCCGACTGAAGGCGGCCTGCGAACGCTTCTACGATGTGGAGCACCTGACGCCCGCGGCAATCAGCGAGGTCTCGCGTGGCTTGCCGCTGGACATCGCCGTCGATCTCAAGGGCTTCACCACCCTGTCGCGCCCCAAGATTTTCGCCGCCGGCGTCGCGCCGATCCAGGTGAGTTTCCTGGGCTATCCGATGACCACGGGCGCACCCTTCATCGACTACCTGATCGCCGACCGCACCCTGATCGCCGCGGACGAGCGGGAGTTCTATTCCGAAAAGATCGCCTGGTTGCCGGGCTGCTACCAGCCAAATGACCGCAAACGCCCTATCGCCGGAGAGACTGGCGTCCGCGCCGACCACGGCCTGCCCGACGAGGCATTCGTCTTCGCCAGCTTCAACAACGCCTACAAGATCACGCCCAGCATGTTCGGGCTGTGGATGGACCTGTTGCGTGCTGTTCCCGGCTCGGTGCTGTGGTTGCTGCAGGCCGAAGCCACGGCGATGAGTAATCTCACGGCGGCGGCGGAGCAGGTCGAGGTTGATCCCGGCCGATTGGTGTTCGCCCCGCTTCGCCCGCTCGACCAGCACCTGGCGCGGATCGGCCATGCCGATCTCTTCCTCGACACCTCGCCCTGCTGCGCCCACACCACCGCCAGCGACTCGTTGTGGGCCGGGCTGCCGCTTTTGACGCTGAAGGGCGAGACCTTCGCCGGGCGGGTCGCCGCCAGCCTGCTGACCTCCGTCGGCTTGCCGGAACTGATCGTGGAGGACACGACCGCCTACCGCGACATGGCCCTGGTCTTGGCCCGCAACCCCAAGCGTCTGGCCGACCTGCGCGCGCGATTGGCCAGGGCTCGCGGCGCGTCAGCCCTGTTCGACACCCCGACCTATGTGCGCGGTCTCGAGGACCTCTATCGGGCCATGCACGATCGCCGGCTGGCGGGCCTGGCGCCCGCCCATCTGCCCTAGCGCTGCGCTGCAGCCCAAAAAAAAGCCGCGCCCGAAGGCGCGGCAGTTCATAGGGAGGAAACGCCCAGGAAGGGCAGAGGCGGCAAGGCCGCCTCACGAATTCAATGTACGGTGCGATGCACAACGACGCAAGCGGGTGCGACAAAAAACCTGCATTTTCATGACTGTGACATGAGAAACCCTAGGCTTTTCCGGACCTTGCGCGACGCCGCGTAAACCCCATTTAGTTTGCACCGCACAACAGCCTGGCTATTGTCGGCTTGACGGGCGAGCGCCGACCCCAACTCCAAGCTGGCGGTTGCGCCTTCTCTCCCCTACAAGCGCGCCTTCCTCGCTCCCCCGAGACTGTCGTCAAGAATCCCATGTCGCTCCGCAACATCGCCATCATCGCCCACGTCGACCACGGCAAGACCACGCTCGTCGACGCATTGCTCGCCCAGTCCGGCGTGTTCCGCGCCAACGAAGCCCATGCCGAACGGGCCATGGACTCCAACGACCAGGAGCGCGAGCGCGGGATCACCATCCTGGCCAAGTGCACCTCCGTGCTCTGGCATGGCGAGGCCGGCGACACGCGGATCAACATCATCGACACCCCTGGCCACGCCGATTTCGGCGGCGAGGTGGAGCGGATCCTAGGCATGGTGGACGGCTGCGTAATCCTGGTGGACGCGGAAGAGGGCGTCATGCCCCAGACCAAGTTCGTGCTGGGCAAGGCGCTGAAGATGGGTCTGCGGCCCATCCTCTGCCTGAACAAGGTCGATCGGCCCCACGCCGACCCCGACCGGATCCTGAACGACGTCTTCGACCTGTTCGCCGCCATGGGCGCGACGGACGAGCAGCTGGACTTCCCGCACATCTATGCGTCCGGCAAGAACGGCTGGGCCACCCTCGACATGGCCAAGCCCAACGACAACCTGGCCCCGCTGTTCGATCTCATCGTCCGCCATGTGCCGGAGCCGAAGGTCGTGGCGAACAAGGACAAGCCGTTCCAGATCCTCTCGGTCCTGATCGAGAACGACCCCTTCCTGGGCCGCCTGCTGACCGGCCGCATCGAGAGCGGCAAGGCGACGCCTGGCCTGGCGATCCACGCCCTGCACCTCGACGGCAAGGAGATCGAGCGCGGCCGCATCACCAAGGTCCTGGCCTTCCGCGGCCTGAAACGCCAGCCGATCGAGGACGCCGAGGCCGGCGACATCGTGGCCATCGCGGGTCTCTCCAAGGCGACCGTGGCCGACACCCTGTGCGCCATGGACGTGACCGACGCCCTGCCGGCCCAGCCCATCGACCCGCCGACCATCTCCATGACCGTCAGCGTCAACGACAGCCCCCTGGCCGGCCGCGAAGGCGACAAGGTGCAGAGCCGCGTTATCGCCGCGCGCCTGTTGAAGGAAGCCGAGTCCAATGTGGCCATCCGGGTGACCGAAACCTCGGAGAAGGACGCCTATGAAGTCGCCGGCCGCGGCGAACTGCAGCTCGGCGTGCTGATCGAAAGCATGCGCCGCGAGGGCTTCGAGCTCTCCATCAGCCGCCCGCGGGTGGTGTTCCAGACCGATCCGGAGACCGGCGAGCGCCTGGAGCCGATCGAGGACGTCATGATCGACGTCGACGACGAATACACCGGCATCGTCATCGAGAAGCTCTCAGCCCGCAAAGCCGAGCTGAAGGACATGGGCCCCTCAGGCGCGGGCAAGACCCGCCTGTCGCTGATGAGCCCTTCGCGCTCGCTGATCGGCTACCAGGGCGAGTTCCTGACCGACACCCGCGGCTCCGGCGTGCTGAACCGGGTGTTCAGCCACTACGAGCCCTACAAGGGCGCCATCGACGCCGGCCGCAAGGGCGTGCTGGTCTCCAACTCCGACGGCGAGACCACCGCCTTCGCCCTTTGGAACCTGGAAGACCGTGGGACCATGTTCGTCGGCGGCGGCGAGAAGACCTACGAGGGCATGATCATCGGCGAGAACTCGCGCCAGGACGACCTGGACGTCAATCCGATGAAGGCCAAGCAGCTCACCAACATCCGGTCCGCCGGCAAGGACGAGGCCGTGCGCCTGATCCCGCCGCGCCGCCCGACCCTCGAGCAGGCCATCGCCTATATCGAGGAGGACGAGCTGGTGGAGGTGACGCCGAAGTCGATCCGCCTGCGCAAGCGGGTGCTGAACCCGAGCTTCCGCAAGAAGCGCGTCAAGGAAGACTAGAAGTCGGGCGCGGGGCGTGAGACGCCTATATGAGGGAGATCAGCCATGACCCTCACCGGCCCGTCCAAACCGCCCCGCCACTATCCGACACCGGCCGCGAAGTGCGCTGACCTGGTGGTGCATGTGGTCGGGCTGACGCTGGCGCTGGTGGGCGGCATCGTCCTCCTGGCGCTGGCCGTCCGCGCCGGATCGATCACCCAGGTGGTCGGCGTCTCGATCTACGCCGCGGGCGTCCTGGCCATGTTGGGGTTCTCCACGGCCTACAATTTCGCCAAGGCCAAGTATCGGCCCGTGCTGCGCCGGCTCGACCACGCCGGCATCTTCCTGATGATCGCCGGCTCTTACACGCCCTTCACCATCCACAACCTGACCGGCGGCTGGGCCTGGGGCATGACGGCGGCCATCTGGTCGCTCGCGGCCTTCGGCGCGCTGGGTAAGATCTTCTGGATCAACATGGACCGCCGCATCGGCGTCGGCGTCTATCTGGCGCTGGGCTGGCTGGTGGTGGTGGCGCTGAAGCCGATGATCGACAGCGTCTACTGGGTGGCCCTGCTGCTGCTGCTGGCCGGTGGAGTCCTCTATTCGACGGGCGTGATCTTCTATGTGAACAAGCGCCTGAAGTTCTCCCGCGCGATCTGGCACGGCCATGTGGTGGCCGCCGCCGCCGCCCACTGGACCGCCGTCCTGCTGGGCGTCGTCCTCTTCAGCCGCAGCTAGAGCCCTTCCCACTCAGGTTGAATCAACCTGAGTGGGCAAGAAGGGTTCCAGATATAGGCGACGACCCTGTTCCGGCTGACTTGATCCAAGTCAGCCGGAACAGGGTCTAGGCGTAGACCCGCTCCATCCAGGTGTCGCCGCGGACGTAGTCGTTGCGCGCCGGTGGTCCGATGTCGGTGAAGCCCATCGCCCGGTAGAGCCCCAGCGCCGGCGCCAGGCTGGAATTGGTTTCCAGATAGAGCCGGCGGACGCCATCCTCGGCGCCGGCGTCGATACAGCGCTGCATCAGCATCCGTCCCAGGCCGGAGCCTCGTAGGGTCTCCGACACCGTCATCTTGGCGACCTCATAGCCGCCGTCGTCCATGGGGATCAGGGCTACGCAGCCCACCGCCTCGCCCTCATGCAGGGCCACGAAGATGCGCCCGCCGGCGTCGACGATCTTGCGTTGAGGGTCGCCCAGCACCTCGCGGTCCTTGGCCTCGATGGCGAAGTACTTCGAGATCCAGGCCTCATTGAGGATGCGGAACGCCTCGGCGTGGCTGGGCTCGAACTCGACGATCTGCATGGACGTGGACGCTCCGGTCGGGTCATGAAGGCAAAGCTCCACCTCCAGCCCGATGATCTAATGGCCAACCCGATCTACTCAAGCCTGCCGATGACCGTCTTCGAGGAGATGTCGGGTCTCGCCAGGACCTTGGGCGCCATCAACCTCGGCCAGGGCTTTCCCGACGATCCGGGGCCGGAGGCGATCCGCGCCAAGGCCGCGGACGCCATCCTGAACGGCTACAACCAGTATCCGCCCATGGCTGGGCTGCCGGAGCTGCGCCAGGCGGTGGCCGGCCACTACGCCCGCACCCAGGGTCTCGACCTCGATCCTGCGACCGAGATCACCATCACCTCCGGCGCGACCGAAGCCCTGGCGGCGGCCGTCTTCGCCCTGATCGAGCAGGGCGACGAGGTGATCGTCTTCCAGCCGCTCTACGACGCCTATCTGCCGCTGATCCGCCGGGCCGGCGGCGCGCCCAAGCTGGTCAGCCTGGCGCCGCCGCGCTGGCGCTTCGACCGGGCGATGCTGGAGGCGGCGTTCAGCGACGCGACGAAATATGTGGTGCTGAACAACCCCAACAATCCGGCCGGCGTGGTCTTGCCGGACGAGGACCTGGCCCTGCTGGCCGAGCTTTGCGTCAGGCACGACGTCATCGCCATCTGCGACGAGGTCTGGGAGCAGGTGGTGTTCGGCAATGCGAAGCACCGGCCGCTGATCGCCTTTCCGGGCATGCGCGAGCGCTGCGTGAAGATCGGCTCGGCCGGCAAGATGTTCGGTCTGACCGGCTGGAAGGTAGGGTTCATGTGCGCCGCGCCGGCGCTGACCTACAGCCTCGCCAGCGCCCACCAGTTCCTGACCTTCACCACCCCGCCGAACCTGCAGACCGCCGTGGCCTGGGGCCTCGACAATTCCGAGGACTGGTTCCGCCAGATGCCGCGCGACCTGCAGCGCTCCCGCGACCGATTGAGCGAGGGGCTGAAGCGCGAGGGTTTCGCCGTCCTGCCGACGCAGGGCACCTACTTCCTGAACCTCGACCTGGCCGCCTCCGGCGTGTCGGCCGGCGACCGCGAATTCTGCCTGCGGGCGGTCAAGGAGGCGGGCGTCGCCGCGATCCCCATCTCGGCGCTCTACGAGGAAGAGCCGGTGAGCCACATCGTGCGCCTGTGCTTCTCCAAGCGCGATGAGACCCTGGACAGCGGGATCGCGCGGCTGGCCAAGGCGCGGGACCTATTCGTATAGGTCCGCTCGTCCACGCTGGAAACCGATAGCTGTCCGGAAAGCCGAGGCCCCTGACCCGAGATGTTGCGATGGCAGGGAGAGTCGCATGCGCCCTCTGCCATCCTTTCACTTGTCAAAGAGCCACCGTTCTCGTTATGTTCGCGATAGGCTTGGCGCGGCCAAAAGTCGAGAATTCGAAGGGTGATCGCCGACTCGGGGCCGCTTGCTGGGAGGGGCGACTAGGGCGTTCGGGTCCGGTAGCGCGCCGGGGTGACGCCGAAGGTCTTCTTGAAGGCGGCGATGAAGGCGCTGGCGCTCTGATAGCCGGCGTCGAGCGCGGCTTCGGTGACCGGCGCGCCGGCGCTGAGCGACACCACCGCCTGCTGCATCCGCGCCCGGCCGCGCCAGGCCTCCAACGAGAGCCCGGTTTCGGCCTGGAAGAGGCGCTGCAGGGTGCGCAAGGAGGCGCCGGAGCCGCGGGCCATCTCCGACAGCGACGCCTCGGCGGCGGGATCGGCCAGCAGGCGCTCGGCGAAGCCCGCTGCGCGCGGGTCGCTGGGCAGGGGCAACTCCAGCGGCGCGGTCTCGGCGGCGGCCAGCAGCTCGACTAGCAACGCCTCGATCCGCTCGTGGGCCGGATTGCCGGCCTGCAGCATGCCGATGCGGACGATGTGCAGGATCAGTTCGCGCAACAGCGGCTGCACCTCGATCGCTCGGCAGGCGGACAGCCCGGGCGCCTCGCCGGACGGCGCAAGGTAGAGCGTCCGCATGGCCACGGCGCCGCGCATCGCGATTTCGTGCGGCGTCCCGCCTGGCACCCATATCGCCCGGGTTGGCGGGGTCAGCCAGGTTGCGCCCGGCGTCGCCACCCGCATGACCCCGCTGACCGCATAGACCAGCTGCGCCCAGGGATGGGTGTGGCGATCCAGCACATGGCCATCACGATAGGTCCCGGCCAACCCACGCACCGGAAAGCCGTCGGGATCTCGAGCCGTTTGGCGCACCAGCGACATAATTCGTCAGACTAGCGCAAGTACGCCGTCCCGCCAGAGGTCTAGCTTGGGCAGGCAGGAGGACAGTCATGCCCGCCACCTTCCGCCACTTCGCGATCAACGCGACCGACGTGCCCCGCGCCAAGGCCTTCTACGAGACCGTCTTCGGCTGGAGTTTCACGCCCTGGGGGCCGCCCGGCTTCTACCAGACCCGCAGCGCCGGCGAGGGCTTCCTGGGCGCGCTGCAGGGCCGGCGCGACATCGGCGGCCACGTCATGCCGGGCGTCGAGGTGAGCTACGGCGTCGAGGACATCAAGGCCACCATCGCCGCCATCGAGGCGCACGGCGGCAAGGTGATCATGCAGCCCTTCCGCATCGATGGCGTCGGCGAGCTGATCTTCTTCCAGGACACCGAGGGCAATATCGCCGGCGCCATGCAGTACGAGACCGACCAGTGGTGAGCGGGGTCCTGGGCGATCCGAAGCTGCAGGCGATCGTCGACCGGCTGCAGGCGCAAAGCGTGGCGCAGGAGCCGGTCACCGGCGCCTATTTCGCCGAGCGTATCAAGGCGGGCGACCTGAGCTGGGAAGGCTTTGACGCCCGCCTGACCGAATTTATGGCCGACAAGCTGGTGGCGCTGGAGCCAGTCAAGGCCGAGTTCTGCCACCTACTGTGCCGCAGCTTGCGGGCAAGGCGGGTGGTCGAGGTCGGCACCTCCTTCGGCGTCTCGACGCTCCATCTCGCCGCAGCGGTGCGGGCGAACGGCGGCGGCACGGTGATCGGGACCGAGCACGAACCGGCCAAGGCCGCGGCGGCGCGGGCCCATTTCGCGGAGGCGGGCTTGGCCGGGTTCATCGACCTGCGGGAAGGCGACCTGCGCGAAACGCTGAAGGTCATCGAAGGGCCCGTCGACTTCGTCCTGATGGACATCTGGACCGAGATGGCCCGGCCGGCGATGGAACTGATCACGCCGCACCTGCGGCCCGGCGCCGTGGTCATCGCCGACAACACCGTCCAGTCGGCGCGGGGGTACGAACGCTTCTTCGAGTTCGTGCGCGATCCCGCGAACGGCTTAGCCGCCATGACCTTGCCGTTCGAGGGTGGGCTGGAGATGGTGGTGAAAGGGTAGCGCTACCTCCCCCATCGCGGCAGCGATGGCGGGAGGGGGACCGCTCGCCGACCCCGGCGAAGGCCGGGGAAAGAGCGAGTGG
>NZ_DATAPY010000025.1:0-42399 GCF_036264965.1 Phenylobacterium sp.
CTTTTTCTCTGGCGCGGCCTGCATGGCCTCCCAGGCGATGGCGTTCAGCAGATGGGTCTTCCCGAAGCCGTAGGGGCCGTGGAACACCACCGGATTGAAGTGGCCGTCGGACCAGGCCGCCACGCGGCGCGCGACGGCGAAAGCGAATTCGTTGGAGGGTCCGGCCACGAAACTGTCGAACGAAAAGCGGTCCTGCAGGCCGAGCAGCCGGCCCAGGCGGGCCGCGGCGGGCGCAGGTTCGGCTTCCACCTCGAAGACTTCGGGCGCCGTCGAAATCTGGGCCGAAACCTGCTCTTCCGCCGCCTCCGCGAAGGCCGGCGCGGCGGCCATGAGGCCGGCGGAATCGAACTCCATGCGCGACTTCAGGTCGAGCCGGCGGCCGAGCGGGTCGTTCTGCGCCCAGAGCTCGCCGATGCGGCGCCAGGCATGTCGCGCGATCCAGTCGCGCGCCACGCCTGTGGCCGCCACCAGGCACACCTCGTCCCCGGTCTCCCGAAGCGCCGCCTGGCCCAGCCAGGAGCCGAACGTCGCCTCGCCCAGCTCGCGCTTCAAGACCACGCAGGTCTTGGTCCACACGACTCCGGCCGGTGCGCTCGCCATAGCTCCCGCAACCCCCCCGCTCATCATCTCTTTCAATCCCGTCCTGCCCACGTCACGGTTCCAGCCCCACGCACGGAATCGCGCCTTTTCTTCAACACAAACAGGCTCTTATCCGGCGAGTGCATGCACTCCGCCGGCGCCCCGTTTTGATCCGGGATCAGATCGAAGACGCCTGTAAGGGAGCTGACACTAATGGGGGGCCGGGGCCGGTCAACGGTGATTCTTCCACCCGTCGATTGATATTTTCGTTGACTCGCGCGGAGCCCTTTTCGGACCAAGGAAAACGCAGAACACCGGTCCGTGCGCGGAGCAGAATTGCCGCATGTGTCGCACCCCGTTGGGTCGCCCCAAACGCGAAAACGGCGCCCTTTTGGGCGCCGTTTGGCAGGTCGAATTCCGATCGGAGAGGCGGGGTTTCAGGCCCCGCCGGCCGTATGTCAGGCAGCCGACATTTTCTTTAGCTGGGCGGCCAGGCGCGAGACTTTCCGCGAGCCGGTGTTCTTGTGGACGACGCCCTTGGTGACGGCGCGCATCAGCTCCGACTGGGCCTTCACGAAGGCGTCCTTGGCCGCGGCGGCGTCGCCCGTGGTCAGGGCCTCGTCGAACTTGCGCAGGAAGGTGCGCACGCGCGAACGGCGGGCGGTGTTGACTTCGGTGCGGCGGGCGATCTTGCGGACCGCCTTCTTGGAGCCGGGCGTATTGGCCATTTAGGAGCTTCTCATGCGAACGCGCCCGTCGGAGCGGGCGGTGAAAATTGGAGGCGCGGATATACGGGAGGATGGGCGGCGGGTCAACGGCGCGCGAGGTCTTTTCCCGGCCCTTACTTCCCCGTGAATTTCGCCGGCCGCTTGTCGACGAAGGCTTCCATGCCTTCCTTCTGGTCCTCGAAGGCGAAGAGCGAGTGGAACAGGCGCCGTTCCATGGCCACGCCGGTCGCCAGCGTGGTCTCGAAGGCCGCGTTGACCAGTTCCTTGTTCATGGCGAGCGCTAGCGGCGATTGCGCGGCGATCTTGCCCGCCGCGGCCAGGGTTTCTTCCAAGAGCTTGTCGGCGGGGACCACGCGGGAGACCAGGCCGCCGCGTTCCGCTTCGGCGGCGTCCATCATCCGGGCTGTGAGGACCATGTCCATGGCCTTAGCCTTGCCCACCGCCCGCGGCAGGCGCTGGGTGCCGCCGATGCCGGGCATGACGCCCAGGTTGATCTCCGGCTGGCCGAACTTGGCGGTCTCGGCGGCGATGATGAAGTCGCAGAGCATGGCCAGCTCACAGCCGCCGCCCAGCGCATAGCCGGCGACCGCGGCGATCAGCGGCTTGCGGAAGCCTTCGATCCTGCGCGCGGCCGGACCGAAGAAGTCGGTGACGAACATCTGGGCGTAGGACTTGTCTGACATTTCCTTGATGTCGGCGCCGGCGGCGAACGCTCGGTCCGAGCCGGTCAGCACCACGCAGCGCACCGCCTCGTCGGCCTCGGCGACGTCGAGGGCGGCGCAGAGTTCGGTCAGGAGTTGGCTATTCAGCGCATTCAGCGCCTGCGGCCGGTTGAGACGGATCAGGGTGACGCCCGGCTGTGGGGCTTCGACGATCAAGGTTTCGTAGGTGCTCACCGGCAGGCTCCTTAACTGGCCCCGCCGCCTTAAGGCCCCGTGACCGAATAGCCAAGCGCCCGCAGCCGCGCCGGTACGCCGTCGGGTCCGATCAGATGGCCGACGCCGACCACCACGACGGTCTTGCCGTGGCCCTTCATGCGGGCGTCCAGCACCTGGGTCCAGCGGGCGTTGCGGTCGCTGACCAGGCGCTTGAAGAGCTCGGGCGAGGCCTTGCGCAGAGGCGCCAGGGCCTCGGCGTCCAAGGTCGCCAGGTCGCTGTCGATCCAGGCCTTCACCAGGACGGCGTATTCGTCTGGCTTGTCGGCCATCTCGTGCAGAGTCTCGCGCAGGGAGGCGACCTGTTCGTCGCTGGAGCCGGCCGACAGCATGCCGATCTGTTCCGCCGGCGTCTCGAAGGCCTGTCGTTTGGCCTGCGGGGCCATGGCGGAGATTATCTTTTCGACGCCGGTCGTAGCGTCCGCGCCGACCTTGCGGTAGGCGCCGCCGGCCAGGGCGATCTCCGCCAGCCAGGGCTTCAGCCGATCCAGCAGCACTGGCGAGACCTCATAGGTCGCCGCCACCTGGCTCATCAGGGCCGCGTCCTCCGGCGGCAGCAGCTTGAAGAGTGAGCCGTCGGGCGGCAGGACCCCCAGTTGCTGGGCCAGGACGGCGGTATAGGCCTCGCTCTGCGGATCAATGGGCAATTCGAACCAGAGGTCGTCGGCGGCCTTCAGCGCCTCTTCCAGCGCCGGCGGCTCCCAGTCCAGATTTGCCGGCAGGACGTGGATCGAGCCGAAGAGCACGATCTCGCTGTCCTTGTCCTTCACCACCCAGACCGGCGGCGCCGCCACCGCGGTTCCGGCGAAGCTTGCGGCCAGCGCGACGGCGGCCAGGGCGTGGCGAAGACGTTTCATGGGCGCGATTATGTCTGGCAAACGGGGCAATAGAAGGTCGAGCGCCCGGCCTGGACCTTGCGCGCTATGACACCGACGCAAGGATCGTTGAGGCACGGCTCCCCCTCGCGGTCGTAGACCCGGAAACGATGTTGGAAATAGCCCAGGGCCCCGTCGGTCTGGGCGAAGTCGCGCAGGGTCGAGCCGCCGGCGGCGATCGCCTCGGTCAGGACCGCGCGGATGTCGGTCACCAGCTTCTCCAGCCGGGCCTTCGAAATCCCGCCGGCCGCCTTGAAGGGAGAGATGCGCGCCCGGTTCAGGGCCTCGCAGACATAGATGTTGCCGAGGCCCGCCACGATCCGCTGGTCCAGCAAGAGGGTCTTCGGTCCTTGCTTGCGGCCCTTGAAAGCGGCGTGCAGTCGCCCGGCGCTGAAATCCTCGGAGAGCGGCTCCGGCCCCAGGCCCGCGAACCAAGGATGCAGGTGCAGGGTCGCGGAATTGACCAGCGCCATGTAGCCGAAGCGGCGCGGGTCGTAATAGGTGACCCGCGCGCCGGCCTCGGTCGTGAACACAATATGGGCGTGCTTGGGGTCCGGATCCGGCGCGTAGTGGAACTCGCCAGGGCGCTCCACGCCATCAGGATGGGAGATTTCGAAACGGCCGCTCATGCCCAGGTGCATCACCAGCGTGTCCTCGCGGTCGAGGCTTGCCAGCAGGTACTTCGCGCGCCGCGCCAGGCGGGTGACCGTGGCGCCGGTCAGCACCTGGACGAAATTGGGCGACAGGGGAAAGCGCAGGTCGGGGCGGCGGGCCTCGACGCGGACCAGGCGGTGCCCTTCCAGCACGGGCGCCAGGCCGCCGCGCACCGTCTCGACCTCGGGAAGCTCGGGCATGGCCCCCACTTTACAGAGCAAGAGAGGGGCTTGGCATGGCCGCGCTGTCGCGCCAAGGGCCTTGGAGCCCTGCAGCCGGGGGGCTAAGAGGCTCAGCCTATGACCGGACCTGCCGCCACCTTTGGCTTCCGCGACGTGGATGCGAGCGAAAAGCCTGGCCTGGTGCGGGGCGTCTTCGACCGCGTGGCGCGCCGCTACGACCTGATGAACGACCTGATGAGCGGCGGCGTGCACCGGCTCTGGAAGGACGCCGTCGCTGCGCGGCTGAACCCGCAGCCGGGCGAGACCATCATCGACTGCGCCGGCGGCACCGGCGACATGGCCCGCCGCTTTGCGAAGATGGCCCGCCGCGCCCAGCTCCGCCGCGGCGGCGAGGACGCGAAGATCTTCGTCATCGACTACAACGCCGAGATGGTCGCCGCCGGCCGCGACAAGGGAAGCGAGCCCGAGATCGCCTGGGCCGTGGGCGACGCGCAGCGCCTGCCGCTGCCCGACGCCAGCGCCGACGCCTATGTGATCGCCTTCGGCATACGCAACGTCACCGACATCCCCGCCGCGCTGCGCGAAGCGCGCAGGGTGCTGAGGCCCGGCGGCCGGTTCCTCTGCCTGGAGTTCTCCCGGCCGATCACCGAGGCCCTGCAGAAGGCCTATGACGCCTATTCCTTCAAGGTGATCCCGGAGATCGGCGCGCGGGTCGGCGGCGACCGCGACGCCTATCAGTACCTGGTGGAGAGCATCCGCCGGTTCCCCGATCAGCGGCGGTTCGCGGCGATGATCGGCGAGGCCGGTTTCGCACGCGTCGACTACACCAACTTCACCGGCGGGGTGGCGGCGCTGCACACCGGCCGGGCGATCTAGCGACATGGGCGCGGCCCCCCTTTGACAAAGATCGGCGCGTTCGGCCGCATGACCGCCGCGGTCTGGGTGCTGGTGCGCAACGACGCCCTACTGCCCCGCGAGCTGGACGACGCCTACCTTCCGTCGGTGGCCTTCATCGCTCGGACGCTGCGCCTGTTCGCCGGGCCCGGCGCGCGCCAGGGCCGGCCGGGCGAGCGGCTGGCGCGGGCGCTGGAAGGCACGGGCCCGGTCGCGATCAAGCTCGGCCAGGTGCTGTCGACCCGTGGCGACTTCTTCGGGCGCGAGTTCGCCGAGGACCTGTCGCGGCTGAAGGACCGGCTGCCGGCCTTCCCGACCAAGGTGGCGCGGGCCGAGGTGGAAAAAGCGCTCGGGCGCAAGATCGAGAGCCTCTACGCTGAGTTCGGCGAGCCCCTGGCGGCCGCCTCGCTCGCCCAGGCGCACGAGGCCAAGCTGCTGGACGGCCGCAAGGTCGCGGTGAAGGTGCTGCGGCCGGGGATCGAGCGGCGGGTGGCCGACGACGCCGAAAGCTTGACGCTGGCCGCGCGGCTGATCGACCGCTGGATCCCGCCCGCGCGGCGGCTGGAGCCCATCGCCTTCGCTGAGACCGTGATCCGCGCGGTCAGCCTGGAGCTGGACCTGCGCCTGGAAGCGGCCGGCGCCGACGAGCTGCGCGAGGTGATGGCCAAGGACGGCTACATGGCCGCCCCGCCGATCGTCTGGGAGGGTGTCGGCAAGCGGGTGCTGACCATGGAGTGGGCCCACGGCTGGCCGCTCTCCGATCCGGGTGCGCTCACCCAGCCCGGTCTCGACCGCCAGGCGATGGCCGACAACCTGATCCGCGCCTTCCTGTCCCAGGCCCTGGACCACGGCGTCTTCCACGCCGACCTGCACGAGGGGAACCTGTTCGCCGCCGCGCCGGCGTCGCTGACCGCCGTGGATTTCGGGATCATCGGGCGGATCGGCCCGGCCGAACGCCGCTATCTGGCGGAGATCCTCTGGGGCTTCCTGAACCGCGACTATGAGGCGGTGGCCCGCACCCACTTCGACGCCGGTTACGTCCCGGCCCACCATAGCGTCGAGGCCTTCGCCCAGGCGCTGCGGGCGGTCGGCGAGGCGGTGTTCGGCCGCCCGGCCAGCGAGGTGCCGATGAGTCGCGTGCTCTTGCAGCTCTTCGAGATCACCGCCCTCTACGAGATGCGCCTGCGGCCCGAACTGGTGCTGCTGCAGAAGACCATGATGACGGTCGAGGGCGTTGCCCGCCGCATCCTGCCCGACCACAACATCTGGTCCGCGGCCGATCCGGTCGTGCGCCGCTGGATCGCCCGCGAGCTGTCGCCGACGGCGAGGATCAAACGCTTCGCCGACGAGGCGATGGCCGCGCTGCGCAACATCGCCCGGCTGGCGGAGAGCCTTCCAGCCACGGGTGTGACGACGACCGTCGAAGCGCGCGAGACCCGCTCAGGCGGCTCGGCGCTGCTTTGGTTCGCGGCGGGCGCTGTCGTGGCCGGCGCAGCGTTCCTGGCGGCGCTCTACCTGCGCTGAGCAGATCCTCCCCCAGCGCGAAGCGCGATCAGGGGGAGATGGCGCGAAACGCCGGAGGGGGTTTCCTCCGCAACGTCAACAACAGCCGAGTCAACAACAGCCGACGTCCTGAGCGCTGGGGCGGAAACCCCCTCAGTCGGCTTCGCCGACAGCTCCCCCTGAGGGCGTGCATCTAGCGCCGCTCACGCCTCGATCTTCGTCCGCGCCATCCATTCTTCGCCGGTCAGGCGCTCGGCGGCCTCCACGTCGAACAGCTCCATCTGTCCATTCCGGAAGACCGTGGTCTTGCCGATGCTCGGCATGTCGGCGACCTCGATCGGGTCGCGGCGGCCCGCTGTAAGATAGACAAGGTCGCCCGGGCCCTTCGATTTCAGGGAATGGACCACCCCGTCGATGGGGAAGCCCACGAAGTCGCCCGGTCCGACCGGACGGCCGACGCCGTCCAGCACCATCTCGCCCGCACCCTCAACGACAAAGACGAACTCCTCCGACACCGAATGGGCGTGCGGAATGAAGCTCTCCTTGCCCGGCGGGATGCGGATCATGTGGACGCCAAGCTGGGTCATCCCCGCGAGATCGCCCAAGGGGACCATCCGCATCTCGGAGGCCGAATTGAACGGATGGCGGCGCGGGCGCACCCGGGGCCACTCGATCTGGCCCGTACGCTGGATGTGCTTGGGGTCCGCCATCACCACCTCATCTTGCCTACTCCGCGCTGTCGTCCGCGGACTTCGACCGGCGAGCCGTCCGCTGGTGCTCTTCCCGGTCCTTCTGCTTTTCCCAGTAGGCCATGCCGTCGTCCGGCTTGAACATGGTGCGCGGCGCGCCGTCCTTGCTGGCCACGGCGAACACATTGCCCTTGGGGTCGTAGTAGAGGATGTCGCCATTCTTCCGCGTCAGGGTGAGCGTGCCCTTGGGCGGGTGGCCGACGAAGGCGTGGGCCTTCTTCACATACTGGTCGACGCTCTTGGCGTCGAAGGACGCCCCGTCGCGCTCGAACTGCTTCTGCGCGCCCTCTTCAGCGGTGAACCGCCTGCTGGGCGCCCACATGGGCTTGCCGTCGTCGGTCTTGGCCACCTCGTCCTTGCGGTGGTCGACCTTGGGCGCGCCGTCGTCGTAGCTGCTCCGGCGGTCGGAGCCGTAGGACCGCTCCGGCGCGCTGGCCGAGGCCACGTCCGGTCCGGCGGCCTTCTTGCTGACCGCCGACGGGCCATTGTCGCAGGCGCTGAGCAGAGCCAGCGCCGAAATCCCTAGCGCCAAAGGCAGCGCTTTCCTTAACCCAGCCATCTTCCTTCTCCCGAGCAGGGTTCGGAACAAAGAAAGAACAACAATCTCGGGTTGTCGAGTCAAAAATTGCAGGATTTGTCGCGCGACCCCATTTGCCGTAAGTCGAACACGCGTCGACGAGGGGCCCAAACGTCTTGGACCAGAAGCGGATTCTCCTGATCGTCGGCGGTGGGATCGCCGCCTACAAGGCGCTTGAGCTCACGCGCCTGTTGCGCAAGGCCGGCGTCGGCGTGCGGCCGATCCTCACCGCCGCGGGCGCGCACTTCGTGACCCCGCTGTCGCTGTCGGCGCTCGCCGAGGACAAGGTCTATTCCGAGCTCTTCTCGCTGACCGACCAAGCCGAGATGGGCCATATCGAGCTGTCGCGCTCGGCCGACCTGGTGGTCGTGGTTCCGGCCACCGCCGACCTGATGGCCAAGGCGGCGCAGGGGCTGGCCAACGACCTGGCCTCCACCACCCTGCTGGCCACCGACAAGCCGGTGCTGATGGCGCCGGCGATGAATGTGCGCATGTGGCTGCACGCGGCCACCCAGCGGAACCTGGAGATGCTCAAGGCCGATGGCGTCAGCTTCGTCGGGCCGGACGACGGCGCCATGGCCTGCGGCGAGTTCGGCCCGGGCCGGATGGCCGAGCCGCCGGTCATCTTCGAGGCGATCATGGCCGCCCTCGGCCCTGGCGGCCGCCCGCTGACCGGCAGGCGCGCCATCGTCACCGCCGGCCCGACAGTGGAAGCCATCGACCCGGTGAGGGTGCTTACGAACCGCTCGTCGGGCAAGCAAGGCTATGCCATCGCCGGCGCTCTGGCCGCCCTGGGCGCCGAGGTGACCCTGGTCAGCGGGCCCACCGCCCTGTCTGCGCTGCCCGGCGTCATGCGGGTTGATGTGGAAAGCGCCCGCGACATGCTGGCGGCCTGCGAGGCGGCGCTCCCAGCCGATATCGCCGTCTGCGTCGCCGCGGTGGCCGACTGGCGCCCCGCCGAGGCCGGCGGCCAGAAGCTGAAGAAGGACGGGAGCGCGCCCGCCTCCCTGGCCTTGATCGAAAATCCCGACATCCTTGCCGCCCTGTCGAAGGGTGCGCGCCGTCCGAAGCTGGTGATCGGTTTCGCCGCTGAGACCCAC
The DNA here is from genome assembly GCF_036264965.1 of Phenylobacterium sp. Taxonomy (GTDB): domain Bacteria; phylum Pseudomonadota; class Alphaproteobacteria; order Caulobacterales; family Caulobacteraceae; genus Phenylobacterium. The sequence continues at coordinate 8,777 of NZ_DATAPY010000025.1, forward strand.
GACGTAGAGGCCCACGCCAAGGCCAAGCTGGCCAAGAAAGGCTGCGACTGGATCGTCGCAAACGACGTCAGCGTGGCCGGGACCATGGGCGGCGACGACAACGCCATTGCCCTCGTCACCGCCGGCGGAATCGAGCGATGGGACCGGATGGCCAAGGGCGCGGTGGCGCGCAAGCTGGCCGACCGCATCGCTCAGGAGTTCCAGTGAACCCGACCGTCCCGATCACCCGCCTGCCGCACGCCGAAGGCCTGCCCCTGCCGGCCTATGAGACCGCCCAGGCCGCCGGCATGGACCTGCGCGCGGCGGTCCCGGAAGATGAGCCCTACGTGCTGCGACCCGGCTCGCGCTTCGCGACGCCCACCGGCCTCGCCTTCGCCCTGCCGCCGGGCTTCGAGGGCCAGGTGCGGCCCCGCTCGGGCCTGGCGTTCAAGCACGGGATCACCTGCCTCAATTCGCCGGGCACGGTGGACGCCGACTACCGCGGCGAGGTGAAGGTGATCCTGATCAACCTGGGCGAAGAGGACTTCGTCATCCGGCGCGGCGAGCGCATCGCCCAACTGGTGATCGCCCCGGTGGTCCAGGCCGCCTGGGCCGAGGTCGACAGCCTGGACGAAACCGTCCGTGGCGGCGGCGGGTTCGGTTCCACCGGCCGATGAGCGATGGGCCGCCCCGCAAGAAACGCTTGCCGTTCCGCTGGCTGAGCTTGGCTGAGCTGGTGGGCATCATCGCGGTCGCCATCGCCGCGCTCGGCTACTGGGACACCCACCGCGAGCGCGCCCAGACCGACCGCGAGCGGGCCGCCGAAGCCCGCGAGAAGCAGGCCGAGGCCAAGGCCGGGGCGCTGAAACTCACCTTCCTGATGACCGGCGCCCCGGAGAGCAGCGGCGAACGCCTGCGCCTGGCGACCGTCCATTCCGAGCAGGTGATCCAGACCCAGGCAGTGAGCTTCCCGAGCGAGATCCGCGGCGACGCGGTCCAGACCACCGGCAATCCCCGCATTGAGGCCGGCTGGTTCGAGGATGGCTTGGGCAAGGCGCTGCACGCCCGCGGCGACAAACGCCATCAGGGCCGAATGCCGGTGGGCGTGGCCACCAGCTTCATCGAAGACGGCCAGGAGAAGACCGACCAGGCGATCTACCGGATCGGCTATTCGACGCATCCGCGCGTCCTGCGCGCCGACAAGGTGGAGATGGAGGGCCTGTCCCTCGTCCGTCGCGGCGTGACCGGCGACCTGCAGGCCGCGGTGAACGCGATCTGGACCCATGAGAACCCGCCGCCGGCCAAGCCGTGATTGCGGCCAACGTCGCCTCAACCAACTTCGCGCTGACGCCACTCTGCGCTGCTGACCGGCAGGATCTGTTCGATCATCTCTCCGACGCGGAGACGGTGGCCTTCATGGACATCTATCCGATGGCTGACCTCGCCGGCGCGGACGAGATGATCGGTTGGGCGGACGGGCTCCTAGCTTCTGGCGACGGCATATGGTGGGCGATCCGCGACAGGACCGGCGCCTTTGTGGGCACGGGTGGCTTTGCCGGCCTGGTCAGGGAACGAGGGGCCCGCGGGGAAGTGTCCTACAACGTGGTCCGCAGCCGTTGGCGGCAGGGCGTGATGGCCGAAGTGCTGCCGGCGCTGCTCGACTACGGGTCTGGCGCGCTCGGCCTCCACAGGATCGAGGCGACGGTGACGCCGGGCAACCTCGCTTCCGCGGCGCTCCTTGATCGGTTCGGCTTTCAGCGTGAGGCGACCCTGCGGGACTACGGCTTCTGGAAGGGCCGCTACTGGGACCAATGGCTCTACGCGAGGCTCGCGCCCTAGATCGGCGGCGGCGCGAAACCGCGGATGTTTTCGTCAATGGCCTGGGCGAGCGCCAGGGTCTTGCCGTCGCCGCTCAGGGGTCCGATCAGCTGGGCGCCCACCGGCAGGCCGGCCGCCGACTTGCCGACCGGAATGGCCGTCGCCGGCAGGTGCAGGGCGGTGGCCAGCGAAATCCAGTTGAGCATCGACGCGTAGGGAATGACGGAGCCGTCCGACGCGGCCAGCCGACGGCGTGCGAACGGCCGGTGGTCGTGCGGGAAGGCCACCACCGGGGCGATGGGCGCCAGGATCGCGTCGAAGCGGCCGAACACCTCGCCGATCTCGTTGCGCAGCCGGTTGCGCACGGCGTCGGCGGCCAACCACTCGCGGTGCGTCGCGGTATAGGCCAGCGTCATGGCCGCGGCGGAGGTCGGCCCGGCCCCGCGCGACAGCTGCCAGCGGGAGATGCCGCGCATGCGCTCCATGACCCGGATGGTCGCGTCCGGCATGTCCTCGCCGATGACGGACCCCAGCAAGGTCTGGTAGGCGCTCATCAGGGTCGGCATGTGCAGCGGCGAGGAAATTGGCGTCACCTCGGCGCCGGCGGCCTTCAGATCCTCGGCAAAGGTCTCGATCGTGGCGCGCACCTCGGGGTCCAGCGGGAAGCTGGGCTCGTCCAGCCAGAGCGCGATCTTGGCGGACTTCAGGTCGGCGGCCGCCGCGCGGGCGGCCAGAGGACCGCCGCCAACGAGGATCGACAGCAGCAGGCGCAGGTCGCGGGCCGAGCGGGCCATCGGCCCGACCACGTTCAGGTCCCGCTCGCTCCAGGACCCGGGCGTCGGCGGTACCTGGCCGCGCTGGTTCACTAGGCCCCAGGTGGGCTTGTGGCTGTAGACCCCACAGAAGCTGACCGGCACGCGCAGCGACCCGCCGATGTCGGAGCCGATCTCCAGCGCCGTGACGCCCGCTGCGAGCGCCGTCGCCGCGCCGCCGGAAGAGCCGCCGCAGGTCCGGCTCTCGTCCCAGGGATTGTTGGTGGTCCCGTAGAGCTTGTTGAAGGTCTGCCAGTCGCCGGCCAGCACCGGGGTGTTGGTCTTGCCCCAGATCACAGCGTCTTCGTGTTTGGCGAGCCTGACTGCACCGGCGTCCTCGGCCTGGCGCTGCCGGTAGTGCTTGAGGCCCGAGGAGGCGGGCATGCCGACCACGTCGAAGGTGTCCTTCACGGTCATCGGCAGGCCGGCCAGCAGGCCCAGGGTTTCCTTCTTGGCCCGCATCTCGTCGAGCGCGCGGGCGTGCTGCAGGGCGCGTTCGAGATCGACGGCGACCACGGCGTTCAGCCGCTTGTGGGTCTGTTCGTGTCGGGTCAGCGCGGCCTTCAGCAGCTCGGCGGCCGAGACCTTCTTCTTGGCCAGCGCCGCGATCTGGCCCGTGGCGTCGAGGCTCAGGAAGTCGTCGTCATCCACCATGGTTCGCGCCTAGCCGGAAAAGCCCAGGACGTCGCGCATGTCGTACTCGCCCGGCGGACGACCGGCGACCCAGCGGGCGGCGACCACGGCGCCGCGGGCGAACAGTCCCCGGTCGCGGGCGGAATGCGAGAGCGTCAGGATCTCGTCGTCGGCGGCGAAGGTGACGCTGTGCTCGCCGATCACGTCGCCGCCGCGCATCACCGAAAAGCCGATCTCGCCGGCGGGCCTGGGACCGGTGATCCCGTCGCGGGCATGCCGGGCGACCTTGCCGAGTTCGACGTTACGGCCCCGCGCGGCCGCCTCGCCCAGCATCAGGGCGGTGCCCGACGGCGCGTCGATCTTGCGCCGGTGGTGGGCCTCGAAGATCTCGAGGTCGTAGTCGTCCGGTCCCAGCCGGCGGGCGGCTTCCTCGACCAGACCCATCAGCATGTTGACGCCCAGCGAGAAGTTGCCGGCGCGGACGATGGCGAGCTTTTTCGACGCCTCGGCGATGGCCGTGATCTGCGCCGCGTCGAAGCCGGTTGAGCCGATCACCAGGGCCGGGCCGCCGCGCGCCGCGCAGGCTTCGGCCAGGGCGACGGAGGCGGCCGGGTTGGTGAAGTCGATGACCACGTCGGCTTCGGCCAGGGCGGCGTCCTGGCTCATCAAGCCCGCGCCCTCCGCGTCCGGACGGTCGAAGCCGGCGGCCAGGGAGAGGCCGGGCTCCTTCTCCGCGGCCTTGGAAACCGCCTGGCCCATCCGGCCGAGCGCGCCGGCGACGGCGATCCTGATCGGGGCCCCATAAGTGGCGAGAGTGGGCAGCGGCTTTCCTCCGGCGTCGCGAACGGTTGCTAGTCTCGCGAGCCGGAGGGTCGGGTCAATGGCCAGTTTGGCCGCCTCGACATCGAGCGGGGCTCAGGCGGCCGCAGTCTCCAGCAACCGGTCCCAGGCGGTGTTCTGGACGCTGGGCCGGGCGGCCATGCGTTCCATCCAGCCCAGCAGCGGCGAGCCCGCCAGCATGTCGGCCCCCTCGGGCGTCTGGCCCAGGAACTCGAAATGGCCATAGGCGAAGAGGTCGGCCAGCGACACCGCGTCGCCCGCGAAATAGGCCTGACCGCCCAGAATGCCCTCCAGGGCCGCCACGCAGGTCCGCGCCATCGGGACGGACTCGGTGACCTTCGCCTCGTCCGGCGTCATGCCGAACTTGGGCTTCACGATCCGGTTGAAGCCGATGCCGGAGGTGATCGAAGGCATGACGTACCAGTCGACGATGTTCATCACCTGGTTCATGTGCGCCCGGGCTCGCGGGTCGGCCGGCGTCAGGCTGGGGCCGTCGAACACCTGGTCGATATAGCGGGCGATCGCCTGGCATTCGTAGAGCACGAAGTCGCCATGCTCGATGGTCGGGATGCGGCCGAACGGGTTGCGAGCGAGATATTCCGGCGTCTTGTGGGCGCCGTCTCCGAAGGTCATGGCGGCCAGGCGATAGGGCGCGCCCTTCTCTTCGCAGACCAGCAGGGGTTTGCGGACATAGGGGCTGCCGGGAATGCCGTGGACGATGATCGGGTCGGACATGGGAGGTCTCCTTTCTGGGATGGGTCAGGCGCTGGCGACGGTCTTGAAGCTGTCGAGGATGAGATCCCAGCCGCCGTCCATGGAGGTGAGCGTCTTCTTCGCCGCTTCGCTGTCGCCGAAGCGCTCAAGGCCGCGGTGCTCGAAATCGACGCGGGTCTCGCCATTGCCGAGGTCGGTGAAGCGCACGTCGACCTCGGTGAGCAGGTTGGGGTCGTAGGCCCACTCGCCGTTGATCCGCCACGCGAGCATCAGATGGGCCGGCGGATCCCAGGCGAGGACGTCGCCCCAGAGGTTTTCGCTGCCGTCCTCGTGCTGGCCATACCAGCGGCCGCCGACCCCCGGCTCCAGGATCGCGGTCTTCAGCGGCGAGGCGCCGATGTAGTGGGTCCTGGGCCACCAGCGGTCGAAACCGGCAGTGAACACCTGGAAGGCCTTTTCCGGGGTCGCCTGGACGGTCAGGGTCTTCCGAATGGCGGCAGGGGTGATGGTCTGGCTCACGGCAGGTCCTTGGTCTTGATGTTGGGGGTCTTGATGTCGAGGCTGGGTTCGGGGCGTTCCACCTCGGCCTAAGGCGTCGAGGGCGGTGTCCCAGAAGCGGTCGAGCCAGGCGCGGATCTGCCCCAGCCCCTGCGGGTCGATCTGATAGACCCGGCGGGCGCCGTCAGGCCGGTCGGTCACGAGGCCCGCCTCCTTCAGCACTTTCAGATGTTGGGAGACGGCCGGCCGGCTGACCGGCAGGTCCTGGGCCAGATCGCCCACGGCGCGGGGGCCAGCGGCGAGGCGCTCGAACACCTCCCGACGGGTCGGGTCTGCGAGGGCTGCGAAGGCAAGATTGTTAGCCATGGCTTACCGTAAGTCATGACTAACATAAGAGTCAAGCCGCCGTTCATGCCGGCGGCGAAAGGGGAGAGGCGTGCCCGCCCCGCGCGGGCGCTTATTTCTTGGGCAGCATCTTCTTCAGCTCGGCCTGACTGGCGTTGATCGTCGCCACGCCGTTGGCGACGCCGAGCTTATCGCCATCCACCGTGAAGGTATCGGCGCCCATCTTGATGGTGGCGATGCCGCCCTTGAGGCCGCTGACCTCGCCGATCAGGGCGCCGGTGTTGTCCTTCACCGACATGCCGGTCATCAGGCTGGCCCCACCGGCGGCGCGGGCGGAGGTGTCCGTACCGCTAGGCGCGGTGGCCGAGGAGGCCGGCGGCGCGGCCGAAGGCTGCGTCGGGGCCGGCGCCTGAGCGGACGGCAGGGGCGCCGCGGACGGCGGGGCGGTCAGCGGCGTGTTGGTCGGTGGCGTCGGCTGTAGGCCCAGCGCCGGCGTCTGGGCCAGGGCCTGGCCGCCGAAGATCGCGGCTGCGGCCAGGGCGGCCGCAACTGTGTAAGGCGATAAGGTCTTCATCAGGGCGCTCCCGTTCACGAGCTCCCCCAGCCTGGCTTCCAACAGGATCGGGTGGGGAATGGTTCCGCTGCGGAAGCCAGGCCGGCGGACAGCGAAGCTTGACTAAGGTTGTTTCGCGGGGCGCGGGTCTGTAGGTTCCAAGGCCTCATCGCAACCGACGCCTGAAGGACCCGCCGCCGCCATGAGCGACGCCGAGAAACGCACCTTTACCGACGAGGAAGCCCTCGCCTTCCATCGTGACCCGACGCCGGGGAAGATCGCGATCGCCGCGACCAAGCCGATGGCGACCCAGCGCGACCTCAGCCTAGCCTATTCGCCGGGCGTCGCGGTGCCGGTCCTGGCCATCGCGAAGGACCCGGACCTCGTCTACGAGTACACCGCGAAGGGCAACATGGTGGCGGTGCTGTCGAACGGCACGGCGATCCTGGGCCTGGGCGACCTGGGTCCCCTGGCGGCCAAGCCGGTGATGGAGGGCAAGGGCGTGCTCTTCAAGCGCTTCGCCGACGTCGACGCCATCGACATCGAGATCACCGCGACCGATCCCGACGAGATCATCACCGTCGTGCGGAACATCGGACCCACCTTCGGCGGTATCAACCTGGAGGACATCAAGTCCCCGGAGTGCTTCATCGTCGAGTCGGCGCTGCAGGAGCTCATGGACATCCCGGTGTTCCATGACGACCAGCACGGCACCGCGATCATCTCCGCCGCCGGCCTGATCAATGTCTGCCACCTGACCGGCCGCGAGCTGAAGGACGTCAAGGTGGTGCTGAACGGCCCGGGCGCCGCCGGCATCGCCACCCTCGACCTCCTGAAGGCCATGGGCGTGCCGCACGACAACTGCATCGCCGTCGACACCAAGGGCGTCGTCTATCGGGGCCGCGCCGAGGCCATGAACCAGTGGAAGTCGGCCCACGCCATCGAGACCGACAAGCGGACCCTGCAGGAGGCGCTGACCGGCGCCGACGTGCTGATCGCCACCTCCGTGAAGGGCGCGATCACCCAGGCCGACGTGAAGCTGATGGCGCCCAATCCGGTGATCTTCGCCATGGCCAACCCCGACCCGGAGATCCGGCCGGAGGAGGTCTATGCGGTGCGTCCCGACGCCATCGTCGCCACCGGCCGCAGCGACTATCCGAACCAGGTCAACAACGTCCTGGGTTTCCCCTACATCTTCCGCGGCGCGCTCGACGTGCGGGCCCGCCGCGTGAACATGGAAATGAAGATCGCCTGCGCCAACGCACTGGCGATGCTGGCGCGGGAAGACGTGCCCGACGAAGTGGCCGCCGCCTATCACGGCGTTCAGTTGAAGTTCGGCCCGCAGTACATCATCCCGACGCCCTTCGATCCCAGGTTGATCTGGTACATCCCGCCCTTCATCGCCCAGGCCGCGATGGACACCGGCGTGGCCCGCAAACCGATCGAGGACATGGACGCCTACCGCGCCTCCCTGGCGCAGCGACTCGATCCCACCGCGGCCTTCCTGCAGAAGCTGCAGGGCGCGGTGCTGTCGGCGCCCAAGAAGCGGATCGTCTTCACCGAGGGCGAGGAGCCCAGCGTGATCCGCGCCGCCTACGCCTTCCAGAACGCCGGCCTCGGCGTCCCGATCCTGATCGGCCGCGAGGACCTGGTGCACGAGAACATGCACGCTGTCGGCCTCGATCCGGCCGAGGCGAAGCTGGAGATCCTCAACGCGCGGCTCTCGCACCGCAACGCCGCCTACGTCGACCACCTCTATGAGCGGCTGCAGCGGATCGGCTATCTGCGCCGCGACGTGCAGCGACTGATCAACCAGGACCGCAACGCCTTCGGCGCCTCCATGGTGGCGCTGGGCGACGCCGACGGCATGGTCACCGGCGTGACGCGGGCCTTCGACCAGGTGCTGGAAGAGGTGCTGCAGGTCGTCGACCCGGCGCCTGACGGCCGGATCATCGGCATGAGCGTGGTGCTGGCCAAGGGCCGCACCCTGTTCATCGCCGACACCTCGATCACCGAGATGCCGGAAGCCGAGGACCTGGTGGAGATCGCCCAGGAGGCCGCCCGCGCCGTGCGCACCCTCGGCTACGAGCCCCGGGTCGCCTTCATGAGCTATTCGACCTTCGGCAACCCCATGGGCCTGCGCTCCGACAAGGTCCGCGAAGCCGTGGCCATGCTCGACGAGATGGACGACGTCGACTTCGAATACGAAGGCGAGATGCCTCCGGAGCTGGCCCTCGAGCCGGAAAGCCGCGGCAACTACCCGTTCATGCGTCTGACCGGTCCGGCCAATGTGCTGATCATGCCGGCGGTGCATTCGGCGGCGATCTCGACCCAGCTTATCCAGTCCCTGGGCGGGGCCACGGTGATCGGCCCCATCCTGCTCGGGCTCGACAAGCCGGTGCAGATCTGCCCGCTCTCGGCCTCGGTTTCCAAGATCCTGCAGATGGCCACTGTCTGCGCCTTCGAGCGCCAGCTCACGGAGAGCGAGTCCTGATGCGGATGGCGTCTCGCCTTCTGAATTAGGTCGCGCGCCAGCGGGAGCGGGCGATCTCGTCGTCCTTCCCGATTGGAGCGCACTATGAGTTCGGCCCTTAGTCTCGGCATCGACTTCGGCACGACCAACACGGTCGTGGCGCTCGCCGACGCGGCCGGGCCGGCGCATCTGGTGCAGTTCCCGGCCCCGGAAGGTGAGCTGTTCGCCTTCCGAAGCTGCCTGTCGTTCCACGCCGGCGACAAGCCCAATGACCGCGCCATCGCCGCCGGGCCCTGGGCGATCGAGGCCTATGTGGAGGACCCGGCCGAGACCCGCTTCATCCAGTCGTTCAAGAGCTTCGCGGCCTCGGAAAGCTTCAGCGAGACCACGATCCTGAACCGCCGCTATCGGTTCGAAGACCTGCTCTCGACCTTCCTCCTGAAGCTGCGCGGCTACGCCGAAGCCGGCATGGTCGAGCTGCCGGAGCGGGTGATCGTCGGTCGGCCCGTCACCTTCGCCGGCGGCGCGCCCAGTGAGCCCCTGGCCCTGTCGCGCTATGAGACGGCGTTCGAACGGATGGGCTTCAGGGAGATCCTCTACGCCTACGAACCGGTGGGCGCGGCCTTCTTCTTCGCCCGCGAGCTGGACCATGACGCCACGGTGCTTGTGGGCGACTTCGGTGGCGGCACCTCCGACTTCTCGATCATCCGCTTCGAGCGTGAGGCCGGCGAGATCCGCAGCCACCCGCTAGGCCGCTCCGGCGTCGGCGTGGCCGGCGACGCCTTCGACTACCGGATCATCGACAACCTGGTCTCGCCGGCGCTGGGCAAGGGGTCGAGCTATCTGAGCTTCGGCAAGACCTTGCCGATCCCCAACCGCTACTATTCCGCCTTCGCCCGTTGGGACCAACTGGCCCTGATGCGCGCCAGCCGCGACATGCGCGAGATCCGCGCCCTGGTCCGCGAGGCGACCGAGCCCGAGAAGATCGAGCGCTTGGTGGAGACTCTGGATGAGAACTACGGCTACCAGCTCTACCGCTCGGTCAGCCGCCTGAAGGAGGCCCTGTCGGCGGACGACGCGGCCCTCTTCGAGTTCGAGGCCGGCACGATCTCGCTGAAGGGCGGCGTACGCCGGGCGACCTTCGAGGGCTGGATCGCGCCGGAGCTGGCGCTGATCGAAAAGGCGGTGGACGAGGCCCTGGCCAACGCCGGCCTGGGCCCCGACGGCGTGGACCGCATCTTCCTGACCGGCGGCTCATCCCTGGTGCCGGCGGTTCGCGCCATCTTCCACCGCCGCTTCGATCCGGCGAAGATCGAGACCGGGGCGGAGCTGGAATCCATCGCCTCGGGGCTGGCGCTGATGGGTAGGGAGCGCGACCTTAGCCGCTGGACCAGGCGATCTTCGGAGGCCTCATGACCGCCTATATCGCCCTCCTGCGCGCCGTCAATGTCGGCGGGACCGGCAAGCTGCCGATGACCGAGCTGAAGGCCATGTGCGAAGCCGCCGGCTTCGAGAAGGTGAAAACCTATATCGCCAGCGGCAACGTGGTCTTCGAGAGCCACCGCACCGAAGCCCAGGTTAAGGTGGCCCTGGAAAAGGCGCTGCACGACTATGCCGGCAAGCCGGTGGGCGTCTGCGTCCGCACCGCCGCGGAGATGGCCGCCGTGCGCGACGACGATCCGTTTCCCGAGGCGCCGCGCAACCGCACCGTGGCGATCTTCCTGGACCATCCGCCGCCGCCGGACGCCCTCGACCACGCCGTGGGTCAGAAGGACGAGCAGGTGGCCCTGGGCCTGCGGGAGATCTACGTCCTCTATGACGAGGGTATGGCGGATTCGAAGCTACGCATCCCGGCCGCCAAGACCGGGACTTCGCGCAATATGAACACCGTCGCCAAGCTCGCAGCCATGGCGGCCGAACTCTAGCCCAGGCTAGCGATCGCTTCCTCCGCCGCGCGTAGCCCGCTTTCCCAGGCGCCATGGACCGTCGAATAGAAGTGCGGGCTGGTCGCCTCGCCGGCGAAGAAGATGCGGTTCTCGACCGGCGCAGCCAGGGTCGCGCGATCCCCCGAATGGCCCGGCAGGGCGTGGGAATAGGAGCCCAGCGCCCACAGATCGCTGGCCCAGTGGGTTTCCGCCAAGGGAGTCAGGCCGCGCCGGAAGTCCGAGCCCAGGAGGTGTCCCAGCTCCTCCATGGCGAAGGCGGTCGGGGCCCCGGGGCCCTGGCCCTCCAACGTCCGCGCCCAGCGGCCGCCCAGAAATACCTCGACGTAGGGCCGCCCGAAGGGCCGCAGGTGAAAGCTGCCGACCTCGGTGCTGTCGGCGCGGCCGAACAGGTGGCCCTCGACCGGCATGGCTTCCGGCTCCGCCAGTTGCAGGAAGACCTTGTCGGCGAGCCCGAGGGGAAGGCCCGCGGCGGCCTCCGCCTTGCCGGGTAGCCCAGGGGAGAAGGCGAGGCGCCCTTGCGCCAATGCCGGCGTCGGCACGGCGACGACGGCGGCCCGCGCGGTGATCCGGCCCTCGGCGGTGTCGAACGCCAGCTCCGGTCCGTCGTGATGGATGGTGGTTACGGGGCAATCGGTGACGATCCGGCTGAGATCGGCAAAGTGCGCGATCGCGGCGCCGTAGCCCTCCGCCACCCGCCAGTTCACGCCGCTATCCTCATAGGCCGCGTAGTCGAGGACCGAGACCTGGTCGAATTCCGCGCCATTGTAGTAGCTGGAAAAGGCGTCCAGCAGCGGGTTCCAGCGATTTCCCGGCTCCAGAAAGTCCGACGCCGGTCGGTCGACGCCCGTCGCCGCCGCCGCCTCCAGCCGCACGTCCAGGGCATTGAACGCCTCGCGGTAGGCGCGTTGGTCCGCCGCCGAGAAATCCCGGTTGAAGGCCTGCTTCATCCAGTGCGGCGGCGTGCGGTCGAGGGTGAAACCCGCCTGCTCGATGGGCTTGGCCAGGACGTTCTCGTCCGCCGAATGGACCCAGCCGGCGCCGCAATCGACCGGGAACCCCGCCGAGGTCATCACCGTATGGGTCCGCCCGCCGACCCGCCCGCGGGCCTCCAGCGCCACCACATCGAGGCTCGCCTGCGCCAGCCGGCGCAGGGCCGCGATCCCGGCCGCGCCCGCGCCCACTACCACCACATCGAACCGGTCTCGCATCGCCAAGCTTGATCAGGGCCGCGCCATCAGGGTCGGACTGTCCAGGTCCAGCTTCTCGACCGGGATCACCTCCAGGTCCGGCCGCTTGGCCTTCATCTGCGCGGCGAAGGTCTTGGCGTCGCCGGCGATGATCACGCTGGCCTTGGCCGGGTCCATGACCCGGGCGGCGAAGGCCTGCACCTGCGCCGGCGTCACCGCCTCCACGCGGGCGGTGTAGCGGGTGATCTCGTCCAGCGGGACGCCATAGAGCGCGAGGTTGCCGAGGATGTCGGCCAGGCCTCCGGTGGTCGCCAGCCTGCGGCCGTACCCGCCCACCAGGTTCGACTTGCGCGCGCCCAGTTCCTCGGCGCTGGCCGGCGTGGTCCGGAGCGAGGTCATCTGCTCGACGATCAGGTCCATGACCTGCGGCGCGGTCTCGTTCTTGGTCTGGGCCGCGGCGCGGAACGAGCCGGTGGTGCGGTTGGCCGAGAGGTTCGACGAGGCGCCGTAAGACAGCCCTCGCTTCACCCGGATCTCTAGGTTCAGCCGCGAGGAATAGCCGCCGCCCAAGAGCGTGTTGGCGACGATGCCGGAATAGTAGTCCGGGTCGCTGCGCGCGATGCCGCTTTTGGCCAGGTTCACTGAAGCCTGGCCCGTGCCGGGCAGGTCGATGACGATGGCCCGCGGCTTGGCCTGCGGCTTGACCACCGGGGCCGGGGCGAGCGGCGCCGCCGGCTTGGCCCAGCCGCCGAAAGCCTTCTCGGCCATGGCGAAGCCCTGCTCAGGCGTGATGTCGCCGGTCAGCACCAGGACGGCGTTGTCGGGCCGGTACCAGGTCGAGTGCAGGGCCGCGAGGTCGGCCGGCTTCAGCCTGGCGATCGAACCCGGCGTGCCGGCGGCCACGTGGCCGAAGGGCGTGCCGCCGAAGACGATCGGCGCGGCGGCGTAGGAGGCGACCTGCCCCGGCTCCTGATAGGCGACGCGCAGGCTGTCGAGGCTCTGCGCCCGCTGGCGTTCCAGCTCGTCGGCCGCGAAGGCCGGATTGCGGGCCACGTCGGCCATGATCGCCATGCCGGCGTCCAGCTTGTTGGGCATCATGTTGAGGGTGACGGAGCTGGCCTCCAGGCTGGCCCCGGATTCCAGATTGGCGCCCAGCGCCTCGGTCTGGCTGGCGATGGCCCGGGCCGAGCGGGTCTTGGTGCCCTGGGTCAGCATGTCGGCGGTCATGCCGGCGACGCCGGAGAGGCCGGAGGGATCGGCCCAACCGCCGGTCTTGATCGTCAGGTCGGCTGTGACCAGCGGCAGGTCGGAGGACCGCGCCACCACCACCCGCAGGCCGTTGGCCAAGGTCTTCTCCGCGGGCTTCGGCAGCACGGGCGCGATGGGCTGGCCCACCGGCGGCGGCGCCTGGCGCTGGCCCTCAGGCGCCAGTGCGAACACCGGGCCGGTGTAGGTGGCGACCATCTTCGGCGGCGCCGGCAGGGCGAGCGCGGTCTCGCCCTTGGGCCGCGCGCTCTCGGGCCGGTAGTGGATGGTCATCCGGGTTTGCGGATCGAGGTATTTCTTGGCCACGCGCTGCACGTCGGCGGCGGTCACGGCCTGCAGGTCGGCGAGTTCGGTATTGGCCTTGGCCGCGTCGCTGTCGATGCGCAGCGCATAGCCGAGCGCGAAGCTGCGTCCGTCGATGGTCTCGCGCTCGCGCAGCTTGCCGGTGACCAGCTGGGTCTTGGCGGTGTCGAGCTCCGCCTGGGTGGGCGGCGCATCGCGCAGGCGCTGGACCTGGGCCAGCAGGGCGCCCTCGCCCTCCGCCAGGCTGTGGCCGGAGGCCATGATCGCGCCCACCGCGAAATTGCCCGGCTGGGCCGGCAGGTCGGCGTTGGAATAGACCTCCGCGGCGATCTGCTTCTCATAGACCAGGCTGTCGTAGAGCCGGGACGACTTGCCGCCGGAGAGGATGGCGTCCAGCACCTTCAGCGCCGGCGCGTCCGGGTCCGAGGCCTTGGCGCCCAGCCAGGTGATCGCCACCGCGGGCAGCGGCACGTTGGGGCCATAGCCCTCGTAGACACCGGGCTTGACGCGGCGCGGCTCGACCGAGGTCACTCGCCTGATCGGCGCGGCGGGGTTCTTCAGAGCCCCGAAGTACTTGTCGACCCAGGCGTTGAGCTGGCCCTCATCGAAATTGCCGACTACGATCAGGGCGGCGTTGTCCGGGCGATAGTAGGCCTCGTGGAAGGCGCGCACGTCGTCGAGAGTGGCCGCGTCCAGCTCCTCGATCGAGCCGATGCCGGGCCGGTGATAGGGGTGCGTCGTATAGGTCGCCTGCGGCAGATAGAGGCTGAAGAGGCGGCCATAGGGCGAGGCCAGGACCCGCTGGCGCAGCTCCTCCTCAACCACCTGCCGTTCGGATTTGAAGTTGGCCTCGTCCACGACCAGCGTGCCCATGCGCTCGGCCTCGGCCCAGATCAGGCGCTCCAGATGGTTGGCCGGCACCACCTCGTAGTAGTTGGTGTAGTCGTCGGCGGTCGAGGCGTTGTTCAGGCCGCCCACGTCCTCGGTCAGCCGGTCGAAACTCTCGGCGGGGAGGTCCTTGGTAGCCTTGAACATCAGGTGTTCGAAAAGGTGCGCGAAGCCGGAGCGCCCGGCGGGATCGTCCTTCGAGCCTACCCCGTACCAGAGCTGTACCGTGACGTTCGGCGTGGTCCGGTCCAGTGAGGCATAGACCTGCAGGCCGTTGGGGAGCGTCCGCTGGTGATAGACGATCGGCGGGACCGTGTCGGACGCCGAGACGGCGGGCGCGGCGAAGGCCAGGGTCAGGCTGAGGGCGAGGAAACCGAGGGGCGTGCGAGGCATCTGGGGCGTCCTGAAAAGAGCGGCCGCCATCCTTAGCACCGGCGCTCGCCGGAGGAAGCTTACGGCTTGGTCATCCGTTCCCGCCGTACGTCAGTCGGCCAGGCGCACCAGCATCTTGCCTGAGTTGGCGCCCTCCATAAGGCCGATCAGAGCGGCGGGCGCAGCGGCGATGCCGTCCATCACCGTCTCCTGGTATTTCACCCGCCCGTCCTTCAGCCAGAGCGCCATATCGCGCTGGAAGTCGCTGTAGAGGTGCATGAAGTCGGGCGCCACGAAGCCGCGCAGCATCACCCGCGAATAGATGATGTTCGACAGGTTCGAGACGTTGGAATGACCTGAGTTGTAGCCGGAGATGAAGCCGCAGACCGCGATGCGGCCGAGCGTGTTCATCCGCCGCAACGCCGCCTCCAGATGGTCGCCGCCGACATTGTCGAAATAGACGTCGAGACCCTTGGGCGTGGCCTCCTCCAGGGCCTGGCGGATGGGCTGGGTCTTGTAGTTGATCACCGCGTCCAGCCCGACCACGTCCTTCAGCCAGGCGGCCTTGTCGTCGGATCCGGTGGACCCCACCACATAGCAGCCCTTGATCTTGGCGATCTGCGCGGCGACCGAACCCACCGCGCCGCCGGCCGTAGAGACGAACACCTGCTCGCCGTCCTTCAGCTGGCCGATATGCAACAGGCCGCCATAGGCGGTGAAGCCGGTGCCGCCCAGGGCGTGCATGTGGACGGTCAGCGGCAGGTCGGGATCGGGCGTCAGCTTGGTCAGGCCTTTGCCGTCGGAAGTGAAGTATTCGCGGAATCCCAGCCGATTGGTCACCAGGTCGCCCACCGCGAAGGCGTCGGTCTTCGACTGTACGACGCGGCCAAGGGCGCCGCCCATCATCGCCTCGTCCAGCGCCTGGCCGGCGGTGAGCCGTGGCCGCATCGCCGGGTCCACCGACATCAGCAGGTTCTGCACCAGAACCTGGCCGTCGGCGGCGTCGACCACCTCGCGCTCGACCAGGGCGAAGTCGCCCGGCGTCGGCGCGCCGCTCGGGCGCTTCACCAGATGGATCTCACGGCTCTTGGGCATGGTCGGGTCTCCGAAATGGCAGGCTAGACGGTGTCGCCCCAGTCGAGCCGCCGCGCAACCGCATAGGCGGCCTTGTCGCGTTTAGGGACCACGCGTTGTTCGACCTCGCCGTCGGGCCCGCAGAGCTTCAGTGCGATGCCGGGCTTGGCGGTGCGCGGCGGGGCCAGGATTCGCGGGCGCCGCGACTCCGCGGCGATCCCGGGCCGCGCGGCGATGAGGTAGCTGAACCGCTCATCCTCGAACGGGACCTCGGCGCCCTTGGCCTGGCGGTGGTCGCGGCTACGGGGCAGGCGAACGGAGAAATGACACCAGTCGGGGGCGACCAGCGGACAGGCGGCCTCATGCGAACAGGGCGCGAGGATCGTGGCGCCCGCCTCAATCAGGGCCGTGCGCGCCGCCAGGATTCGGGCATACCCGGCGGGCGTGCCGGGCTCGATCAGGGCGAGGACGCCCTCGCAGGCGTTCCATAATTCGCTGACCGTCGAATCTTGCCTGTCCGACGCGATCTCGGCGAGCGCATAGCTGGCCACGACGACCTCGGCCTTGGGCCACGGACCTGCCGACGTCAGGTCGGCGCGGCGCGCTTCGGCCGTCCGGAGCGCCGGCGGCCCCTCCGCCGCAAGCTGCGCCGCCAGAACCAGGAACGGTGGGCTGGAATCGAGCCATGTGAGCGATGCTAACCGGGGCCAGGTCTCGCTCGCCGCCCAGCTCGCCGCGCCGGTCCCGGCCCCGGCGTCCAGCAGGCTTGCAGGCGCAAAGCCCGGCGCCGCCCGCGCCGCCTCGGCGAGCACGGTGGCGCAGGCGGCATAGGTCGCGGGCAGGCGGGTGAGCGCGTAGGCCAGCGCGTCGTCGGCCTCACGGATCACGCCGGACGAGGGCTTGCCTGCGCGATAGGCTTCCGACGTCCGAGCGGCGCGCTCGGCCAGGCCCTTGCGCGGCACGCTCTCCAGCGCGCGGCCCAGCGCCCCGCGCAAGGCGGCGGGCAGGTCCGGCGTCATTGCGCCCGGGCCATGGCCTCGCGGCGCAGGGCCAGCAACGCCATGGGCACATCGTGGCGCATCGCGATCCGCGCCACCCAGCCGGGCACGGCGAACGGCGCGGCGACGCGAGCCTCGTAGGTGACCCGCACCTGGTCGCCGTGCTGGACCAGCCGCCACTGGCCCTCCAGCACCTTCAGGTCGCCGTCGGTGCGGTGGAAGGTCATGCTCTTCGGCGGGTCGAAGTCTTCGCGGTAGACCGTGCGCACCGAGGGCGCGAAGGTCATCCGGGTGATCTCTTCGCGGATGTCCCAGCGTCCCTGCGGATCGCGGTCGAGGATCCGGCAGCTCTTCAGGTTGGCGACCAGCTTCGTCGCCAGGTCGCAGTCGGTCATCACGCTCCAGACCGCCGCCTGCGGCGCAGACACGTCGATGGCCGCCAGGATCACGCCGGAGGAGCCGTCGCCGTCCGGCTTGACCTCAACATAGGGCCACCCGCGTTCCAGCGCCGCTTGGGCCCGCTCCGGCAGGTCGGTGGCGACGGCCGGCGCGGCGATCAGGGCGGCGCAAGGCGCCAGGATGAGGAAGACTGTTCGCATCTTGCTCATCCGCCGCCGAGGACGTCTCAGGCGCTCGCTGGGGTCTTGAGCAACTCGTCCAGCACCTTGGGATCCGCCAGCGTGCTCGGATCGCCGAGGTTCGAGAGATCGCCGGCCGCCACCTTTCGCAAGATCCGCCTGGCCACAGCGCCGGATTTGGCCCGCGGCAGGGCGGAGAGGAACCGCACGGTCTGCGGCACGGCTGTGGCGCCGATCTCGCGGCGGACCAGGCCCTTCAGGTCGGCTTCCAGCACGTCGGTGACCCGCGCGCCCGGCGAGGCGACGATGAAGGCGTGGACGCCGTCGCCAGCCCCGACGCAGGCCGCCTCCGCCACGTCGTCATGGCTTTCCAGCGCCCGTTCGATCTCATCGGCGTCGACCTTGCCGGTGGGGAGCGTGATGATGTCCGGCGCCCCGTCGTCGGCGCGGTTGCGCACTAGGTCGTCGACCACGCTGGGGTCGGCGAGCGTCGAGGTGTCGCCGAGGTTGGCGATGTCGCCTTCCGCCACCTTGCGCAGGATGCGGCGCATGATCTTGCCCGAGCGGGTCTTGGGCAGGCCCGGCGCGAACTGGATCACGTCTGGCGAGGCGAAGGGGCCGATCTCGCGGCGCACCCAGTTCTTCAGCTCCGGCTCAAGGCTGGCGGTCAGCTCGGTGTCGGCCTTGAGGGTGACGAAGCAGTAGATGCCCTGGCCCTTTATCTCGTGCGGATAGCCGACCACCGCGGCTTCGGCGACCTTCGGATCGGCGACCAGGGCGCTCTCGATTTCGGCGGTCCCGAGCCGGTGGCCGGAGACGTTGATCACGTCGTCCACGCGCCCGGTGATCCAGTAGTAGCCGTCCTCGTCGCGCCGGGCGCCGTCGCCGGTGAAGTACTTGCCAGGGTAGGTGGTGAAGTAGGTGGTGATGAACCGCTGGTGGTCGCCATAGACCGTGCGCATCATCCCGGGCCAGCTGTCGGTCAGGCAGAGGTTGCCGCTGATCGCGCCGTCCAGAACCTTGCCGTCGGCGTCCACCAACTGCGGCTTCACGCCGGGCAGGGGCTTGGCGCAGGAGCCGGGCTTCAGCGCCGTGGCGCCCGGCAGCGGGGTCATCAGGCAGGCGCCGGTCTCGGTCTGCCACCAAGTGTCGACGATCGGGCAGCGGCCCTCGCCGACCACCCGGTGATACCAGAGCCATGCCTCCGGATTGATCGGCTCGCCGACTGTGCCCAGCAGGCGGAGGGTGCTGCGCGAGGTGCGCGTCACCGGCGCCTCACCCTCGCGCATCAGGGCGCGGATGGCGGTCGGCGCGGTGTAGAAGATCTCCACCTTGTGCTTGTCGCAGACCTCCCAGAACCGCGAGGAGGTCGGGTAGTTGGGCACGCCCTCGAACATCACCGTGGTCGCGGCATTGGCCAACGGCCCGTAGACAACATAGCTGTGGCCGGTCACCCAGCCCACGTCGGCCGTGCACCAGAAGACCTCGCCCGGCCGGTAGTCGAACACCAGCTCATGGGTATGGCTGGCCCAGGTGAGATAGCCGCCGGTGGTATGCAGCACCCCCTTCGGTTTTCCGGTCGACCCGGAGGTGTAGAGGATGAACAGCGGATCCTCGGCGTTCATCGGCTCGGGATCGCACTGGTCGGAGACCGTGGCCTTGATCTCCGAATAGAAGACGTCGCGGCCCTCGGTCATCGCCACGTCGGCCTTGGTGCGGCGCACGACGATGACGTCGGTGACGCCCGGGCAGGATTTCAGCGCCTCATCGACGTTCTTCTTCAGCGGCACGGGTTTGCCCCCGCGCAGGCCTTCGTCGGCGGTGATGACGATCCTGGAATCACAGTCCTGGATGCGGCCGGCGATGGAGTCGGGCGAAAAGCCGCCGAAGATCACCGAATGGATCGCCCCGATCCGCGCGCAGGCCAGCATGGCGTAGGCGGCCTGCGGGATCATCGGCAGGTAGATGGTGACCCGGTCGCCCTTCTTGACGCCCTTGGCCTTCAGCACATTGGCCATGCGGCAGACTTCGGAGTGCAGCTGGCCGTAGGTGATGTTGTCGCTGGTCTCGCCGCCGTCGCTTTCCCAGATGATCGCCGTCTGATCGGCGCGCTGCGGCAGGTGGCGGTCGATGCAGTTGACCGAGACGTTCAGCACGCCGTCACCGTACCAGCGCACCCGGAAGTCCTTGGCGTCGAAGGAGACGTCCTTCACTTCCGTGAACGGCGTGATCCAATCCAGCCGATTGCCGACGTCGGTCCAATAGCCATCCGGATCGCTCTCGACACGGGCCACGGCGGCGTCATAGCCCGCGGCGTTCATCCGGGCGTTCTTCGCCCAGGCCTCGGGGACCGGAAAGACTTCGTTGTCGGACACTTGGACACTCCCGAAGACGGTTTCCAGTGGAGTATGCGGAGAGGCCCGGTGGGCGCAACAACTGCCGCGGCGACGCTTGCCCGAAACGGCGGCTCCCGCCATGGTCTGGCCATGCAGATCAGGGGACCGGTGATGGCGCTCTCGGCGCTGGCGCTCCTGCTCAGCGCCTGCGGCCTGGGCGAGCGCGGCGAGGCGTCGAAGGCCATCGCGGCCTTCCTCGCCGCCGTGCAAAAGGACGACCAGGCCGCCTTCGAGAAGGGCGTCGACCGCGCCGCCCTCCAGGCCGATCTGCGCGACCAGCTGGCCGAGATGGGCAAGGCCGGCGGCATGGACGTCGACGGCGGCGCCTCGGAGTTCGCGCTCGACCGGATGATCAGCCCGCAGGCCGTGCGCCTGGCCGCAGCCCAGACCGCACCCAACTGGCCGCCCGCGCCGACGCCGGCCCAGGTCGTCCCGCGCATGAAGGTCCGCGACCTCAGCCATGTCTGCCTGGAGCAGGCCGCCACCAAGAAATGCCTGCTCGACTTCGCCAAGCGCGGCGGCGTCTGGCGGCTGGTGGGCATGCCGGCCAAGGCCGTGGCCGCCAGCGCGCTCACCGGCATGCCCTAGCCGCCGCGCTCCCAAGCGCTTATGCGGGATCAGTTCGCGACCACGAGGCTCCCATGCTGCTGCACCTCTCGACCTGGCAAGAGATCGAGGACTACCTGAAGCGCTCCAGGACGGTGGTGATCCCCATCGGCTCCAACGAGCAGCATGGCCCGACGGGCTTGCTTGGCACCGACTGGCTCTGCCCGGAGATCATCGCCCACGAGGCGCAGAAGACCTCCGACCTGCTGATCGCGCCGACCTTCAACATCGGCATGGCCCAGCACCACCTGGGCTTCCCCGGCACCATCGCGCTGCGACCGTCGACCTTCATGGCGGCGATCGGCGACTGGTGCCGCAGCCTGGGCCTCGCCGGCTTCGAGAAGCTCTATTTCCTGAACGGGCACGGCGGCAACGTCGCCACCATCGATGCGGCCTTTTCCGAGCTCTACGCGGAAGCCACCTACGCCCAGCGCAACCGCGGCTTCGCCTGCAAGCAGAAGAACTGGTGGGAGCTGAAGGGCGTCATGGGCCTCGCCAACCGCCAGTTCCCCACCGGCCACGGCAGCCACGCCACGCCCTCGGAGATCGCCGTCACCCAGTGGGGCTATCCGGACGCCATCAAGTCGGCCAACTACGCGCCGCAGATCGCCCCCACCGGCCCGATCCGCGAGGCCCTCGATTTCCGCGCCCGCTACCCCGACGGCCGCATGGGCTCCGACCCTGGCCAGGCGACCCCGGACAAGGGCGGCGAACTGGTCGCCGCCGCCGTAGCTGGGCTGATCGAGGACGTGGCGGCGTTTTCGAACGAGGCGATGCCGGGCTAGATCCTGCAGATCCTCCCCCAGCGCGGAGCGCGATTGAGGGGGAGGTGTCGCCAAAGGCGACGGAGGGGGTTTCAGCCTCCGAGTCCGCGATAGCCGACATCCCGTGGGCCGGGGATGAAACCCCCTCCGTCAGTCTTCGCTGACAGCTCCCCCTGTGGGGGAGCATCTCGCATCTAGGCCGTGAACACCTCACCGTCCCGCACCTCCACCGGCCAGGCGGTCAGGCGGTCGCCGACGCAGGGGGTGGTGACGCCGACGCCCTGCAGATTGAACAGGGCGCCGTGGCCCGCGCAGAGGATGTGGTCGCCGGCCTTGGTCAGGTAGCGGTCGTCGTAGCCGAGCGGCCAGCCGGCGTGCGGGCACTGGTCGATGAAGCCGCGCACCGCCTCGCCCTCGCGCACGATGAAGCCTGCGAACAGCCGGCTGTCGGCCCGGAACCGGAAGCCCTTGGAGCCCGGATCGGCCAGCTCGGCGAGCGCGCAGAGGCGCTGCCCCGCCGCCGGCCGCGCCGGATTGTCTTCAAATCTGACCAATGGACGCCTTGAAGCCGCGGATCTCGACCTGACCGAACAGGCCGGCCTTCTGATAGGGATCGGCGGCGTTGAACGCCTCGACCTGGGCGCGGCTCTCGGCCTCCAGGATGAACAGCGAGCCGGCCATGGCGTCGGCGGCGTCGAGCAGTGGCCCGGCGACCTTGATCATCGCCCGATGCTCGCCCGCATAGGCCAGATGCGCCTCGCGCGTCGCCATGCGCAGGTCCAGGGAATTGGGCTTGTCGAAACAGGCCAGGACGAAGAGCGCCATATTATTCCTCACGAAGGGGTCGGGAGAGCAGGGCGCGGACGGCGTCGTCTACGCCCACCTCGCCGGCCAGGATCGCCGCGGTGGCCTCGCAGATCGGCATGTCGACGCCCAGCTTTGCTGCCAGCTGCCGGACGGCCGGGGCCGACTCTACACCCTCGGCTACGGAAAGCTTACCCGCCAGGGCCTCCTGCAAGGTCTGGCCGCGGCCGATCGCCAGGCCCACGCTCATATTGCGCGACTGCGGGCTGGAGCAGGTCAGCACCAGGTCGCCCAGGCCGCAGAGCCCGGCCACCGTCTCGGCCTCGCCGCCGAGGGCCACGGCGATCCGGGTCAGCTCGGCGAATCCGCGGGTGATCAGGGCGGCGTGTGCGCTACGGCCCAAGCCCCGGCCTTCCACGATGCCGCAGGCGATGGCGAGCACGTTCTTCACTGCCCCGCCGGCCTCGGCGCCGATCACGTCGGTGGCGAAATAGGGCCTAAAGGTCGGGGTGGCGATCAGCTCGGCCAGGTCCTCGGCGCAGCCGGGATCGGGGCAGGCGAGGGTGACTGCGGTGGGCAGGCCCTTTGCCACGTCGCGGGCGAAGCTGGGTCCCGACAGGACCGCGGCCTGCGCCTGCGGGATGGTCTCCGCCAGGACCTCGGTCATCAGTTTCAGCGACCCCTGCTCGATCCCCTTGGCGCAGAGGAGTACGCGGAGGCCGTCACGGGCATGGGGCGCGAAGGCGGTCAGGGAAGCGCGCAAGTGCTGCGCCGGGGTCACCGCCAGCACCAGGTCGCTGGCGGCCAGGTCGGCGAAGTCGCCGGTCGCGCGGATCGAGGGGTCGAGCTCGACGCCCGGCAGGAAGCTGGTGTTCTCGTGGTCGAGGTTCACGCCGCGGATGACATCGGCCTCACGCGCCCAGAGCGTGGTCTCCAGACCCGCCCGCGCGCAGACCTGGGCCAGGGCGGTGCCCCACGCCCCGCCGCCGATCACGCCCGCCTTTTTTTCCCGTGCGGGGGTCATGCCTTCGCGCCTTTGCGGCCGGGCGCGTGCGTCGGGTTGGCGCTGGCCGCGGCCTCATCCAACGGCCAGCGGGGCCGGGCGGCGGCATCGAGGCCGTCGGACATCCCCAGCGCCATCCGCTCGGCGCCGGCGAGCGCGATCATCGCGGCGTTGTCGGTGCAGTAGGCGAGCGGCGGGGCGGTGAAGGAAAAGCCCCGCGCCTCCGCCACCGACTGCAGTCGCGCGCGCACCGCCTTGTTGGCCGCCACGCCGCCGGCCACGACGAAACGCAGGCCCCGGCCCTCGTGCGCCAGCGCATAGGCGGCCATGGCCCGGTCGCTGCGCTCGGCGAGTTGGGTCGCGATGGCCGCCTGGACGGTGGCGGCCAGATCGGCGCGCTCGGCGTCCCCAGAAGGCCCCTTCTTCAGGCCCTCCGCCAGCCGCGCCGCGGCGGTCTTCAGGCCGGAGAAGGAGAAGGACAGGTCCTTGCGGCCCAGCAGCATGCGCGGCAGCTCGAAGCGGCTGGGATCGCCCGTCGCCGCCAGGGCCTCCAGCGCCGGCCCGCCGGGATAGGGCAGGCCCAGCGTCTTGGCGATCTTGTCGAAAGCCTCGCCGGCCGCATCGTCGATCGTCGAACCCAGGCGGCGGCAGGCGCCGATCCCGTCCACCGACAGCAACTGGCAATGTCCGCCGCTGACCAGCAGCAGCAGGAAGGGATAGTCGACCGCCGCCGCCAGCCGCGCGGAGACCGCATGGCCCTCCAGATGGTTCACCGCCACCAGCGGCAGGCCGCGGGCCAGGGCGATAGCCTTGCCGAACGACAGCCCCACCATCACCCCGCCGACCAGGCCAGGGCCCGCCGTCGCCGCGACGCCCGTCAGGGCTCCGAAGCCGACGCCGGCCTCACGGAGCGCCTGGGCCGCGATGCCGTCGATGCTCTCCACATGCGCCCGCGCGGCAATCTCCGGCACCACCCCGCCGAACGGCGCGTGGGTGGCGATCTGGCTGGCGATGATCGAGGAGAGAACCGACACCCTGCCGTCGGCTGCACGCCGCACCACCGCCGCGGCGGTCTCGTCGCAGCTGGTCTCCAGGCCGAGGATGGTTTGAGTGCTGGGGGTCATCCGGTTGCCGGGGGGCGCCCGCTCCTGTAGCAGGCGCATCTTGAAGTCCGCTCCGAGGTAGCCCTCCGCCCGTGCCCACGCAACCGCCAGTCCGGATCGGCGCCCGAGGTTCCAAGCTGTCGCTGGCCCAGGCCGGCCATATGCAGCGCCGCATCGCCGCCGCCCTGGGCGCCGACCCGGACAGGCCCGAGCAGGTCGAGGCCGCAGCGCCGCTGATTGTCATCACCACCACCGGCGACCGGGTTCAGGATCGGCGGCTGCTGGAGATCGGCGGCAAGGGCATGTTCACCAAGGAGATCGAGGAAGCCCTGCTCGACGGCCGCATCGACTGCGCGGTCCACTCGCTGAAGGACATGCCGGCCCTGCTGCCCGACGGCCTCTGCATCGCCGCTATCCCCGAGCGCGAGGATCCCCGCGACGCCTTCCTCAGCCTGAAGGCCGAGCGCCTGGAAGACCTGCCTCGGGGCGCGGTCCTGGGCACCGCCAGCCTGCGCCGCCAGGCGCAGATGCTGCACCGCCGCCCGGACCTCGACGTCCAGATGCTGCGCGGCAATGTCGATACCCGCCTCGCCAAGCTGGCGGCCGGTGACGCCGACGCGATCCTCCTGGCCTACGCCGGCCTGAAACGCCTAGGCCTCGGCGACCGCGCCCAGAGCCTGATCGACCCCCTTGAGTGCCCGCCGGCCCCCGGCCAGGGCGCGCTGGCCATCGAGACCCGCATCGGCGACTGCGACGCGGCCTGGGTGCAGGCGATCCAGCACCTGCCCACCACCGTCGCCGTCGCCGCCGAGCGCGGCGCGCTTTCCGCCCTGGAAGGCTCCTGCAAGACTGCCATCGGCGCCCACGCCTGGTTCGAGGGCGCGCACCTGAAGCTGATCGTCGAGGCGCTCTCGACCGACGGCAGCCGCCGTTTCCGCCACGCCGGCGAGGCCGATCTCACGGAACTGGCCGATCCCCAGGCGTCCGCGCGGGACCTGGGCCTGTCCCTCGGCCTGGCCGTGAAGGCCGAAGCCGGCGACGCGATCGACCTCTCAGCCCTTTAGCGCGACATCCAGGGCTTGGATTTCGACGACGAGCGCGCCGCGGCCGCCTGCTCGCGCTGGAACTTGCCGCCGCGCGGCGGTTTCGGCCGCGCGTCGATGGCCGCCTTCTTCAGGCGCAGCGCTCGCTGGATCGGGGTCTCGTCGGGCGGAGCCGTATCGTCGGCCATGGTCAATCCTTCGGGTGGGAGATGCGCAGGCTTCGCGTCAGAAACGAGACCAGGCTCGGCATCTCGGCGGTGTGGACATCGCTGACGCGCCAGTGCCCCTGAACGGCGGCCAAGTCCAGCGTCACCGTCCGCCGGTCGGCTGCGATCCGGAAGCGGACCGTCGCGGTGGCGTGGTGGCCGTCGCCGCCCTCGACCTTCACGTCCGTCAGCTTGAGGCCGGCGGAATCCTGGCAATCGCAGATCGGATCGCCGTCGAGGTTTGGGGCGTCGCCCGCCGGCGTCTGGGCGGCGTCGCGCCGGATCAGCCGCAGCAGCGGCCGCGCGAAGACCGCGCCCGCCTGCCGGCCCAGATAGTCGGGCCGGGCGCTGTGGTAGGCCGCGTAGAGGCTGCGCACGAAGGCGTCCGCGGACGCCGCGTCCTGTGCGGCAGCCGTGCTCGCGGTCCCCAGCAGGGCGACGACCATCGCACGGGTCAGAGCTTGCATTGCGGTTCCTCGGCGCCCGACCTCGGCGTAACACGGTTTGCAGAAGGTTAAGGCTCTGGCGCACAAGATGGGGCATGGCACGCCGTCGACAAAGAATCTGGATCACCCGCGCCCAACCCGGAGCGGACGCCACCGCCGAGCGGGTGCGCGCGCTGGGGCATGAGGCGGTGATCGCGCCGCTCCTGGTGGTGCGCCCCTTGCCGGACGTGCAGATCGACCTTGGCGGCGTGGCCGCCCTGGCCTTCACCAGCGCCAATGGCGTGCGGACCTTCGCCGACATCAGCGCCGAGCGAAGCCTGCGGGTCTTCGCGGTGGGGGCTGCGACCGCCCAGGCCGCGCGCGCGGCGGGGTTCAAACTGGTGCTGTCGGCGGACGGCGACGTGGAGGCCCTGGCCGAGGGCATCGGACAGCGGCGCGGCGAACTGCGCGGCGCGGTGCTGAACCCCAGCGCCGCCGAGCCCGCGGGCGACTTGGTGGGCGCGTTGGAGCGGCAGGGCGTCGCCGCCCACCGCGTCGTGCTCTACGAGACCGCGCCCCTCAAGCTGGAAGACGAGGCGGTCGCCCAGCTGGTGACCTGCGACGCGGTTCTCCTGCATTCGCCGCGCGCCACCCAGGTGCTGGCCGCCCTTCTGAAGACAAATCCGGCCCCGAAACTGCGGGCGCTCGGCCTCTCCAAGGCCGTGCTCAAACCCCTTATGCGCGTCAAGATCGGGTCGCGCGTCTTTCCCTCAATGCCTCTCGAAGGGGCGCTGCTGAATCTGATAGACCGCACCCCATGATCCCGCCCACCGACGCCTCGGACCTCACTGCGCCGAAGGATCCAGCCGAGTACCGCCCGCGTCCGCTGCTCGGCGTGACCTTCTGGGCGATGATCGCGCTCATGCTGCTGTGCGTGCTCGCCGGCGTGGCCATCGCCAACTTCGGGCCCAGGTGGTTCGGGCCAAAGCCTCCGGCCAGGCCCGCGGAGGCGCCGGCCGCGGTGGAGCCCGCGCCCGCCGCTGCCTCCGCCCCGGCGGCGACGCCCGCCATCGCCCTCGCGCCCGCGGCGCCCGCCGCCGACATCGCCAGCTTGGGTGCGCGCGTCGCGACCCTGGAAACCCAGCAGTCCCATACGTCCCAGGCCGCCGCCGCCGCCCTGGCCGCTTCCGCGGTGGTCGAGGCCACCCAGGGTTCCGGTCCCTTCGCCGACGAGCTTTCCAGCCTGCGGGCGATCTCGCCGCCCTCGCCGGAGCTGCAGGCGCTCGCCCGTCTGGCGGTCGTCGGCGCGCCCAGCCGCACGGCGCTGGCCGCCAGCTATCCCGACTACGCCGCCCGCGCCGCCAGCGCCGCCCGCGCGCCAGGCGACAAGGCGGGCCTGGGCGACCGCATCGTCTATGAGCTCTCCCGGGTGGTGACCCTGCGCCAGGTGGGCGACGTGGCCGGCGACGGCGTCGACGCCGTCCTAGCCCGCGCCGAGCGGCAGGTGGAGGACGGCGACCTCGACCGGGCGCTGCGCACCCTCGACAAGCTGCCCGCCGGGGCCAAGGACGCCATGGCCCCGTGGCGCAACCGCGCCGAGCGCCGGGCCGAGATCGACCGCAACGCCTTCGCCCTGCGCGCCCGGGCGCTCCAGACCTTGGCCAGCGAGGCGAGGGGCGGCGCATGATCCGCGCCAGCCTCACCATCCTCTTCGTTGCGGCGGTCGCCGTGGCGGCCCTGGCGCTGACCGGCGACGCCGGCCGCGCCAGCGTGGTGTGGCTGGGCTGGCGCGCCGACATGACCGCCGCCGTCGCGGTGCTGATCGTCCTTTTCGGCGCCCTCTTGACCACCGTCTTCTGGCGCACGCTTCTGTGGATCCTGGCCGCGCCTCAGCGGGCCGAGCGCGCCCGCGCCGAGGCCCGCCGCCGCCAGGCCAACGAGGCCCTCACCCGCGGCTTCGTGGCCGCCGCCGCCGGCGACGGCTCCGAGGCGCGGCGCCTGGCGCAGAAGGCCGCCGACCTCGCCGACGAGACCCCCGGGCTGGTCCGCATCCTGGCCGCCCAGGCGGCCGAGGCCGCCGGCGACGTTGCCGCCACCCAGGCCGCCTATACCGCCATGCTGGGCTTCCCCGACATGCGGCTGGCCGGTCACAAGGGTCTCATGCAGCTGGCCCTGGCCCAGGGTGAACGCGAGACGGCGCTGCGCCACGCCCAGGAAGCCTTCAGCGAGACCCGCAGCGCCCGCTGGGCCTGGCGCGCCCTGCTGGAGGCCCGCCTCGCCGCCGCCGAATGGAGCGCGGGGCTGGAGCTGGTCAAGAACGCCGCCGACCGCAAGATCGTCCCGCCGGTCACCGCCGAGCGGGCCCGCGCCGCCCTGCTGGCCGCGCTCGCCGCCCAGCTCTCGGCGTCGAACGAGCCCAAGTCCCGCAACCAGGCGCTCGACAGCGCCGTGGAGGCCGCCAAGCTGCAGCCGGGCTTCGCGCCCGGCGTGGTGATGGCCGCCCGCCTGCTGGCCGACGACGGCAAGACCGGCCGCGCCACGGCCGTGCTGGAGAACGCCTGGAAGACTGCCCCGCACCCGGCGCTCTGGCTCGCCTTCCGCGACCTGAAGACCGACGAGACCCCGGCCGAACGCGCCCGGCGGCTCACCGAACTGGCCGCCCAGAACCCCAACCATCGCGAAAGCCGCATCCTCGGCGTCGAGCGCGCCCTGGTTACTGGCGACGCCACGGGCGCCCGGACGGCCCTGGCCGCCCTCGACGAAGAGCTGGTGACGGCTCGGATCGCGGGCTTACGCGCCCGCGTCGCTTACGCCTGCGCCCAGCCCGACGAGGCCAGGCTGTGGCTGGCCCAGGGGATGAACGCCGCACAGGAGCCGGACTGGTCCGACCTTGACCCGGAAGGCCGCGCCTTCGCCTATCAGCCGGCGGACTGGGCCCGGCTGGTGATCACCTACGCCGAGACGGGCGAGCTCATCCACCCGCGCCACGAGCGCCGCGAGCGCGGCCTGAATGCGCTTCCGGAGCTGCCCATTGCCTACGCCGACGCCGCGGCTTTCCTGGGGCCCGATGGCCGCGAGCCGGTGCTCTATCCCCTCGACGACGAGGGCTATGAGGACGAGGACGCGGCCGCCGCCGAACCCGCGCCGGCGCCGGCTCGACGACGCCGCGGCGCGAGCCGCTTGGCGAGCGGGCCGAGAGCCGCTAAATAGGCGCTCCTTCGCGGCCGGGCCTCCCGGCCGCAACCGGATTCAAAGGCCCATGGGCCGCCTTAGCTCAGCCGGTAGAGCGGCGCATTCGTAATGCGTAGGTCAGGTGTTCGAGTCACCTAGGCGGCACCATCCCTTCTTCCCCGTTTCGAGGTATCCCCGATGCAAGCCTTCGCCGCGCCGTTGCTGATGGCCGTCACGCTTGGCGCCGGCGCGCCCGCCTTCGCGGCGACGACCGCTCACGCGCCGGCCCACGCCGCCGCGAGCAGCGGGGTCACCTCCGATATCCGCTGTCTGCTCACCATGGCCCTGCTCAGCCAGGACAAGACGCGCCAGCAGCCCGCGCTGATCGGCACCTATTTCTTCGCCGGCCGGATCAACGCCCGCGCGCCGGGTATCGACCTGCCTGCCGCGGTGAAGGCCGAGGAGGCCAAGTTCACCAAGAACGACCTGCAGCCCGAGCTGACCCGTTGCGGCGCCATGATCCAGGCCGCCGCCGCGAACCTGCGCAACAGCTTCGTCGGTCCCGGCGGCCCGCCGCCCGCAGCGCCGGGTGCAGCCCCCGCGCCGGCTCCGGGGCCGGTTGCGCCGCCGGCCGCGGCGCCGAAGTAGCCGCTTTCAGTTCGCCGGGACGGCGCCGGTCATCGCCGGGCCGATCTCGTCGTGCAGCACCAGGTCGGCGTAGCCGTCCAGGTCGGTGGGCTCGCGGTTGACGATGGCCAGCGTCGCGCCGTTGCGCTTGGCCAGCAGGGGAAACCCGGCGGCCGGGTGAACCACCAGCGACGAGCCCAGCACCAGGAACGCATCGCAATCCAGTGTCGCGGCCTCAGCGCGGGCCATGGGTTCGGCCGGCATCGCCTGGCCGAAGGAGATGGTGGCGGTCTTCACCAGTCCGCCGCAGCGGCGGCAGTAGGGGATCTCGCCGGCCTTCAGGAAGCTCTCCTTCAGCTCCGCCAGCTCGTGCCGCTCCCCGCAGTCCAGGCACTTGGCGTAGCTGGCGTTGCCGTGCAGCTCGATCACCTGATCGGCGGGCACGCCTGAATCCTGATGCAGGTTGTCGACATTCTGGGTGATCACCGCCGTGGCCTTGCCTTGGGCCACCAGCCGGGCCACCGCATGGTGTCCGGCGTTGGGCGCGCGTCCGGTCCAGCCGGCGCGGCCGGAGAAGGCCCGCTCCCACGCCTCGCGGCGGCGCGCCGGGTTGCCGACGAAGTCCTGGAAGTAGATCGGCTTCATCCGACTCCAGACGCCGCCGGGGCTGCGGAAGTCGGGGATGCCGGACTCGGTGGAGATGCCGGCCCCGGTGAACACCACCAGACGCTTGGCGTCGGCGATCAGGCGGGCGAGATCGGCGCGGGACATGACGGCCTATTTGGCGCCGCCGGCTTCGATAGACCAGGGGGGAAGGAATTGGCCGGCCCGACGTCTGTCGGGGGGATGCCAGGGTGTCGCCGGACCGGCCCGTGACCTCTTCGGCGGGGGGATGGCCGAAGGATCGCTGCGATAAACCGACACCCGCGCGATAGGTTCCGAACGCCGTTCGGAAATTGCTTCAGCCGCCGGGCGGCGGACCGAAGGCGGCGGCCAGGGCGGCGGAATCCAGGCCCTCGACCTCGATCCGCTTGAGGCGCGCGGTCTGGCCGGCGACCAGTCTGAGGGCGGACTTCGGCCGCCCGAGCGCCTTGGCCAGTAGGGCCAGCACCGCGGCGTTGGCCGCGCCGTCGGCGGCCGCGGCGGCGACGCGCAGTTTCAGGACCGGGCGTCCGTCGGCGTCGGCGATCCAGCCCTCGACCGCATCGCGCCCGCCGCGGGGCATGACGCGGACGACGATCTGCATCGGCGCTAGTGCAGGACCGCGATAATCGGTCCGAAGGCCAGGGGCAGCAGGAACTGGCGCACCCCCTGGATGACCAGCAGGATGATGATCGGGCTGATGTCGACGCCGCCGATCGGCGGGATCACCTTCTGCACCGGCCGCAGGATCGGCCGGGTCAGGGCGTCCAGGAAGCGGGCGATATTATAGACGAACTGGTTGCGCAGGTTGATGACGTCGAACGCCACCAGCCACGACAGGATGGCGCTGATGATGATCGCCACCACGAGCAGGCCAAGCAGGCCATCGACGATGAAGTAGAGGAAGGAGCCCATGGCCCGCTTCTAGCGGGGTTTGCGGCGCCGGCAAAGCCAAGCCGCGAAGGGGCGCGGCGCCGCAGGGTCCGACAGCGGCTTGACAGAGGCGGGGCCAAAAGGGTTATTCCGCGCCTTCCTGGTCTTCCAGGGGGCCGTAGCTCAGATGGTAGAGCGCCTCGTTCGCAATGAGGAGGTCAGGGGTTCGATTCCCCTCGGCTCCACCAGGACCCCCAATTCAGCCAGCCGTCCGGCGCACAGACCCCCCGCTCAAGCGAAGTGCCTGCGCGCCGTCTGGCGTTAGGTGGCCGGCTTGCTCATCAGTTCGCCCACCGTGCGCCGGTAGAGACCGAGGGTGATCCCCGCGATCGAGGCGCCGAAGGTCGCCACCCCGATGCCGCCGAAGATGGCGGCCAGATAGACGCCCACGTCCGGAATCGCCTCGAGCGACTTCGAGCCCACCGCCAGGACGATGGAGATGACGAAGACGCGCATGTTGTCTTCGGCTGAGTTGCCCACGCCCGAGATGGCCCCAAGAACGAGAAGAACGACCGCGGCGTAAGGAATCGTCGTGAAGGCGGCGACGATCGCTACGAGTACGGCGACCGCGCGGGCGGCTGCGTAGAGTTTTCCCATCTGTATTCCCCCTGATTCGCGTCTGATGCGCGAGGTCAGGGGGAGGCTCGATCTTTTTGACTCCATCGTCAATATCACACTGTTCTGTGAGCGGAGGACCGGGGCGCACGGTCCTTCTCAATCGCGCCCGGTGCCTCACCCTGGCGAAGCGCCGCCTCTGGGCGGATCGGGCGGTACCAGGCCTCCACGAAGGCGAAGACGCCGAAGGCCACGACGCCTAGGGCGACCAGGGCCAGGACCGCGTCGCCGAAGGTCTGGGCGTGCAGGGCGCCCAGGGCGCTGCCGACGCCGCGCGCCTCGGCGGCGCGCTCGTGCCAACCAGCCCGAAGCATGAAGAACCCCACCGGCAGCATGGCCAGGCCGCGGCCGAAATAGCCCACCCGCGCCAGCCAGCAGGCCCAGGAGGTTACCTTCGGCTGGCACTTCAGGGTCGAACCGAAGTTGTCGAAGATCGCCCGCACCGCATTGCCGACCCCGCAGGCCAGGATGAAGAGGCCGAGCAGGATCACCAGCTTGGGCCCGAGCGGCCAGGTCATCACCTTGGCCACCCGCTCGCTGGTCTTCTCCAGCTCGGCGTGGCGCAGGTCGTGCAGGGTGTCGATGATCCCGAAGATCGACACCGCCAGGCTGCCGTAGATGACGCCGCTGAGCGCCTGGCCCAGACGGCTCGCCAGCGCCTTGGGGCCGCTTCCCTGGTTGTCGGCGTCGAACACCGCCTGCAGGGCGCGCCAGCCGGCGAAACCGTAGAGCCCCAGGCCGGTCAGCCACAGCAGCACGACGCCGAGCGGCCACCGGGCCCAGGCCTTGAGCGCGCCGATCGCCCCGTGCGGGTGCGGCGCCAGCCCGATCGCCGCCAAAAGGGCGATCGCCCCGATGCTGAGATAGACCACCCCGCGCGCCACATAGCCCAGCCGCGCGGCCATCTCGGCGGTCGCGGCCCAGGGCGCCGCGGCGAACCGCCGGCGCAAACGCGCGAAGACCCGGATTCGGGGCAGGGCGGCGGCGGTCGCGGCGGCCTCCCCAGTCATCCGGAGCTCTCCTAGTGGGCGTCGTCCCAATTGGCCGCCGCGCGCGCGTCGACCACGAGAGGAACGGTCAAGGCGACCGCAGGCTCCGGCGCCTTTTCCATAATTCGCCTGGCGACGGCGATCACGGCGTCGGCTTCCGCCTCCGGCGCCTCGAAGATCAGTTCGTCATGCACCTGCAGCAGCATCTTCGCGGTGAGGCCGGCTTCGCGCAGCGCCGCGGGCATGCGCACCATGGCGCGGCGGATCACGTCGGCCGCGGCGCCCTGGATCGGGGCGTTGATCGCCGCGCGGTCGCCGAAGCTCCGCTCGGCCGGCGATTTCCCCTGGGCGGCCGGGATGTAGACCTTGCGGCCGAAGATGGTGGTCACGAAGCCCTCGGCGCGGACCTGGCGCTGCATGCGGTCCATGTAGGTCCGGATGCCGGGGAAGCGCTCGAAGTAGGTCTTGATATAGGCCCCGGCCTCTTCGCGTGGGATCGACAGCTGGTTGGCCAGACCAAAGGCCGAGATGCCGTAGACGATGCCGAAGTTGATCGCCTTGGCGCGACGCCGCGTCTCGGCCGGCATGCCTTCCACGGGCACGCCGAACATCTCCGAGGCGGTGAGCGCGTGGATGTCGATCCCCTCAGCGAAGGCCTTCTTGAGCTGGGGGATGTCGCCGATGTGGGCCAGCAGGCGTAGTTCGATCTGCGAATAGTCGGCGCTGATCAGCACATGGCCCGGCTCGGCGATGAACGCCTTGCGGATCTTGCGGCCTTCCTCGGTTCGGACCGGGATGTTCTGCAGATTGGGGTCCGAGGAACTCAGGCGCCCGGTGGTGGTCGAGGCCAGGGCGAAGGAGGTATGCACCCGCCGGCTGCGCTCGTTCACCGCCAGCGCCAGGGCGTCGGTGTAGGTGCCCTTGAGCTTGGCCAGCTGGCGCCAGTCGAGCAGCACGCGCGGCAGAGCATGGCCCTGGGCGGCCAGATCCTCCAGCACCCCGGCGTCGGTGCTCCACAC
>NZ_DATAPY010000026.1:0-13746 GCF_036264965.1 Phenylobacterium sp.
CCGAGATCGCCGGCCTCCTGGAGTCAGCGCCAGGGCTCAAGTGGCGCACGGCGCTGAGCGTGGCCTATGGCGCGGGTCTGCGCGCCTCGGAGGTCGTCGGCCTCAAGGTCAGCGACATCGACAGCCAGCGCATGCGGATCCGGGTCGAGCAAGGCAAGGGACGGCGCGACCGCGACGCGCTGCTCTCGCCGCATCTTCTTGGGGTGCTGCGCAACTGGTGGAAGGTCGCCCGTCCACCAGTGTGGCTGTTTCCCAATCGCCTGACACCCTTCGACCCGGTCACCCCGCGCTCGTTGAACCGGGCCTTTCACGATGCGCTCCGGAAGGCCGGGATCAAGAAGGCCGTCTCACTGCACACGCTGCGGCATTGCTTCGCCACCCACCTGCTGGAGCAGGACGTGGACGTCCGCGTGATCCAGGTCCTGCTTGGCCACAAGAAGCTGGAGACCACGGCGGTCTACACCCACGTAGCGGCCAAGACCCTGGACGGGGTCGCCAGTCCGCTGGATCTCCTGCAGCTGAGGCCGCCGCCGGCCTGACGCAGCCGCCAGGCCGGTGCGCCCGGTTCTGGAGGTCGCCGACATCTTCCGCGCCCATGGGCCCGCCTGGCGCCGCGCCCAGGCCGGCCATCTCAGCCTGGGCCAGCTGAAGGTGATGTCGGCGATCGAGGCCTGTCGGACCGCCGAGCTCGGCGGCCACGTGGACCGCTGTGAAGACTGCGATCACCTGCAGATCGCCTATAATTCCTGTCGCAACCGCCACTGCCCGAAGTGCCAGGGGGCGGCGGCGCAGCGATGGCTGGAAGCCCGCGAAGCCGAGCTGTTGCCGATCGCCTACTACCATGTGGTCTTCACCCTGCCGGCGGAGATCGGCGACATCGCCTTCCAGAACAAGGCGGCGGTCTACGACATCCTGTTCAAGGCGGCGTCGGAGACCCTGCTGACCATCGCCGCCGATCCCAAGCACCTGGGCGCGCGCCTCGGCCTGACCGCGGTGCTGCATACGTGGGGATCAGCGCTCACCCACCACCCGCACCTGCACTGCATCGTCCCCGGCGGCGGGCTCTCGCCCGACGGCCAGAGCTGGATCGCCTGTCGCAAAGGATTCTTCCTGCCGGTGCGGGTGCTCTCGCGCCTGTTCCGCCGCCTGTTCCTGGACCGGCTCGCCGCCGCCCACGCCGAGCGGCGTCTGGCCTTCTTCGGCGCGCTCGCGGACCTCGCCGATCGCGCGGCCTTCGCCGCGCGCCTGGCTCCGCTGCGCCGCGCCGAGTGGGTGGTCTACGCCAAGCGCCCCTTCGCAGGGCCGCAGGCCGTACTGGCCTACCTCGCCCGTTACACCCACCGCGTCGCCATTTCCTCCAGCCGCCTGGTCAGCCTCGACGACCGCGGCGTGACCTTCCGCTGGAAGGACTACCGCCAGGACGGCGAGGCTCGGCGCAAGCTGATGACCCTGGCGCCTGGCGAGTTTATCCGCCGCTTCCTCATCCACGTCCTGCCCACCGGATTCCACCGCATCCGGCACTACGGCCTCTTCGCCAACACCGCGCGCGCCGCCAACCTGGCCAAGGGCCGCGCGCTGCTCCCGCCGCCAGCGGCCCCGTCCAGCGACGAGCCCGAGGCCCCCGCAAAGCCTGCGATCGCTTGCCCGTGCTGCGGCGGCCGCATGCGCCTCATCGAGATCTTCGAGCGCGGCGCATCGCCTCGCACCGCACCGACCGGACCGGTCATCGGGATCGACAGCTCATGAGGATCGCAAATCGGCCCATCGCTCACGACCGACCCAGGTGGCCGGCGCCGCGCCGGCGACGCTCCCGGCTGCGCCAAGATCACGCCCAGGACCATCTGACGGCGCGTCGGCGCCACCTCGACCACGTCGGCGCTGCCAGACGACGGGGAAAACCGACCCCTGCGCCCGCTCCATCGGCCTCGAAAGATCGCCGCTGCGGTCACAACGGACCAGTCGCCCAGCTCAAATCCCCATAGCCCCTCGCCGCCATCCCGCGGGTCAGACTTCGGGCTTTCTCAGGCGCCCGCCTGCGGGGTCAGACCCACCGCGGCGCCTGGCGGGCGCCCAAGAAACCTCAACATCGGCGGCCATTGATGCCGTGCCGAAGAGTGGACGTTGAGAGGATGAGCGCGCCCGCAATGCGGCCTTCGCACCCGGTAAGCGAGCCAAAGCTCAATCGCGCGTGAGTCACCCCGTCGTCGACCAACCTCATACTCGTCAAACGACCCTGGTGAGACGCGGTCAGTCATCCAGGCTGATCGTCGGCGCTTCCGCAAGCGCGGCGACAAGTTCGGCGCTGGCAAGATCCGATACGATGTTTCCAAGGGATTTGTAGATCGTGACCTCATGTGCGCTCGTGCGCCCGAGAGCCGCCCCCGAGAGCACCTCGCCGATCTCGGCCAGGACGTGATGCTCGTCGACCAGTCCGGCCAGGATTGCCGACCGCAACTCAGCGCCCTGGTTGAGGACCGAGCTCCGATGGTCTGCGAAGAAGCGTGCACGCGCGACCAGGGCGTCGTCGACTTCCCGCGGGCGCAGGTAGCTCGAGCCGACGAGGTTGAGGTGGGCGCCGTCTGATACGTCCAGATCGTGCAGCAGCGGCTCCACCGACGCCGTGGTCGTGCAGATGATGTCACTGCCTGCGGCCGCCTCCCGGGGTGTCGCCGCCACGGCCGCGGCACAGGCCAGCGACGCCTCAAGGTCTCGCGCCCGATGATCGCGAGACTCATCTGGGTTCGGCGCGGCCGGGTTGGTAGGTCCGCTCCACGTGGCCGGCCAGCTCGTCGGGATGGAAGTAAACTGGCCGCAAGTCGCCACTGGCGAACCGTTCGGCTTGGTCCGCGAAGTGCGGCGAACCAGGGTCTCCGCTCGCACCGCCGGCGCTGAGCGCAAGGGCTCGCACCCGGGGGCCGAATTCGACGACCGCGATGAAGCTGTTGCCGCTCGTTCCGTAGATCTTCGTCGTCCCGGGATGGCGCGCTGCGGCATAGGCGGTCAGCGCGCCCCATTGCGACGCGGCAAACGGCACGGGCCAGCTCGGCTCGGCGTCGTCGAACCGCGGCGTGGCGCGCGCATCGATCCGCTGGAAACGGTTGAGTTCGCCCCAGGCGACGTCGCAACGTCCGAAGTCGCGCAGAAGAGCGCCGACGGCGTCGGCCAGCGCCGTCAGCTTCTGGTCGGCCGAGGTACGCGCGATCCTGTCGACGACGGAGAGACGACCGGGTCGCAGTTCGGGTGCGACGCGCTCCCGCATCGTTTCACCCCACGACACCGCGAGAGTGGTCCCGACCGAGTCTAGAGATGACCGGCAATCCCAATCCCGCAGCGCCGCGATCGGCTCGGCGAGGTTAGCCCTCCTCACGTCGCTCACGGCGAGCACGTCGAACGCCGTCAGCAGATCCGGCAACAGCTTTGCGAAAACGTGCAGATGCGAATCATAAGCTGCATCCCGAAGGCGCTCGAGCGTGAAGCCCTGCCAGGCCTCGAGGATTTCGAGGGCGTGGGCCGTGCGGCAGTTGGCGCCCACTCGATCCATATAGCCGGGATAGTCGCCCCGCCTCGGGCTGTACTGACCCGCCGCCCACCACGGCCCGTCGTTGGCGTTGTAGACCCAGCCGTTCGGGGGATCGATGACCGTCGGCAGCTCGCCGATCGGCGTGTCGCCCCGCCAGTCGGTTGCGGGATCGGCGCCGTCGACGGGACGGGTGCGGTCGAACCGGTCGTCCCGACGGGGCACGAACTGGGGATTGAGGAAGGCGATGGCGCCCTGGTCGTCGGCGAAGATGGTGTTGTTGGTCGAGTTGGCGGCGCGGCGGGAGACCTCGGTGAACGTGGCCAGGTCGTGCGCCTTGGTCCTCAGGAACGCCTGTTCCAGCGCCGCCACGGGTCGGTCCATCAACGCGACGGCGACCCACTTCCCGTCCTCAGCCCGGACGATCGGGCCGTGATGCGTCCGGAAGACGGTGAACGACCGCGCCGCGAGGGTTCCGTCCTGCGCGCGAAACCGAAGCTCGACCGGCGTTGTCCGCACCGGCCGCAACTCGGCCCCGTGGCGATAGAACAGCCGTCCCGCGCGCTCGACAATCGTCTCCTCGAACTCGTCGACGCAATCGGCGCTGGATGTGGCGTGCATCCAGCCCGCGTGGGCATTGAACCCCTGGTAGACGAAGAACTGGCCCCAGGTGACGGCGCCATAGGCGTTGAGGCCTTCGTCACTGCTCATCTGCAATTCGGAGCGAAGGTAGAACGCGGTATGCGGGTTGATCAGCAGCAGCGCGTGCCCGTCCCGGGTCATGGATGGCCCGAGCGCGATCCCGTTGGAGCCTGCGGGCTCCTCGGAACTGCGTCCGGTGGCGGCGGCCACAGACATGCGCTCCGCGTCCAGCCCGCCGTAGAACACCGCCAGGTCGGCGAGCGAGATCTTGGCGAGATCGCCGCCGTTGGCGCCCTCCGTGAAGCTGAGCGCCATCCAGGGTTCGAACCGGCGGATCACGCGCGTGCGCACGTCGGGGCGCGAAAGAAGGAAGTGGTTCAGCCCGTCCGCCCAGGCGCCCATGAGCGCCCGGAGCCACGACGGGGCGGCGGCGTACTTGAGCCGCAGGTCTGCGGGATCGACGAATAGACGCGCCCGAAGATCGCTCCAGATCGCGGTCTCGCCGTCTCCGGCTTCGGCCGTCCGCCCCAGAGCCGTGAGGTAGTTGGTTTCGATACGGCCGAAGTCGTCTTCCGCCTGGGCATAGATCATCCCGAAGACAGCGTCCGCGTCCGTTCGCCCATGGATGTGAGCGATGCCCCAGTCATCGCGCGTGACCGTCACGGCCTCGGCGCGGGCAGCCAGCCGCTCGCGCTCTGCTTGGGGCGCGCCTTTCGTCGTCATGCGGGGCGCGCCGCCACCGCCTCGATCTCGACAAGCGCCCTCGGCGCCACCAGTTCGCACACGACCGTCGAACGCGCCGGGCGGTGCTCGCCGAAAAAGGCGGCATAGGCGGCATCGAAGCCGGTGAAGTCGCCGGCCGCCCGCAGCCAGACCGTCGCCTTGACGACCCGCGAGCGGTCCAGGCCGGCGTCCCGCAGCACCGCGTCCAGGTTCGCCAGCGCCTGGGCGGTCTGGGCTCCGATCTCTGCCCCGACGACCTGCCGCGACGCGTCGTATGGCAGCTGACCGGGCACGAAGACGAGACGCTGGGCCTCGGTCCATTTGGCCAGGTGAGGAAGTGGCATGGCGACGTCGTTCCTATGGGATGGGAGGCGCTAGGGCACCCGGCGGTAGCGCACGGAGACGTTCTCGTTCCGAACACTGAAACCCCGGTGATCCGGGTCGAAGTTGAGGATGAGCGCCCCCGCCGCGAACACGCCCTCTCCTGTCCTCTGAAATCGAAGGCGGGCCGGCGGCGCCCGACCGGGCGGGGTGATCGTCACGTCCAAATCCTCCCCCGCGCGGGTCGCGATCTCATAGACCGCGGTCACAGAGTCGGACACGAAGCGCCCGGCAAAGCCGGGGAGCACGAACCGCTGAGCGTCCGGCGCAGGGAAGTCCGGGGCCACGGCGGCGACGATTCGCGCCGCCAGCGCCAGGGGATCCACATCGC
Organism: Phenylobacterium sp.; assembly: GCF_036264965.1. Lineage (GTDB taxonomy): Bacteria > Pseudomonadota > Alphaproteobacteria > Caulobacterales > Caulobacteraceae > Phenylobacterium. The sequence continues at coordinate 5,595 of NZ_DATAPY010000026.1, forward strand.
CGCGGTTGCAGAGGAGCGCCAGGCCGACGCCCGTTCCGGGCCGCCAGCCGAACCAAGCCTGGAAGCCCGCGAAATTGCCACCGTGCTGCACCCAGTCGCGGCTGAGCATGAGCCCGCCGGCGTAGCCGAATATGTGCCCGGGCACGGGCAGGATCACCGGCGATCCGTCGGCATAGAGCCCAGGCGCCGTCATCATCTGCGTGACCTCGGGCGTCCAGACCCGATGCCCATGCTCGATGTCGTGGAAGTACCGCTCGAGGTCATCAAGGGTGAACATCATCGCGCCCGCGCCACCGAACATCGGGACCTGTTCGGCGAGCGCGAAACCACCCTCGGCCGGCATGTAGCCTCGCGCCAGATTGACATCCTCGGGGAAGGCCCCGTCCAGGACGAGGCTGCGGCTCATCCCGATCGGATCCAGGATGTGGTCCCGGACGTAGATGGCGAATTCCGTCCCCGTCAGCCGCTCGACGATCGCGGAGAGCAGCAGATAGCCTCCATTTGAATATTCGAATGTCGCGCCGGGCGGGAAGGCGCCGCCCTCATAGTCGAGAAGCATCTGAACGACGTCGGCGCGAACGAGGTCCGAGGGGCGCTGATAGCCGGCGAGCGGCGCCAGCTTGGCGTAGTTCGGCAGGCCCGAGGTGTGATGCAGCAGCATCTCCACCGTGATGTCGGGGCTCCGCGCGGCCAGCTCCGGGAGATAGCGTCTCGCCGGCGCCTCCAGATCGATCTGGCCGGCCAGCACCAGCTGGACGACGGCAAGCGCGGTGAACTGTTTCGCCAGGGATCCCGCGTAGTAGAGGGTGTCTGAGTCCGGCCGTCGGCCCGCCTCGATGTCGGCGAACCCCGAGAATAGGCGCTGGCTCTCGCCGCCGCGGAATATGGCCAAGGCGCAGCCTGGCGCCGCCTCACCCTCGGGGGTGTCGATGATGACTTGGACCCGCTCCAGGTTCGGGGCCGCTTGGGACGCTTGCATCGGCTCGTGGTCTGAATTCGCTGACTGCCGGGAGACCATCGGACTTCGGGGCGGCGAACAAGCGGGAAGTGTTCCATGAGCCATAGGGCTCGGCTATGTGCGCCTGGGACCTTCCGGCCTGCGAATGGGACTGCCGGCGCGCGTGCCGTGGGCGCACAGACCATAGGGCGGGCCTATGGGGCGCACCGTCAATCGCACTACAATCCTGCGCGGGCACGGGCCAGAGTTCCGGTTTGGCGGCGATGTTGAAGAGCGGACCACGAGGCACGGGCATGAGGTCGGGACGGTCCAAGGATCTCGCGCAGCGCGGGTTGGCGTGAATGGTTGATCCCGCCCTCCCCGTCGCCCCCTCCGCCCCTCAGGCCGGCCTGAAGGCCACGACCGGCCCGACGCGTAAGGCCATCCTGGCGGCGACGATCGGCAACGCCCTCGAGTTCTACGACTTCATCACCTACGGCTTCTTCTCGATCCAGGTCGGGCGCGCCTTCTTCCCCGCGCACTCCGAGTACGCCAGCCTGATGCTGTCGCTGGGGCTGTTCGGCGCCGGATTCGTCGCGCGTCCGATCGGTGGGATCGTCATCGGGGCCTACGCCGACCGTGTCGGACGGCGGCCGGCCATGATGCTGAGCTTCGCCCTGATGGGCCTGGCGATCATTGGCCTGGCCTGTATCCCGTCCTACGCGGCCATCGGGATCGCCGCGCCGCTCCTCGCGGTCATCGCCCGTCTGGTGCAGGGCTTCTCGCTCGGGGGAGAGGTCGGACCCACGACGGCCTATCTGATGGAGGCGGCCGACAGCCGGCGGCGGGGCCTGACCGTGTCCTGGCAGGGCGCAAGCCAGGGCTTGGCGGGGACCGTCGCCGCCCTGGTCGGCTTCACCTTGTCGAGCCTGCTGCCACCTGCCGCGCTGGACGCCTATGGCTGGCGGGTCGCGTTCCTGCTGGGCGCGGTCACCCTGCCCTACGGCCTCTGGCTGCGGCGGAACCTGCCGGAGACCCTGCACGCGCCCGAACCGGCCGGAACGGTGACAAAGGCGGACTCTGAAAGCCGGGTCGCATTAGTGGCTGCGAGCCGGCGCGTCCTGTTGCTCGGCCTGCTGGTGATCTCCGCCGGCTCGATCACAAGCTCGGTGTCGAGCTACATGACGACCTTCGCGCAGCACGCCCTGCACATGCGCCCGTCCCTGGCCTTCGCGGGCGGCGTCATCAGCAGCCTGTCCGGTGTGATCGGCTACCTCGGCGGCGGCTGGCTGTCCGACCGGATCGGGCGGCGACCCGTGATGATCGTGCCGGCGCTTGCCCACCTGCTCGTGATGATTCCGGTCTTCTACTGGATCGTCGAAGCCCGCAGCGGCACGGCCCTGCTCGTCGGCGCTGCGATCAACGGCGTACTTGCCGGCAGCGGCGCGAGCGCCTTCTACGCCGCCATGACCGAGAGCCTCCCGAAGCGGATCCGCAGCGGGTCGTTCGCGGCGATCTACGCCATCGCCAACGCCGTCTTCGGCGGGACCACCCAGTTGATCGTCACCTGGCTGACGCATGCGACCGGCAGCACCATGGCGCCGGTCGGCTATATGTTCGGCGCGGCTATGGTCGGCATCGTCGCACGATGGCTGATCGTGGAGAGCGCGCCGGCCAAGGCGCGCCTCGAGTCGTTGGCTTGAGCTTCAGCCAAAGGGCGCAAACGCAGGTTCGATGATGACCGATGTGAGACCCTACGGCGCCTGGGCTTCGCCGATCAGCGCGGCGCGCCTGGCGGAGGGCGCCGTCGCCCTCTCGGACCTGCGGGTCTTCGGCGGCCAGCCCTACTGGCTCGAGACCCGTCCCGCCGAGGGTGGCCGCCTCGTGGTGATGACCGCTGACGCAGCCGGCGTGCGGCAGCTGACGCCGGACGGTTTCAACGCCCGCACGCGCGTGCATGAATACGGCGGCGCGCCCTACGCCGTGGGCCCGGAGGGGCTCTGGTTCAGCAACTACGCTGATCAGCGCCTGTATCTTCAGGCGGGCCTAGAGGCGCCAAAGCCGATGACGCCCGAGGGCTACCGCTACGCGGATGGCGTTCCCGCGCCGGGCGGCGGCCTTCTCGCTGTGCGCGAGGATCACACCGATCCCAAGAACGTCCGCAACACGATCGTCCGTCTTTCGGGCCGCCCCGGCGACGCGGGCCTGGTGCTGTTCTCAGCGAGCGACTTCGTGGCTTATCCGCGCCTCGGTCCGGGAAACCGCCTCGCCTGGATCGCCTGGGATCACCCGGCGATGCCGTGGGACGCGACGCGACTCTATGTGGCGGACTTGACCGATGCGGGGCTCACAAACGTCCGGCAGGTGGCGGGCGGCCCCGGCGTCTCGGTCCTGCAGCCGCAATGGACCGCCGACGGCGCCCTGGTGTGGCTCTCCGACGAGAGCGGCTACTGGAACCTCTATGAGGGTGGAGATGGCCCGGCGCGCGCCCTGCTGCCGCGCGAGGCGGAGTTCGGGGGGCCCCTTTGGACCCTGGGGCGCAGCACCTATGCGGTGATCGGCGACCGGATCGCCGCCACGGCCAAGGACGCCCAGGGCGAGGCCCTGTTGCTTGTCGATCGGCGCACCGGCGCGGTCGAGGCGTTGCCTCTACCGTTCTCGGGGCTCGTTTTCGTCCAGGCTCTGGACGAGGCGCGGATCGTGGCCATCGCGCTCAGCGAGGCCGACACCTCCAAGGTCGCGATCATCGACCTCGCCGCCGGTGGTCATGACGTCCTGCGCCAGCCCGTGGCGCTCGACATCGCGCCGGAGGACATTTCCCGGCCTGAACCCATCACCTTTCCAAGCGCAGGCGGCCGGCCGACCCACGCCCTCTTCTACCCGCCTGCCAGCGGCGCGTTCACCGCGCCGGCGGCCGAGCGTCCACCCTTGATCGTGCAGGCCCACGGCGGTCCGACCGGCGCCGCGTCGGGCGCCTTCAGCCTGGCCATCCAGTACTGGACGACTCGGGGCTTCGCGGTCGTCGACGTCGACTACGGCGGCTCCACCGGTTACGGCCGCGCCTACCGCGAGCGGCTCAACGGCCAATGGGGCGTCGTGGACGTCGAGGACGTGATCGCGGCGGCTGAGCACCTCGCGGACTCGGGCCGGGTCGACCGCAAGCGGATGGTCATCCACGGCGGCAGCGCCGGCGGCTTCACGGTGCTGGCGGCCCTGGCGCGCAGCGACGTCTTCGCCGCGGGCGGCGACTTCTACGGGGTGGCGGACCTCGCGGTCCTCGCGCAGGACACGCACAAGTTCGAGAGCCGTTACATGGACGGGCTGATCGGGCCCTGGCCGGACGCGAAGGCTGTCTACGACGCCCGCTCCCCGATCCATCATCTCGACGGCTTCACAACACCGCTGCTGATCCTCCAGGGCGCCGACGACCCGATCGTGCCGCCAAACCAGGCGCACATGATCCGCGGTGCGCTCGTCTCCCGGGGTACGCCGGTGGCTTGCCTGGTGTTCGAAGGCGAAAGCCACGGCTGGCGAAAGGCCACGACCATCGTCCGCGCCAAGGAGGCGGAGCTGTGGTTCTATGGCAAGGTCTTGGGTTTCGAACCCGCCGACGACATCGCCCCGGTCGAGGTCGCCAACCTCCCGGCCTGAGCCGGCCGGCGACCTACGGAAGGCGGTGGAAGCGCTCGGCGGCGCTGGCGTCGGAGGCGACGAAACCCCGGTGGTCGGGATCGAACGTCAGGGTGATCGGGCCGTTCGTGAAGGCCCCGTCTGCGTTCCGCTCGAACCACGCGCTCGAGGTCCCACCGGTGGGCTTGCTGACCGTCACCTCAAGGTCTGCGCCCGCGGTGCGGATCTCATAGACCGCGCCGGCGGTTTCGGACCCGAACCGCCCCGCCAGGCCCGGCAGCGGGTAGCGCGAGGTATCGAGCACCGGGAGGCTGGGATCGATCGCCGCCATGATCCGGGTGGCCAGCTCGACCGGCCGCACGTCGCCGCGATTGCACAGCATGGCGATGCCGCGGGTCGTGTCGGGCAGCCAGGCGATGACCGCCTGGAAACCCGCGAAGTTCCCGTCGTGCAGGACCCAGTCTTTGCTGAGCATCAGGCCGGAGGCGTAGCCCCAGGTGCTCCCCGGCCGGGGCTGCAGCACCGGCGAGCCGTCGGCGTAGCGCCCGCCTTCCGTCATCCGGCGCGCGACCTCCGGCGTCCAGACCCGATGCGCCGAGACGATATCCTGATGGTACTTCGCCAGGTCGTTGATGGTCAGGAGCATGGCCCCAGCGCCGCCGAACAACGGGAAGTCCTCGTTGACGACAAAGCCGCCGTCCTTGGGCGTGTAGCCGAGCGCGCGGTTGGCGTCGTCCGGCATCACGCCGCGCAGCACCGTGCTGCGGGTCATGCCGATGGGCTTGAGAATGTGGTCCTGGACATAGTCCGCGAAGGGCTGGCCGGAGACGCGCTCCACGATCTCGGAGAGCAGGAGGTAGCCGCCATTCGAATATTCGAAGGTGCTTCCCGGTGGGAAGGCCTCGGCCGGATAGCGGAACAGGAGTTGCATCGTCCCCGGCCGGGTCGAGTCCCGCACATGGTCGTAGCCGGCGAGCGCAAGCATCCGGGCGCTGTTTGGGATTCCCGAGGTGTGGTGCAGCAGCAGGGCCACCGTGATCGGCGTCCGGCGCACCGGCATCTCAGGGATGAATTTTCGCACATCGTCGTCCTCCTGGACGCGACCCGCGACGATGAGCTGGGTGATTGACAGCGCCGTGAACTGCTTCGCCAGCGACCCCGAATAGTACCGCGTGTCGCCGTTCGGCGCCCGCCGGGCGCCGATCTCGGCCGACCCAGCTGACACGAACTGCGTCTGGCCGTCCTTGAAGACGCCGACCGCGCACCCTGGTGCGGCGTCACCCAGAGGGTCGCCGACGATCGCGCGGATTTTGGCGGCGTCCTCGGCCGGACTGGCGAAGGCCTGAACGGGCGCCGCGAGCGCCAGAATCGTTGCGACGAGACGAGCGGTCCGTGACATGGCGCCTCCTGCCCGTGGGAAGAACGTGGCCAAGGTCCAGGGGAGGAATGGACCCTGGCCTTGGCCACGCGCCGGCCGACATCGCCGCGTTTGGGGGGCGGCGGAGTGCGCCGACCTTAGAAGCGCGCCTTCAGGCCGAGCTCGAAGTAACGACCCACGACGTCGTAGAACTGCGGGTTCGGATCGACCGGCGGCGCGAGATCGAAGAGGTTGTTGACGTTGCCGAACACCGTGAAGCCGCCGTGGCCGAGGATCGAGAGCCCTTGGGTGAAGCTCAGATCGACATAGGTCCGGCTGGAGACGCTGTTGTTGGCGATGTCCATGGCGGGGTTGAACGTGCCGCCGCCGACATAGCGCACCCGGACGTCGACGGCCGTTTCGTTGAGGGTGTAGCCCGTGTCCAGGCTGCCCTGCCATTTCGGCGTGCCGAACGAGACGCCTGTGCCCACCGTGCCCGCATACTGGATGCGGGTCACACCATCATTGGTGACCAGGCTGTCGGTGTGGTTGGCCAAGGCGCGGAAACGCAGGTTCCCCTCGCCGCTGCTCCAGAACCGGCTGACCGGTAGGCTGTAGCTGGCCTCGAAGTCTGTGCCACGCGTGGCGTAGTTCGCCAGGTTGATGAAGGTCGACTGGATTTTCGTGATCGTGTTGCCCGCGCCGGCGCGGGTGATCAGCGCGCAGAGCGCAAGGTTGCCATTGAAGCAGCGGGTGGTGATGTCCTGCGCGGAAAGGGTCGTGATCGCCCGGTCGATGTTGATGTCATAGTGATCGACCGAGAGGTCGAGGCCTGGCAGCCACGACGGCGAATAAGTGAAGCCAAGGGTCGTTGTGCTCGATATTTCCGGTAGGAGATTTGCGTTGCCACCGTTGAGTTGGGTGACCAAATACTGCGTCTTGGTGACCGGATCGGAGATGGTGCCGGTCGCCTGGGTGCCGTGCGTGAACAGTTCGGTCAAGCTCGCCGAACGCGTGTCACGTGACCGCACGACCCGGATGCGGAAATCCTCGGTGATGCGATCCGTCAGACCCGCCTTCCAGGCCCAGATGGTGCCGGAATTGCTGTAATCGCTGACCCGCGCCGCGCCGTTGAAATCGACAGCCTCGAAGAACGGCACGTCCTTGATGATCGGCACGACGGTCTCGAAGAACGCCTCCTTCGCCGAGAAGCCTCCGTCGAAACCCTTCGGATTGACCGTCGTGAAGCCGTTGGTGAGCGAGACCGGGTCATCTTCAAGGGTCTTGATCTGCTCGTGCCGGATCTCGATGCCGGTCGCGACGGACACGGGGCCGCCTGGAAGGTTGAACAGGTCCCCGCGCAGGGTGGCGCCGCCGTCGTCCAGCTGCTGCTGGTAGCGCAGGAAGGACGAGCCATTGACATAGTTCTGGGCGGCGGCGGAGACGTTGCCGTAGCCGAAGAGGTTGATCGGCACGCAGTTGGTCGTCGGCACGGTGAGTGCGATCCGACAGATCGGTTGGCCGGTGGTCGGGCTAATAACCGAGTCGACGGCGAGGTTGAAGTTCGCGGTGATCCGCTGGTGGTTGAACACCTCCTGCGTCGTCCGTTCGCCGTGGGTGTAGTAGGCGTCCCACTTCCAGGTCGATCCGAAGTGACCCTGGGCGCCGACGCTCGCCTGCACGTCGCGGCGGTCATAGTCGTAGTCGCGGAATTCGAAGTCGTCGTTGTTCCGTCCGAAGGTGAAGCTGGTCTGGCCGGCCGCGGCCAGTTGCGTCTTGATGGCGGCCGGCAGGAAGGCGTTGTCGTTCTTGATGGTGAGCCCGGTGATGGTGTCTGGGGCGAAGTTGTAGTGGTTGTAGACATCGGTATAGCGAAGGTCGGCGGACAGGGTGATCTTGTCGGTGAGGTCATAGGTCGCGCGGCCGTAGAAGTTGCTGCGCGTGACCGGCACCGTCACGAACGCGAAGGTGTCCGCCGACGGTTGAGTCCCGCCCACGGAGAGGGCCGACCCCACTTGCGTCCCGAAGTTGAAGGCGCTCGTGCTGCCGTCGGGATTGAACGTCAGGCCCTTCAGCGCGCCGGAGGTGATCAGGCCGCCGGAGCTCAGATTGCTGGGCCCCGTGTTGCCGGTGATGATGAAGGCGTGCTGGCCGTTGGTCGGTGTGAAGCCCTGGTTGGCCAGGACCGTCCAACCGCCGACGTTCTTGCGAGAGGTCAGCGGGTAGGC
>NZ_DATAPY010000027.1:0-28044 GCF_036264965.1 Phenylobacterium sp.
CCGCGCTCGTCCCGAGCGTCCCAGAGATCCGCTACCTGCTCGCGCGCCTGCTCATCTTCCCTCCGACACAGAAGCCCTACATCATCGCCTGGTCACTATGGCGACGACGACACCAGGCGGCCGCGACCCTCTGCCACTATCGAAGACGCAAATATGTGCAACTGTAGTACTAGACCGCGCCGGGTGGATTGGGACCCGGTTCACCCGCTCGACGCGCCCGGAATTTTTTGAAGCTGAACCTTTCCCATCCGGTTCAGGTTTCCCACCTGAATCAAGGAAGGTTCCATGGTGACCTTGGGATTTATCAAGGCGGCGCCGTCTCTCTTGGAGCCTGCTGAATTCGTTAAGCCGTCAGCAACCCAACGCATCTGACGGTGTTCACAATCCGTAGACTCCAGCAGGGAGCGAGCCGATGACCGTTGTCACTTTCCATATCGCACGCCCCGCCAAACTCTTCGGTTTCGTTGGGCCGTTGCTGGCGCTCGCGGTCCTGGCCTTTCTGGCCGGCTTCGGCGGCTATCTGATCCTCGGGCCGGCCAATGTCCTGAACCCGCCGCCGGCCTCGACAGCGTCGCAGGCGCCGGGCGCGACGCCCGCGGATGTCCTGGTCATCCCGGACGCGCCGAACCCGCCCAAGGCGGTCTAGGCCTCAGGCGCCGCGCGCCACGAACCAGCCGTTGCGGAAACCGTCCTGCGCCTTGCCATAGGTGAAGGCCTTGCCCTCGGGCGTCGTCAGCAGGCCGCCCGCAGCTTCCAGCACCGCATGCCCGGCCGCGGTGTCCCACTCCATCGTGGGGCCGTGACGCGGATAGATGTCGGCCGCGCCCTCGGCGATCCGGCAGAGCTTAATCGATGAATCCATCGGCTCGCGCAGGTCGAAGCCGTATTCGGCGGCGAGCTTGTCGGCGGTCTCCGGCTTCATGGTGTGGCTGATCAGGGCGATGGCCGCGCCCTTGGGCCACGCCCGCGCGCGCACCGGCGCGGGGGCTGCGCCCTTCAGCCGCTTCAGGGTCGCGCCATTCGACGTGTACCAGGTCTCGCCGGAGGGCGGGCAGCTCACCGCGCCGGCCACCGGGCGGCCGTTCTCGATCAGGCCGATATTGACCGTGAAGTGCGGGTCGCCGCGCACGAAGGCCTTGGTGCCGTCCAGCGGGTCGACCAGGAAGAACCGCGGCCCGATGGCGTCCGGCGTGCCGAACTCGCTGGCGTCCTCTTCCGAGATGACGGGCACGTCGGGGAACCGCTCGGCCAGGGCCTTCAGGATCAGCGCCTCGCCGCGCTGGTCGGCCTCGGTGACCGGGCTCTCGTCGGCCTTGTGGGTCACGGCCAGGCCGGAGCGCCAGAGCGGCAGGATGAGGGCCGCGGCCGCTTCGCAAATGTCGGCCAGTTCGGCCCCGATGTCGTTCATGGGGGTTTCTTAAGCAGCGGCGCGCGGTTTTCCAAAGGTTCAAATCAAGCCAAGGTCCGCGCCATGACCGACAGCCCCGCGACCACGACCACCCTGCGACCCGCCGAACTCGCCGCCTTCCTGGCCGCGCGGATGTGCCACGACTTCATCAGCCCGGCGAGCGCCATCGTCTCCGGGCTCGACCTGCTGGAAGACCCGACCGCCCAGGACATGCGCGACGACGCCATGAGCCTGATCGGCACCTCGGCGCGCAAGCTGGCGGACCTGCTGGCCTTCACCCGCGTGGCCTTCGGCGCCTCGGCCTCGGCCGAGACCTTCGATGCGCGCGAGCTGGAGAAGCTGGCCCAGGGCGTCTTCGGCCACATGCGCGCGACCCTCGACTGGCAGGTTGAGCCGCTCGGGGTGAACAAGCCCGCCGCGCGCACGCTGCTGAACCTCGCCCAGATGGCCGGCGCGGCCCTGCCCACCGGCGGCGTGGCCAAGGTGCGCGCGGTCGAGGAGGCCGCGTCCATCGCCATCGCCATCGAGGCCGTGGGCCCACGCGCCCGTCTACGCCCGGAGGTGCTGGCCGGCCTGGCCGGCGACGGGCCCGGCGAGGGCATGCATGGCCATTGGGTGCAGGCCCGCTACGTGAACCTCTTCGTCACCGACGCCGGCGGCCGCGTCCTGGCCGAGGTCGCCGAGGAAAAGGTCACCCTGGCTGCCACGATCCCGGCCTGACCCGCCTTGGCTCGGGAGGACCGTCCTGAGAGGCCCGCGCAGCGGGCGCCTGGATCTTAAACCACCAAGGACACCAAGATCGCCAAGGGGCTCATGAAGTGAGGAGCGCCGCGTTTCGGCGGCACGGCGTCTTGGCGAACTTGGTGTCCTTGGTGGTTCAAAAACGGAGTCTTCGCTAGCGCGAAGCCTCAGGGCTGCAGACCTTAATCGCGCAGGCCCGCCCCGATCACGCAGCTGACCTTGCCGTCGCGGATCGCCACCGTCGCCGAGTGGCCGACGCCCGGTTCGAACAGCATCTTGCGCCCGCCCACCGTCACCTCGACCGCCGCCGGCGCGTCGAAGTTGCAGACCGGGAAGGTGGCTTTCGAAAAGACGTTCTCGACCGGAACAGCGGCGCAGAACGCATCGCCGATCTGGTAAGCGAAGCCGATCCCCTGGAAGACGAAGGGCGCCGGCGGCCTGGCGCCCCGGGTGGCGGGCGAGGGCGTCACCGCGACCGGGCAGGGCGGCCCCCTCACCAGCCATTCGCGCAGGCTCGCCCGGTGCGTCGCCCAGGTCCCGACGCCGACCGAGATCGGGATGCTGGCGATGGCGGTCAGCAGCACGACGATGCCCGCAGTCTGCAGCCGGGCGAACATCGGGCCGCGGCGGCGGCCGACGCGGATCGGTTGGGCGAAGCGGTCGGGATCGGTCGACGGTGCGTCGGATGCAGTCCTCATAAACTACATATGTAAATCGTCTCAGAGGGCTTGGCTAGGCCGACTTAACGGTGATCCGCGCCGGCCTTACGGATCGCGCTGGCGATGGTCGCGCGCTGTTGCGCCCCGGATTCGCGAGCCTCAACGGAATAGAGGCCGGTCAGCAGGGCCAGGTCCTGTGGCGTGGCGGCCTCCGGTGGGTCATTGCAGCCGTCGGCCATGCGGTTGAGGATTGTCGGCGTGGCGTTGCAGCGGTTCAGCCCCTGCCACTTGGCCAGCGCCAGGACGGCGATGTAGTCGGCGACCGTCTCGATCTTCTCGCCGGCCAGCTTGTTGGTGTCGGCCAGGATCAGGCTGTGGACCACCTCGGCGCTCATGCCGTTGCCCAGGCGGCTCCCGGCGCGTCCCATGGGGCGCTCGCTCTGCGGAATGGGGTTTTGGCAGTCGGGAATACAGACCGGGACCGGATGGTTGACCTCGATCCAGCTGTTGCCGGTCGCGTCACGGGTGCGGGTCACGTACCAGGCCTGGACCGGCCGATCGACGGTGGTCAGCTTCTTGGTCTGGGCCACGAAATGGAAGCCCAGCAGGATGTCCTTGCGCCTGGCGATGTCGTCGAGCTGGGCCTGCGGGTTGGGCGTGAAGACCACGTTCACATTGGGGGTGCAGTCGGCGGCCTTGGCCACCGGCGCATGGACTTGGCCCGCCACCTCGATCACCCGCCGGGCGACGAAGGCGTCAAATTCCGCCGGCAGGCCGACAACCTTGACGCATACGTCGTCACGGAAGCGGGCGATCTGTTCGGACTGGCCTTCGGGCAGATGCTCGCGCACGAACTGGGTGGTGGGATCGACCAGCGGATTTGCTTTGCCGGCCGCCTCCACCATGACGCCGCTCACCGTGGGTGCAGGCTTTGCGGCGGGCGTCGGCTCTGTTTGCTTCGCCGCGACAGCGCCTGCGCCGATCAACACCGCCGCCGCGCCCGCCAGGATGAGGAAACGCTTCATCGCTCGCTCCTATCGCTTGTCGCCGCTCTCGCCGCCGGCCGCCTTGCGCATGAGATCGGCGATCTCCGCCCGCTGCAGCGTGCCCGCCTCCCGCGCGTTCACCTGATAGAGGCCGGTCAACAGTGCGATATCGGCGGGCGCCGCGGCCTCGGGCCGATCCTCCGCATCGCAGCCGTCCGCCATCAGGTTCAGGATCGTCGGCAGGCCCGTGCACCGTTCGAGCCCCTGCCAGCGCGAAAGCGCCAGAACGGCGATGTAGTCGGCAACCGCGCCGATGGGCTGGCCGGAGACCTTGTTGGCGTCGGCGATGATCAGGGCGTGCACGAGCTCCGAGCTCATGTCGTTCCCCAGGCGACTGCCGGCCCGGCCCGTCAGCGGCGGCGCCTTGAGATCGCAGGGCGGAGCGCCGGGCAAGCCGGTCCCCTGGCAAGGCGCCGTGTCGTTGAGTTCGAGGATATCCCGCCCGTCCGTGCCCACGGCGCGCGTGAGATACCAGGACTGGATCGGGCGGCGGAAGGTGAAGGTCTGCTTGGCGTCCGCCTTGAAATAGAACCCGAACAGAACGTCCCGCCGCCTAGCGATGTCCGTCAGTTGCGTCTGCGGCGTCGCCGAGAAGATCACATTGACGTTCGGGACACAGGTCGCCGCCTCGGCCACCGGCGCCTTCACCTCGCGCGCCATCGCGACCACCCGCTTGGCGATGAAGGCGTCGTATTCGCCCGGCAGGCCGATCACCTTGACGCAGATCGGGTCGTGGAAGCGGGCGTATTGCTCGAAGCGGCTGGTGGGCAGGCGCTGGCGGACGAACTCGGTGGTGCGGTCGACCAGCGGATTCGGTTTCGCGGGGCCCTCGACGGTGACCCCGCTGATCGTCGACTCCGGCGGCGCTGGCTTGGAGGACACGGGCGGAGTCTGCTTCGCCGCCGCGCCCGCCGCGATCAGGGCGGCAGCGGTCACACCCACCAGGATCGGGTTCAGTTTTGCCATTCGCGGACGCCTACTGCTGTTCTTTGTCCGTGGCTTTGCGGATCGCGCTGGCGATAGCGGACCGTTGCTGCGAGCCGGACGCGCGGGCCTGGACGGAATAGAGGCCGGTCAGCAGGGCCAGGTCGGCGGGCGTCGCGGCCTCGGGTCTGGCCTCGGGGTCGCAGCCGTCGGCCATGAGGTTGAGGATGGTCGGGATGGAACTGCAGCGGTCCAGCTTCTGCCATCGCGCCAGCGCCAGCACGGCGACATAGTCGGCCACCGCCTCGATCTTCTCCCCGGCCACCTTGCCGGCGTCGGCCACGATGAGGCTGTGAACCACCTCGGTGCTCATGCCATTTGAGAGCCGGCTTCCGGCCCGGCCCACCCGCGGGTTCAGAAAGTCCGACGGGTCATGCATTTCGAGCCGGCTCTCGTCGAATTGATCTCGGGTCCGCGTGACGTACCAGGCGCCGACGGGCGGTTTGAACGTCGCCAAGCGCTTCAGGTTGGCGTCATTCCAATAGAACCCGAGCAGGATGTCCTTGCGCTTGGCGATGTCGGCGAGCAGGGCCTGCGGCTCGGTGGTGAAGATCACGTGGACGTTGGGCTGGCAGGTCACGGCCTTGGCCACCGGCGCATGCACCTGAGCCGCGATCTCCACGAGGCGCTTGGCGATGAAGGCGTCATATTCGTCCGGCAGGCCGATCACCTTGACGCAGACGTCGTCGCGGAAGCGGGGATACTGCTCGGAGAAGGTGCTCTCCGGCAGGCGCTGGCGGACGAACTCGCGGGCCGGATCGACCAGCGGGTCCGACTTGGGCGCGGCCTGCACGGTGACGCCGCTCACCGTCGGCGCCTTGGCGGCGGGGACCGGCTCGGTCTCCTTCGCGAGGGCCGAGGCGCTGAGCGCCACCCCGGCCAGGCCGACCAACAGCCATGTCTTCGCCGCCATGACCCAGCCTCTCATCGGATACCGTGTTCGCTGGAACGATACGTCGAGGCCCAGTCGAGCGCGACTGGAAAAGAACAGCGCTCCGCCGCGCATTGCCGCCTGACTGAAAAGCGGTCTTGCACCCCTCCTTAACCATCCGCGCGCGACAACGGCGACATGGTTAAGGAAGCGCCGCGCGTGAAGCTGTGCCTGGTGGTCGACGACAGCCGGGTGGTGCGCAAGGTCGCCCGGCGGATCCTCGATGACCTCGGCTTCGAGGTGGCGGAGGCCGGCGACGGCGCCGAGGGCCTGGCTTGGTGCCGCACCGAGATGCCGGACATCGTGCTGCTGGACTGGAACATGCCGGTGATGGACGGGCTGGAGTTCCTGCGCCGCCTGCGCCAGGAGCCGGGCGGCGCCGCGCCGCGGGTCGTGTTCTGCTCGGTGGAGAGCGACCTGGACCGGGTCCGCCAGGCGCTGGATGCGGGCGCCGACGAATACATCATGAAGCCTTTCGACGGCGACATCCTCGCCTCGAAACTGGCCCTGGCCGGCGCCCTGTGACCCCGCAGGATCGCGAGCTGATCGCCCGCCTGAGCGCCGAGCGCGCCGGGTTGAAGGTCGATCCCGACAAGGCTTATCTGCTGGAAAACCGCCTGGCGCCGGTGGCGCGGCGCGAGGGGTTCGCCTCGGTGCACGATCTGGTCTGCGCGATCCGCGACCGCGATGACGACCGGCTGGCGTGGCGCGCCGTCGAGGCCATGTCGCCGGCCGAGACCTCCTTCTTCCGCGAGCCGCAGACCTTCGAGGCCATCCTGGGTCAGGTGCTGCCGGACCTGGCCAGGCGCCGGCCGGCCGGGACCATCCGCCTGTGGTCGGCCGCCTGCGGCACGGGCCAGGAGGTCTACTCCCTGGCCATGGCGCTCGCGGAGCAGGCCCCGGCCGGCGTGACCGTCGAGGTGTTCGCCTCCGATCTCTGCGAGCGGCGGCTGGAGAAGGCGCAGGCCGGTATCTACAGCCCCTTCGAGGTGCAGCGCGGCCTCTCGGCGCGCCGCCTCGTGACCCATTTCGAGGGGCTGGAGGATGGCTTCGTGCTGTCGCCGCGGGTGCGGCAGATGGTGCGCTGGCGGCGCGTCAATCTGATGGAGGATTTGGGTCGGCTGGGCCAGTTCGACCTGGTGCTGTGCCGCGGCCTGCTGGGCCATCTGCTGGAAGACGCCCGCGCCCGGGTACTGGGCGCCCTGGAGCGGACCCTCGCGCCGGGGGGCTGGCTGGTGCTGGGAACCGGCGAAGCGGCGCCAGGCTTGAACGCCGTGGCGGGACGTCCGGGCTTCTACGGCCGCGAGGGCTCGGCGCGGGCCGCGGCCTAGCCGCTCATCTCCGCGCAAGCGGAAACCCGGGCTTTTTGAGCCGTGGTCGATCCTGCAAAAGAAAACCCCGCCGCAATGCGACGGGGCTCTCAGAACGAATTGTCGAAGACGTCTTAGTGCTTGGCGTCGTCGGCGGTGTTGGTCACGGCGTGACCGGCGTCGGAAACGTCCTTGCCGGCGCCGGCGACGGTGTTGCAGGCGGCCACGGCCATGCTGGCGGCCATAACGGCGAGAATCACGAACTTACGCATTGGGCTTTCTCCAGGGTTTTGAAACTTGCCCCGTAAGAACCCCTACGCTGCCGCTTGGTTCCCGCCGGCCGTTGCATCCGGCACTGTCGGGTCGGCGGCCGGCGTCGGGAAATACAGCCGGGCGGTCACGCCGCCGGCCTCGTTCAGCGTGATTTCGGCGCGGCCGCGCAGCTGGCGGGCGAAGGCGGTCATCAAGGTGCGGCCGACTCCGGACTTGGAGAGCGCGTCCTCGGCCGGCGCGCCGTCGTCCGAGATCGACAGCTCCGCCTCCTCACCGTTCACCCGGAAGTCCAGCTTCAGCACTCCGCCGCGCGCGCCGAAGGCGTGCTTCTGGGCGTTGGTGATGGCTTCGACGGCGAACAGCGCCAGCGGCGCCAGGCGGTCGGGGTCGATGACCAGGGCGTCCACCGTCAGTTCGGTGCGCACCGGCGGGCCATGGCTGATCTCGCCGGCGACCAGTTGCGCGGTCAGCTCCTCCAGGAAGGGCCGCAGGTCCACCCGCTTCAGGTCCGGGCCCTGGTAGAGGGCGCGGTAGATCAGGGCGAGCGCGGTGATCCGCTGACGCGTGTCGCTCATGGCCGCGCGCGCCGCCGGATCGGTCAGCGCCCGCTGCTGCATGTTCAGCAGGGACGAGATGACCTGCAGGTTGTTCTTCACCCGGTGGTGGATCTCGCGCATCAGCGCGTCCTTCTGCGCCAGGCTGTCGCGCAGGGAGGCGTCGCGTCCGACGATGGCGTCGGCCATGTCCTCCAGGGTCTCGGCGAGCTCGCGGATCTCCGGCGGCATCTGCTCGGCCTGCACCGGCCGCACCGTCAGACGCCCGCGGGCATAGAGGGCGGCGATGCGCTGGCCGGCGTCGCCGGTGACCAGCTGGCCGACCAGCTCCTCGAGGAATTCGCGCAGGTCGACGCGCCTCAGGTCCGGGCTCTGGTAGAGCGCCCGGTAGATCAGCGCCAATGCGCTGATCCGCTGGTGGGTGTCGGAGATCGCCGCCCGCGCCGCCGGGTCGGTCAGCGCCCGCTGCTGCATGTTGAGCAGCGAGGAGATGACCTGCAGGTTGTTCTTCACCCGGTGATGGATCTCGCGCATCAGCGCGTCCTTCTGGGCGAGGTTGTCGCGCAGGGAGGCGTCGCGGCCGACGATGGCGTCGGCCATCTGCTCCAGCGTTTCGGCCAGCTCGCGGATTTCCGGCGGCATCTGCTCGGCCTGCACCGGCCGGACGGACAGCCGCCCGCGGGCGTAGAGAGCGGCGATCCGCTGCAGATAGGCGATCCAGCGGACCACCACCCGGTCGGTGACCAGGAGCACCGCCGCCAACGCCAGGCCGAAGGTCATCAGCGGGAACAGGATGCCCGACAGCGGGTTCAGCCGCGCCCAGGAGAAGATCCCCGGCGACTGGGCGGAGAGCACCACATAGACTTCGTCCCCGGCCACCGGCGTCGCGGCATAGACCCGGCGCTCGCGGCGCGCGTCGACGCCGTACCAGATGAACGCTCCGTTGAGCCGCACCTGGTCGCGCCATCCGGCGGGCAGGTTTGGGAAGGCCTTGCCGTCGGTCTCGGAGATATAGCGGCCGCCGGCGTCGGTCAGCGCCACGTCGGCGTGGGCCGGCAGCGTCGGGTCGGAGACTGACGGCTCCAGGCTGGCCAGGTCGATCGCCGCGGCGAAGGCGCCGTCGAAGGCGCCGTCCGGGGCGCTGGCGCGGACCGCCGCCAGCACCGTGGGCTGCTCGCCGGCCGTGGCGGCCGGATCGCGGGTGATCACCAGCTGGTCGCCGCCCTGAAGCCGTTGGAACCAGGGCTTCAGGCTCCGCTGCGGATCGTCCGGCACATCGGCCGCGGCGCAGGCCACGCGGCCGCGCCGATCGAACCGCACCAGGTTGGCGTAGCCGGGGATGCGCCGCGTCACCTCGGCCAGGCGGTCGGCGCACTGATAGCCGATAGCGCCGGGCGCCAGCGTCTGCAGCAGGATGCCGGCGCCTTCCATGCGGCTGCGCGCGGTGGCCGCGCTGCGCTCGGCGGCGAAGCCGAGGTTCTGACGCAACGCCACGCGCTCGCGGTTGAAGGCGATCGCCGACTGCGCCACGCCGATGATCAGGACCGGGAGCAGGGCCGCGGCCAGCGCCGCCGTCAGGCGGACCCGGATTGTGCTCAGCGAACCCCCCATAAGCCCGCTCATAGCGAAAGGCCGGTCATGGAGGCGCGAGTTCCGTGCTCAACGCACGGTGCTTAGCCGCTCCGCATCCGCCAGGATAGCCCGCATGGCGTCGCCCGCCGAGGCGCCGTCGCGGTCGTAGGATCCGGACTCGAGGATGCCGTGCAGCGCGCGCCGCGCCCGGCTGACCCGGCTCTTCACCGTCCCGACCGCGCAGTTGCAGATTTCGGCCGCTTCCTCATAGGCGAAGCCGCCGGCGCCCACCAGGATCAGCGCTTCGCGCTGTTCGGCCGGCAACATGGCCAGACCCTGACGCAGCTCGTCCAGCGCCACCGGCGCTTCCGGATCGTCCACCGCCACCAGGGTCCGCTCCGCGGCCTCCTGGTCGAGCTGGCTCTGGCGCCAGGAACGGCGCTTCTCGGAGTAGAACTGGTTGCGCAGGATCATGAAGGTCCAGGCCTTCATGTTCGTGCCCATCTGGAAGGAGGCGCGCGCGTCCCAGGCCTTCATCATAGCGTCCTGCGCCAGGTCGTCGGCCGCGGCTGGATCGCCGCAGAGGGTGCGGGCGAAGGCGCGCAGGTGCGGGATGAGCTGGACAAGCTCGCGCTTGAACCCTTCGTCATCGGAACCGGAGCGGGAGGGACGGGCCGCGGGGGCGTCCGACATCAGCCGTTCTCCGCGGTCTTGTCAGCCCGCCGCAGGATTTCGAGGAACTCGTCCGGAACGTCCTCGTTGACCACTTCGTCGAACATCTGTCGCAGGCGCACGCCGATCGCCTGCTGGCGAAGGCGGGCTTCATCGAGGGCCGCGGAGGGTTTACGTGGATCCGGTGCGGGCATGTTTTCGATCATACTGTCGGCGTTCCGCTTTCGCGGTGGCCGCCCCCTCTTAGCATCCTCATCGGCCATCAAACGCCCCGCATCGCTTGGGGTTCCCACCCCGCGGCGCCCAAGGTGCGGAAAACCCACTCACTTGGGAACAAGTTCCCCTTCGTTGCGTTTTTGCACCATGATGGGGTCTGTCAGGGAACGCTTTCGGATGCCTGAGTTGAGACCAACGCGTTCAATATCAACGGGAGGGGTTACCCCTTGAGTTTGCTAGCACGTCTCGCGCCGCACCTGCCCTATGTCCGCCGCTACGCCCGCGCCCTCACCGGCGATCAGACGACCGGCGACCACTACGTCCGCGTCGCGCTCGAAGCGCTGGCGGCCGGTGAGCGTACGCTGGAATCCAATCTCACGCCCCGTGTCGCCCTCTACCATGTGTTCCACGCCATCTGGTGCTCCTCGGGCGCCCAGTTGGAAGGTCCCCAGGATGACGATCAGGCGACCGACGACACGACGCGCCGGCTGATGCGCATCGCGCCGCGCTCACGGCAGGCGTTCCTGCTGACCGCGCTCGAAGGCTTCACGCCGACCGAGGCCGCCCAGATTCTCGACTCGGACTTCGCCGAGGTCGAGCAGCTGATCGCCGAGGCCCAGGTCGAGATCGACGCGGAACTGGCCACCGATGTCCTGATCATCGAGGACGAGCCGGTGATCGCCGCCGACATCGAAGCGTTGGTCAAGGAGCTTGGCCACACCGTGGTCGACATCGCCGCCACCCGCACCGAGGCGGTGGACGCCGTCGCCCGCAAAACGCCCGGCCTCGTGTTGGCCGACATCCAGTTGGCCGACGGCTCCTCGGGCATCGACGCGGTGAAGGACATCCTGGCGCGCTACAATGTGCCGGTGATCTTCATCACCGCCTTCCCCGAGCGCCTGCTGACTGGCGAGCGCCCGGAGCCCACCTTCCTGATCACCAAGCCCTTCCAGCCGGAAACGGTGAAGGCGGCGATCGGCCAGGCGTTGTTCTTCCACCCGCGCAAGGCTTCCAAACAGGCGGCTTGACGCCGGCTGGAACGCTCCGACAAGCGCAACGTTGAGCAGGGGCGCCGCGGCCATCGCGGCGCCCTTCTTCGTCTGAGGAGAAACGCCAATGCTCGGTTGGGCGCTCGTTTTCGCGGTGCTGGCGGTCCTCGCCGGCATCCTGGGTTTCTCGGCTCTCGCCGGTCTGGCGGCGACCATCGCCAAGGTGCTGTTCGTGGTCTTCCTGGTGCTGCTGGTGGCGAGCTTCATCATCCGCGCCATCAGGGGCCAGTCGGTGGTCTAGCCGCCATAGATCGCCTCTCTCTCGGCTTGGCCTTGGGAGAGGCCGATATGAAAAAGGCCGCCCAGCGATGGGTGGCCTTTGTCGCTTTCAGGAAGATCTTCGCTCAGGGCTTCTGCTGGGTGGCCGGCGCGGGGTTCGGAGCGCTGTAGGCGGACCCCGTGGCAGCGTGGGTCTTGGCCAACTGGTCCTCGGCGCGGAACAGGGCCGGCGCCTTCCAGGTCCAGGCCAGGAACAGGCCGATGGCGGCCAGCAGCGTGCCGGCCACCAACACCCAGAACATATGTTTGCCGAAACGGCCCTGACGGGCAGGCGTGGCGGCCACGGTCGTATGGCCGGTGTTTTCGGGTCGCGAGGCGTCGGCCACTGGGGCCTCCTTTACTCAGGCGGGATATAGCTGAACGGGCCGGTGGCCGGTCGGCTGGAAACGGCGTGGACGGGGTGGATCAGGGCGCCGATCAGACCGCTGGCGAGCGCCAGGGCGAGGACCGCAAGCGCCACGACGAGACGGCGGCGTCCCGCCTGCTGACGCCAGCTTGGCGTCTTCATCAGGATCGGACCGCGCCCAAGGGCATGGCCGGACGGCATGGCGAAAGCCTTCCACGTGGCTGTCGGCGGGCAAGCTCGCCCGTCGGTCTGGCAAACGTCCGCCAGGCCCCGGTGTTCCGCGAAGACCTCCGGCGCTGGTTGTCACCGAAAAAAAGATCAGCTAAAACAGATATATGTGAGGCATCTGCGCGTGGGCCCGAAAAAGTTAAAAAAACTTTCGGCCCGTGCGGAACGCATTTCCGGGCCGCGTGTTTCTAAATTTGCGGAGGCGGCGACGCCCCCCCCGACTTGAGACCGGCGACCATGCCGGTCTGCCGTCTCCGCACCCCTTTTCTCGATGATGCACACTTTGGGCGGGTCCTCACGAAGGATCCGCCCTTTCCTTTGGGCCCGCGGACCAGAGCCTAGGTCGGCGCCAGGTGCACTACGATGTCGGCGCGACGGCGCAGCGGGCGGCTGCGGCCGTCGGCGGTGGTCGAGCCCTTCTCGCCGATTGCAGTGATCTTGAACTCGGCGGCGGGCAGGCCGGCTGCAGAGAGCGCCGCGGTCACCGCCTCCGCACGGCGCTTGGAAAGCTCCAGATTGCCGTCGGCGGCGCCGCCGACCGAGTCGGCCAGGCCCAGGACGTCGACGCCGGTGACCTTGCAAGGCCTGGCCTGCTGCGCGGCGGCGGCGATCACCGCCTTGCCCTCCTTGGTCACTTCGAACGAGAAGGTCTCGAAGTAGATCTGCACCGTCTGGTCGGCGCAGCGGGTCGGCGCCTGTACGATACGGCTGCGGGCCGTCGGCATGGTGTTGCAGCCGCCTAGGCCGAGCGCCAGGCCTAGCCCCAGGATCGCTGCTCCGTTGACCGTCGCGCGGATCGTCATGTCAAAGCCCCTTATGCGAACGACGAAGGGCGGCCGGAGGCCGCCCTTGCCGAATTGGTCGACAGCGTGGCCCTAGAGTCCTTCCCACTCAAGTTGCGTCAACTTGAGTGGAGAAGAAGGGCTCCAGACAGGGTCTAGCGCGGGGAGCCGTCTTCCCAGAAATACCGGCCAGTGGCGGAGTCGAAGTAGTAATACCGTCCGGCCCGCTCGTCATAGTATTGGCGGTGGCTCGGATGCGCCGCGCCGCAGCCGCCCTGGTCGGCGCAGCCCTTGGCCACACCCAACAGACCGCCGGCCGCCGCCCCGATCAGGGCGCCTCCGGCGGCATCGTGCGCACCTACGTTGTTGCCGATCACCGCGCCGGCCACCGCGCCGATCGCCGCGCCGCCGAGGGCGGTGTTGGTCGTGTGCGGATCCTCGGCGCAGGCGCACAGCAGCGCTCCGGCGCCGGCCAGCGCGACAAGAGGTTTGAGCAGCATCATGGGCTCTCCTTCAGGCGTCTCCTCGCGAGCTAACGCCACGCTTCTGCGCCAGTTCCGTGATCGAGGTCCAAGGCCGGGCCTCTGTGGCTTTCCGGAACCGCCGCCGCAGCGCGCCGTTGGGAGTGGGATAGCACCTTCAACGGGAGCCCTTCGATGATAGCCGCACGCCTCAGCACTGACGACCGGGACGCCGACGACCGGATGGCTCGGCCGACCGATCCCATCGACTTCAAGCCCATCGACGTCAAGGAGGTGCAGGCCGACGTGCGCGCGGCCTACGAGCGGGGCCGCGCCGATGAGCGCGCCAGCCGCCGGCGTCACCCGATCTTCATGACGCTCACCTTCGTCGCGGCGATCTGCGGCGTGGCGCTCATCGCCCTGGCGGCGGCCAACGGCTCCTTCAGCCGCGGTGGGACGGTGGCGGACGAGAGCCTGCAGGCCGCGGTCAGCAAGGCCGAACCGCAGGTCCGCGACGCCACAAACCAGGCCGGCCAGTCCTTGCGCGACGCCGGGCAGGCTGCGAAAGCCAAGGCCGGCGGTTCACCGAACTAGAGCGCGTCAGGTGAAGTGGATGCCGGTTCACCGTCCGGCGCGCTCTAAACTCTTGAAGATAGACCCTTCTCGTCCGGTTCAGGTGACTCCACCTGAACCGGAAAGGGTCTAGGCGGGGCTTGTTTGGGGGCGAACATCAAGACGGTCGAGGTCGTGGCCAACGTCGCCTCCGGCAGCGTGGGCCGGGACGCGCCTGCGCAGGTCGAGAAGATCCTCTCGGACTTCGGCCTTTCCCATCACGTCTGGACGCCGGAGCCGCACGAACTGGTCGATTGCCTGCGCGCTGCGGTCGACAAGGCCCCCGACCTGCTGGTGGTGCTGGCCGGCGACGGCACGGCGCGGGCGGCAGCCGAACTCTGCGGTCCGGACGGGCCGCTGATCGCGCCCCTGCCGGGCGGGACCATGAACATGCTGCCGCACGCGGTCTACGGCGTCCGTCCCTGGTCGGACGCCCTGACGCTCGCCCTGGAACAGGGCTATGAGCAGTCGATCGGCGGCGGCTCGGTGGAGGGCCACAGCTTCCTGGTGGCGGCCATCCTCGGTTCGCCCGCCCTGTGGGCCCCCGCACGCGAAGCGGCCCGCTTCGGCAAACCCAGACTTGCCTGGATGCGCGCGCGCCGCGCCATGCGCCGCACCTTCCAGGGCCGGCTGCGATACATGCTCGACGGCGCCGCGCGGCAGAAGGCCGAGGCCATGGTGTTCATCTGCCCGCTGACCTCGAAGGCGCTGAGCAGCGACGCCCACGCCCTGGAGGCCGCCGCCCTGGATGTCCATGGCGTCTCGGACCTCCTGCGCCTCGGCTTCCACGCGGTGACCGGCGACTGGCGTGAGACGCCGGGCGTCGAGACCGTGCCCTGCCGGATGGCCCGCGTCTGGGCCTCGCGCGCCATCCCCGCCATCCTCGACGGCGAGACCGTGCAGCTGAAGACGCTGGCCGAGGTGCGCTACGTGGACCGCGTGGCGCGGATCCTGGCGATCCCCAAGGACCTGTGAGCCATGACCGTGCGCCTGGCTCACATCTCGGACATCCACTTCGGCGGCGAGAACGCCGCGGCCGTCGCCGGCGCGACGGCGCACGTCAACGCCGGCGGCTTCGATCTGGTCGTGGTGACCGGCGACCTGACCCGCTTCGCCGAGATTGACGAGTTCGATCGCGCCGCGGCCTGGCTGAAAGGGCTGCACGCCCCGAAACTGGTGACCCCTGGCAATCACGATGCGCCGTACCTGGCCTGGGGCGAGCGGGTGTTCACGCCCTTCCGCCGCTATGAGCGCGCCATCGGGCCGGCCCCGGCCCAGGTCCACCTGGGCGGCGGCTTCGCGGTGCGGGGCCTGAACACCGCGCGCGGCGCCCAGCCCAGGATCAACTGGTCGAAGGGACAGATCTCAAAACGCCAGGTGGCGGCCGCCGTCGACTGGTTCGAAGAAGCCGATCCCGTCTGTGTGCGCATCGTCGCCTGCCACCATCCGCTGACCGAGATGATCGGCGGGCCGATGACCGGCCGTGTCTGGGGCGGCGAGGCGGCGGCCCGCGACTTCGCCGACGCCCGGGTCGACCTGGTGCTGTCCGGTCATATCCATGCGCCGTTCACCTGGCCCTATCCGTTCGCGGACGGGCGCACCTATGCGGTGGGCGCTGGAACGCTCTCGATCCGCGAACGCGGCGCGCCGGCGAGCTTCAATGTGGTGGAGATCGATGAGGCGGCGATCCGGGTCGCCGCGATGGGGTGGACCGGCTCGCACTTCGAGCCGCTGCGCACCACGTCGCTGGATCGTCGCCAGGACGGCCCCTCAAGGCCGTAGAGGCCGCGCCGCCGCTTGGGAGCGAACGGCGCGGGTCCTCAAAGGCGCGTCAGAGGCCTGCGCCCCGGCCGCGCACGAAGTTCATGATCAGCGAGACCACGAACAGCACCAGGAAGACGTAGAAGGCGATCTTGGCGATGCCGATCGCCGCGCCGGCGATCGTCGTGAAGCCAAGCACACCGGCGATCAGGGCGACCACCAGGAAAGTCAGGGCCCAACCGAGCATGGGGTTCCTCCGTTCGCGCCCCAATGGCGCTACGGCCATCCGAACGCCCGGAGGGCGGCGCCGTTCCGCGCCGCCGTTCACGGCTCCGCTACTTCTTCGGCGGCGGGCGCGGCGCGAACGCAGCGGCGATGATCGCGGTCAGGATGCGGGGGTTCTTGAACACCACGGTCGCCGCGGCGGCGACGGCGCCCATGGCCACCAGCGGGCGCTCGCGGGCCAGTTCGATCAGTTGGGCGGTGAGGTTCTTGGCGTCGCCCTTCACCGGTTTCGGCCGCGCCTTGCGGGTGATGACGAGGGCGATGACCAGGGCGATGAACGCCACGATGCCGGCCACGGCGGCGGCGGCCCAGGCGGGGCCGATGATATCGCGCAGGCCCGCATAGATGGCGAACGCCAGCGCGACCATGCAGATCGCGCCCGCCGCCGCGATGGCGGCGAAGGCGGCGACCAGCCCGACGAATTTCCTGAAGATCATGCCCCCGCCGTCAGCTGCGCGGCTAGCGGCGCGACGAGGAGGCCGAGGCCAGCAGGAGGCCGATCAGCACGCCGACGCCCAGCGCCGCGCCCGTCGCGGCCAGCGGACGTTCGCGCACCCGCTCGGTCATGTACTGCGAGGCCTGGTCGATCTGCTCGCCGGCCGTGTCGGAATAGGCGCGCGTCTGGGCGCGCAGTTGCTCGATGCCCTCGGAGACGGCCTTTTCGATGCGCTTGGCCGCCTCGGCGAAGGAGCGCTGGGCTTCGGCGGAGAGCTTGGTCGCCTTGTCCGCGGCGGCATTCACCGCGGCGGTGGCTTCGTCAGCGGTATGGTCGACGCTGTTCGCGGGCATGGTGACGTCTCCGAAGGCTTGCCCCGGCGGGCGGCGGGGCGTTGGAAAGCTGAACGTTGGACACCCTAGCGGGTTCCCGCCTTGGCCGCAAAGGCGAGGCGGGCGCCCCAGCGCTGCGAAACGCCGCCCTCCGCGCACGGTTCCTGTCGCGATCCGCCGCGCGCCGCCCTATGTTCAAACCATGACGCTGGGTGATCTTGGCCATAGCGAGGAGCATCGCCGCCTGGAGCTGGCCCTGGAGATGGCGGGCCTCGGCGAATTCGAATGGGACCTGGCGGCCGGCCGCTTCGTGGTGAGCGCGCGGATGGCGGCGATCACCGGCCTCCCGTCGGGGCCCATGCCGGCCCGGGGCGTCAAGGCGCTGGAGCCCTTCATCCATCCCGACGACCTCGAGGCCTTCCGCGCCGACAAGGACAGCCAACGCCCGGCCGGCGCCTACAGATTCGAATTCCGCCATCTGCGGCCCGACGATGGCCGCGCCGTCTGGCTCCGGGTGGCCGGCGTGCTGGCGCGCGGCGCCGATGGGCGGCCGCTCAATGTCACCGGCGTCGTCGAGGACATCACCCAGCACAAGCTGGAAGAAGATCAGCGTCAGACGCTGCTGGCCGAGCTCGACCATCGGGTGAAGAACGCGCTGGCCACCGTCCTGGCCCTGGCCCAGCAGACCGCCAAGCGGACCACCTCGCTCGAGGCCTTCCTCTCGAACTTCAGCGGCCGGCTGAAGGCCATGGGCTCGGCCAACGAACTCTTGACCGCCGCCCGCTGGCGGGGCGCCGCCATCGACCATCTGGCCGCCGCCGAGCTGGGCGCGCTTTCGCCGGGCCAGACGGCGTGGGAGGGCCCGGAGCTGTTCCTGACGCCGCGGGCGGCCAACGCGCTGGCGCTCGGTCTGCATGAACTGGCGGCCAATGCGGTGAAGTTCGGGGCGCTGTCGGCGGAGACCGGCCGGGTCAGTCTGCGCTGGGCGCGCCTGCCCGACGGGGGCTTCGAACTGACCTGGACCGAAAGCGGCGGCCCGACCGTCAGCCCGCCGACCCGCCGCGGCTTCGGCTCGACCCTGCTGGAGCAGGTCACCGGCCGCGAGCTGAACGGCGAGGCGGCGATCGACTATCGTCCGGCCGGGGTCCAGGTGCGGATACGCGCCGGCGCCGCGGCCGTCGCGCCGCGCCCGGAAACCGTGCCCGAGGCCCCGGCCGTCCGCGCCGCCGAGACCGTCGTCGCCTTCAGCGGCGGTCCGACCAGCCTGCGCGGCGCCCGCGTGCTGATCGTCGAGGATGCGGTGCTGCTGGCCATGGAGCTGGAGACCGGCCTCTCCGACGCCGGCGCCACGATCATCGGCCCGGCCTATGAGCTGGAGGAGGCCCTGGCTTTGCTCGACCAGCCGATCGATGCGGCCGTGCTCGACGCCAACCTGAACGGCCACTCCGTGAGCCCGGTGGCCGAGGCGCTGGCCAGGCGCAAGGTGCCCTTCGTCTTCGCCACCGGCTACGGCGAGACCGGCGGCGCGCCGGGCGGCTTCGACGCCCCGGTGATCCGCAAGCCCTATGACGTGCATCAGGTGGCGGCGGCCGTCGCCGAGCTGTTGCAGGCCAAGACGTCGCACCCCTGAGACAAGGCGCCGCCTCGGCTCCGCTTCGGCGGAGGGATACACAGACCGCCAGGGGGGCCTGCGGTGTTATCGCAGGGGCTGGACCGGCGGCCTAAAGGACTTCGCCCGATTCAAGCGACCGGAACTCCCTCGTGCGGTCCGCGGCATAGGTCGCGGACCGACGCATTCCGCTTTCAGATGATCCCCGCCTTCCGCAGGTCCGCCAGCCGTCCGGCGGAGCAGCCGGCGCGCGCGCCCAGCACCTCGTCGGTGTGCTGGCCCAGCGCGGGGCCCGGCCAGCGGACCGAACCGGGCGTTCGCGACAGCTTGGGGAAGGCGTTCTGCATCCGCACTTGGCCGAACACCGGATGGTCGGTGGTGACGATGGCCTCGCGGGCCACGAACTGCGGGTCCTCCAGCATGTCCGGCGCGCGGAACACGCGGCTGGCCGGCACGCCCTTGGCCTCCAGCAGGGCCAGCAGGTCGGGCAGGGTGAAGGTCGAAGTCCAGTCGGCGATGATCGCGTCCAGCTCGTGCTGGTTCACCCCGCGGCTGGCGTGGTCGACGAACTTCGGGTCGGCCTTGAGGTCCGCACGTCCCATGGCCTCGGTCAGGCGCGCATAGACCGTGTCGCCGTTGCCGCCGATCAGGATCAGCTCGCCACCCGCGCAAGGGTAGGCGTTGGACGGCGCGATGCCCGGCAGGATCGAGCCGGAGCGTTCCCGCACATAGCCGGTGAGGTCGTATTCGGTGACCAGGTTCTCCATCACCGCCAGCACGCTCTCGTAGAGCGCCGCGTCGATCACCTGGCCGCGGCCGGTCCGGCTGCGTTCGTGCAGCGCCATGGTGATGCCCATCACCGCATGCATGGCCGCCAGGCTGTCGCCGATGGAGATGCCGGCCCGCGCCGGCGCGCGATCCGGCTCACCCGTCACGTAGCGCAGCCCACCCATGGCCTCGCCGATCAGGCCGTAGCCGGCGCGCTCCGCATAGGGCCCGGTCTGGCCGAAGCCCGAGACCCGGGCCATCACCAGCTTCGGATTGTCCGCCGACAGCGCCTCGTAGGAGAGGCCCCACTTCTCCATCGCGCCCGGCCGGAAATTCTCGATGACGATGTCGGCGCCGCGGATCAGCTCGCGGGCGATCGCCTGGCCCTCGGGCTTCCTCAGGTCCAGGCCCACGGACTTCTTGTTGCGCCCGATCACCGGCCACCAGGGTGAGTGGCCCTTGGGTAGGCTGCGGCCCCATTGGCGCATGGGATCGCCGACCTTGGGATCCTCCAGCTTGATCACCTCAGCCCCGAAGTCGCCGAGGATCTGGCCGGCGAAGGGCCCGGCGATCAGCGAGCCCATCTCGATCACCACCAGGTCGGAAAGCGGGCCTTGATTGGGGGCCGTCATGAACGCTCCACGGAAGCTTGTCGTCGGTCCCGCGAGCCAGAGCCGGGCGCGGGCGCACTTGTCAATCGGCGGAACACAGGTCCATCTCGGCGACCCGACGCTCACGGAGCATGCCTTTGCGGATCCTCAGCCTCATCGCCACCCTGCTGCTCGCCGGTGGTTTGGCCGTCCAGCCGGCCGCCGCCGCGCCGCGGGCGCTCTCCGCCGGCGCCGTGGCCGCGCCGGACCGCTACGGCGCCCTGGCCGCCCAGGAGGTGCTGAAGGCCGGCGGCAATGCGGTGGACGCGGCGGTGGCGACGGCCTTCGTCCTGGCGGTCACCTATCCGGAGGCCGGCAGCCTGGGCGGCGGCGGGTTCATGACCCTCTTTGTGGACGGCAAGCCCTACTTCCTCGACTACCGCGAGACCGCCCCGGCCAAGGCCAGCGCCGGCATGTATCTCGACGCCAAGGGCCAGCCGATCGTCGCGGCGAGCCTGGTGGGTCCGCTGGCGGCGGGCGTGCCGGGCACGGTCCGCGGCATGGCCGACGCGCACCGGCGGTTCGGCAAGCTCCCTTGGGCGCGGGACCTGGCCCCGGCCATCCGCCTGGCGCGCCAGGGCTTCACGGTCCCAACCGGCGAGATCAAGGAGCGCGACGCCGACCGCGGGGCCTTCGCCAAGGCCAACTTCGACCGCTATTTCGCCGGCATGGCCGCGGGCCGCGTCTTCCGCCAGCCGGAGCTCGCCGCCACCCTGGATCTCATCGCCAAGCAGGGCGCCAAGGGCTTCTATGAAGGCAAGACGGCCGACCTGATCGTCGCCCAGATGGGCCGCGGGCCGGGCCGGGGCCTGATCGGCAAGGCCGACCTCGCCGGCTACAAGACCGCCTGGCGTAAGCCGGTCGAGGGCGAGTGGCGCGGCTTCCACGTGATCACCGCCCCGCCGCCCAGCTCCGGCGGCATCGCGCTCCTGCAGATGCTGGCGATGAAGGCGGACGACGCGGCGCTGTTCAAGGGCGTCGGCCTGAACAGCCCGCAGTACATCCACCTGGTGTCGGAGATCGAAAAGCGGGTGTTCGCCGACCGGGCGGAGTATCTGGGCGACCCGGATTTCTGGAAGGTCCCGGTCGCGGCCCTGACCGACCCCGCCTACATCGCCCGCCGCGCCGGCGAGGTCGATCCCGTCAAACCCTCGGCGCTGGCGGCGGTGAAGCCGGGCCTCGGGCCGGAGAAGCCGCAGACCACGCACTTCTCCATCGTCGACCGCTGGGGCAATGCGGTCTCCAACACCTACACCCTGAACGGCTCCTTCGGCGCCGGCGTGGTGGTGGAGGGTGCGGGCTTCCTGCTGAATGACGAGATGGACGATTTCTCGGTGAAGCCGGGCGCGCCCAATCTCTATGGCGTGGTCGGCGGCGACGCCAACGCCATCGCGCCCTTCAAGCGGCCGCTTTCCTCGATGACTCCGACCATCCTGACCAAGGACGGCAAGCTCGCCATGGTGCTCGGCACGCCGGGCGGTTCGCGCATTTTCACCTCGGTCTTCCAGGTGCTGGCCGACGTCTATGACTTCGGCCTGCCCCTGCCGCAGGCCATGGCGGCGCTGCGCTTCCACCACCAGCTCCTGCCGGAAAACACGATTTTCACGGAGCCCTTCGCGCCGTTCCCCGCCGCGCTGGCCGCTCAGGTGAAGGCCCGCGGCTACCGGATCGCCGGCCAGGACTTCAACGGCGACATGGCGGCGATCGAGATTGTGGGCGGCCGGCCGCAGCCCGCGTCCGACCCGCGGGCCCGCGGCGTGTCGCTGGTGGTGCGCTGAACGACTTCACTTCGGCGAGGCGCAGGCGTAAGCGGGCTCGCATGAGCCAATATCTCTTCGATCCGCCCGCCGTCGTCACCGTGCCTGTCGAGGGCCGCGCCGAGGTTTTCCCCGTTCGCCGCATCCTTTGCGTGGGCCGCAACTACGCCGCCCACCGGCGCGAGATGGGCGGTGACGACCGCGATCCGCCGTTCTTCTTCGCCAAGCCTGCCGACGCCATCGTCCCACCGGGCGGCGACGTCGCCTATCCGCCGAAGACCGCCAATCTGCATCACGAGATCGAGCTGGTTGTGGCGCTGAAGGCCGGCGGCAAGGATGTGCCGGTGGAGAAGGCCCTGGATCTGATCTTCGGCTACGCGGTCGGCGTCGACATGACCCGCCGCGACCTGCAGAACGCCGCCAAGGACAAGGGCCAGCCCTGGGACGCCTCGAAGGGCTTCGACCAGTCCGCGCCGATCAGCGCCATCAAGCCCTGGACCGGGGCCCCGCCACAGGGCCGCATCACCCTGTCGGTCAACGGCCAGGTCCGCCAGGACGCCAGCGTCGCCGACATGATCTGGGCCACGGCCGAGATCGTCTCCGAGGCCTCCAAGCTCTGGACCTTGGCGCCCGGCGACCTGATCTACACCGGCACGCCGGAGGGCGTCGGCCCGCTGGTGCGCGGCGATAGCGTCACCGGCGAGGTCGAAGGGGTCGGCCAACTGGCCTTCAAGGTCGTCTGATGAGTTTCACCCTCTACAGCGCCTGGCGCGCCACCGCGCCCTATCGCGTCCGCATCGGCCTGGCGCTGAAGGGCGTGGCCTACGACTATTCCGCCCTGGACCTGATCAAGGGCGAGCAGCGTGGGCCCGAGTATGAGGCGGTGAACCGCCAGAAGCTGACCCCGGCGCTGGACCTGGGCGGCGGCCGGGTCCTCACCCAGAGCCTGTCGATCTTGGAGTGGCTGGAGGAGGAATATCCCGGCCCGCCGCTGCTGCCGAAAACGTCGCTTGACCGCCAGGCGGTGCGCGCCATGGCCCTGATCATCGCCTGCGATATCCACCCGCTGAACAACACCCGCGTCGGCCGCAAGCTGCACCAGATGGGCATCGACCAGGCCGGCATCCTGGAGTGGACGCAAGGCTGGATCCGCGACGGCTTCGATGCGCTGGAGCCGATGGTCGCCCGATACGGCAAGGGCTTCGCCTTTGGCGATACGCCCACCCTCGCCGACTGCTGCCTGATCCCGCAGGTCTATTCCGCCAACCGCTATCAGCTGGACCTGGGCCCCTGGCCGGCGATCGCGGCGGTCAACGAACACGCCCAGGCGCATCCGGCGTTCCAGGCCGCCCATCCCAACCGGCAACCCGACGCGGTCCCGCTCTAGATGCTCGACGATCTAAAGGCCAACAACCGCGCCTGGGCCGCGCGGAAGACCGCCGCCGACCCGGGCTTCTTCAAGCGCCTGGAGGGCCAGCAGGCCCCGGAATATCTGTGGATCGGCTGTTCCGACAGTCGGGTCCCCGCCAACGAGATCGTCGACCTCGATCCGGGCGAACTGTTCGTGCACCGCAACGTCGCCAACCTCGCCCCGCCGCAGGACGCCAACTACCTGTCGGTGCTGCAGTTCGCGATCGACGTGATCAAGGTCAAGCACGTGATGGTCGTGGGCCACTACGGTTGCGGCGGCATCGCCGCGGCGGTGGATGGCAAACGCCGCGGCCTGGTCGATCACTGGCTGCACCCGATCCGTGAGGTCGCTCACGAACACCGCCACGAGCTGGAGGACATCCCCGAGGAACGCGCCCGCCTCGACCGGCTCTGCGAGCTGAACGTCATCCGCCAGGTGAAGAACGTCGCCTCGGACGTCTTCGTCCAGGACGCCTGGGCCCGCGGCCAGCAGGTCTGCGTCCACGGCTGGGTCTATTCGCTCTCGACCGGCCTTGTGAACGATCTGGGCGTCACCGTCGGCGGCCCCGACGAACTGGACCGGCTGGAGACCCGGGCGGAGCCCTGAGGCGCCTGTCGCCTGGAGCCAGCCTCAGGCGAGCTTGATCTCGCGCAGCCGCTCCTGGAGGTAGTCGTTCGCCGTGATCGGGGTCGGGTAGCGGTCCGGATGGCTGGCGTCAACGCAGTTCGGCAGGGTCTTGATCAGGTAGTCCGAATTGAAGTGCAGGAAGAACGGCGTCGAATAGCGGGCGAAGCCGCGACGCTCCGGCGCCGGATTGACCACCCGGTGCGTCGTCGACGGCAGGCGGTGGTTGGTCAGCCGCTGCAGCATGTCGCCGATGTTGCAGACCAGCGCCCCGGGCGGCGGGTTGACCGCCAGCCACTGGCCGTCGCGGTCCAGCACCTCCAGCCCCGCCTCCTCGGCGCCGAGCAACAGGGTGATGACGTTGATGTCCTCGTGCGCGGCGGCGCGGATGTGGGGCCCGTCGAACGGGACCGGCGGATAGTGCAGCAGGCGCAGGATCGAGTTGCCGAAATCGACGGTGGGGTCGAAGAAATGGCGGTCGAGGCCCAGGTAGACGGCGATCGCCTCCAGCACCTTCAGGCCCATCGCGTCGAGCGCGCCGTAGAGCCAGCCCACCGTCTCGTGGAACTCGGCGACGTCGGCGTCCGGCCAGACGTTGTCGGCCATGTGGCTGCGATAGGGATGGCCCGGCGGCAGGTCGCGGCCGACGTGCCAGAATTCCTTCAGGTCGTAGTTCACCTCGCCCTTGGCCGTCTCGACGCCAAAGGGGGTGTAGCCGCGCTGACCGCCGACCGGCAGCTTGTATTTCAGCTTCTGGGCCTCGGGCAGGGCGAAGAATGTCTTGGCCGCCGCGATCGCCGCATCGATACGCGCCTGCGGGATTCCGTGGTCGGAGATCACCGCGAAGCCGAACCGCTCGAACGAGCCGCCGAGGGTGTTGGAGAAGTGCGGGAAGTCGCGGCTGAAGCCTTCGAAGGAAACGGGCGCGATGTGGGGCGTCAGGGCGTGGGCTAGGCTCATTTCAGCGGTTCTACACCCGCTCCTTGTCGGCCTCCAGACGCTTGCGGTCCTCGTGCGGCGGCTCGTTTTCGTCGCGCTCTTCTTCCTCGGCGACCCGGGCCATCTCCGCCTGGATCAGCCGTTCGAAGGTCTCGCGAGAGGCGCGGACGGCGCTGACGTACTGTTCCTCGCCCTGGCCGTAGCTCGCTTGCTGCTGGCGGAACAGGCGATTGTCGTGTTCCCGGAACACCACCGCGGCCTTGAGCGCGCGCCGGTCGGTGAAGCCCAGCCCCTCCAGGGTGTGGCGGCCAAAGTTGAGCGCGCTCTCGTAGGTCTCGCGTTCGGCCCAGTCGACGCCACGGGCCAGGAGTTCGAAGGCGTGTGGGCGGTCGAAGGCGCGCGCGACGATGAAGAGTTGAGGAAACGTCGCCTTCGCCGCCTCGGCGATCTCAAGAGCCTTATCGCGGTCGTCGATGGCGATCAGAAGGACCTTGGCCTTCTCGGCGCCGGCGGTGCGCAGGAGGTCGAGGCGGCTGGCGTCGCCGTAGTGCACGCGCCAGCCGAAGCGCCGGATGGCGTCGATCGCCTCGATGGAGGAGTCGAGGAGCACGACCTTGAATTTGTTGGCGATCAGCAGGCGGGCGGCGATCTGCCCGAAGCGGCCGAACCCCGCGACGATCACGTCGGGGTCGCCCTCGTCGAAGGGCAGGCGTTCGGGCTCGGCGCGCGTGTCCGGGCGGCTCAGCACCAGCCGGTCATAGCCCGCAGTGACCAGCGGCGTGGCCGCCATGGAGACGGCGACCACGGCGGTCAGCAGGTGGGCGAGCTCGGCGCTCATCACCTGGGCGCCCAGCACGAAACCCAGGAGGACGAAGGCGAACTCCCCGCCCTGCGCCAGGGCGACGGCGGTGGACAGTGCGGTGCCGTGGGAGTGCCGGAAGAGCCGGCCGGCGGCGTACATCGCGGCCGTCTTCAGGACCATCAGCCCGACCACAAGACCCAGGACGATGAAGGGATGGGCGGCGACCAGGCCGAGGTCGAGGCCCGCGCCGACGGTGATGAAGAACAGGCCGAGCAGCAGGCCCCGGAACGGCTCGATATCGGTTTCCAGCTCGCGCCGGAACTCGCTATCGGCCAGCACCACTCCGGCCAGGAAGGCGCCCAACGCCGGTGAAAGACCGACCAGCTCCATCAACGCGGCCACGGCGATCACCAGCAGCAGGGCTGAGGCGGTGAAAATCTCCCGCAACCGCGCCGAGGCGATGAAGCGGAACAGCGGCTGGGTGAGGTAGCGGCCGCCGACCGCTATGACCGCCACCGCGGCCATCTGGGCCAGCGGCTGCGCCCAGGCGGGCAGGGGCGCCAGAAGGCTGGTGGCGTGACTGGCCGCCGGCGCGGCGATCCCCGCCGGCGTCAGCAGCGGCAACAGGGCGAAGAGCGGAATGACCGCCAGGTCCTGGAACAGCAGGACGCCGAACGAGGCCTGGCCCACAGGCCCCTGGCGCAAGCCCTTTTCTTCCAGGCTCTGCAGGACGATGGCGGTGGACGACATGGCCAGGATCAGGCCGACCGCGGCGCCGACCCGCCAGTCGAGCCCGAAGGCCAGCGAGGCGGCCCCGAGCAGGGCGGCTGTCCCCACGAGTTGGGTGAGGCCCAGGCCGAAGATCGTCGTGCGCATCTTCCACAGCAGCGCGGGACGGACCTCCAGTCCGATGAGGAACAGCAGGATGACCACGCCGAACTCGGCGAACTTCTGCACCTCGGCGGGCCGGCCGACCAGGTTGAGCAGGAAGGGTCCGATCAGGACGCCGGCGATCAGGTAACCCAGCACCGACCCCAGACCCAACCGCTTGGCGATCGGCACCGAGACCACGCCGCCGGCCAGATAGACGAGCGCCTGGGTCAGCAGGGAGTGGGCGTTCATGACGGCAATGGACCGCGCCTTGGCCCCTGTTGGAAGCGGTTTTGGGCGGGCCGGCGATTTTTATGCCGCGTGCGGTTCTCAATTGCTGCATTGCGGCGTAACAGGTCGGGCATGGCCAGCAAGACAGTAGACGGCGCCCGCGAGGCGCTAGCGGGCGTGCTCTTCGACGGCATGACCATCATGGCGGGCGGCTTCGGCCTCTGCGGCATCCCCGAGAACCTGATCGCCGCGATCCGCGAGGCGGGGACCAAGGACCTGACGGTCGTCTCCAACAACTGCGGGGTCGACGACTTCGGGCTCGGCATCCTGCTGGCCGGCGGTCAGATCAAGAAGATGATCTCCAGCTATGTCGGCGAGAACAAGCTGTTCGCCGAGCTCTACCTCTCCGGCAAGCTGGAGCTGGAGTTCAATCCGCAGGGCACGTTGGCCGAACGCATCCGGGCCGGCGGGGCCGGCATCCCGGCGTTCTTCACCAAGACCGGCGTCGGCACCCTGGTGGCCGAAGGCAAGGAAGTCCGCGAGTTCGACGGCGAGGCCTACGTCATGGAGCGCGGCCTGACCGCCGACCTGGCGATCGTCAAGGCCTGGAAGGGCGACCACGCCGGAAACCTCGTCTATCGGGAGACCGCGCGGAACTTCAATCCGATGATGGCCACCGCCGCCAAGGTCACCCTGGCCGAGGTCGAGGAACTGGTCGCCACCGGGACCCTGGCGAAGGACAACATCCACACCCCGGGCATCTATGTGGACAAGCTCTTCAAGGGTGCGGTCTTCGAAAAACGCATCGAACAGCTCACCACCCGTCCGAAGGAAGCTGTCTGATGGCCCCTGAACTTAAGCAAGGATGGACCCGCGAACAGATCGCCGCCCGCGCCGCCATGGAGCTGCGCGACGGCTTCTATGTGAACCTCGGCATCGGCATCCCGACGCTCGTGGCCAACTACATCCCGACCGGCGTCGAGGTGACCCTTCAGAGCGAGAACGGCATGCTGGGCATGGGGCCGTTCCCCTATGAGGGCGAGGCCGACCCGGACCTGATCAACGCCGGCAAGCAGACCATCACCGAGCTGCCGTCCTCATCCTATTTCTCCAGCGCCGACAGCTTCGCCATGATCCGCGGCGGCCACATCGACCTGTCGGTGCTGGGCGCCATGCAGGTGGCGCAGAACGGCGACCTGGCGAACTGGATGGTGCCCGGCAAGATGGTCAAGGGCATGGGCGGGGCGATGGATCTGGTCGCCGGCGTGCGCCGCGTGGTCGTGGTGATGGAGCACACCGAGAAGTCGGGCGCGCCCAAGCTGGTCAAGCGCTGCTCGCTGCCGCTGACCGGCGCGGGCGTGGTGGACCTCTTGATCACCGACCTGGGCGTCTTCGATCTGGCGGACGGCAAGGTGCGGCTGACGGAGCTCGCGAACGGGGTGGGGC
>NZ_DATAPY010000028.1:0-19255 GCF_036264965.1 Phenylobacterium sp.
CGGCCACGCCCACGCTCTCGATCCGCCGCAGGAGCTTCACCGCGTGGCGCAGGCCGGAGTCGCGCGGATTGACCAGGTCGACCTGGCTGGGGTCGCCGGTGACCACCATGCGCGCGCCTTCGCCCAGGCGCGTCAGCACCATCTTCATCTGCAAGCGGGTGGCGTTCTGCGCTTCGTCGACGATGACGAACGCCGAGCTGAGCGTGCGGCCGCGCATGAAAGCGATCGGCGCCACCTCGATCTCGCCCTTTTCGCGCCGCCGGCGCAGTTGCTCGGCCCCGAGGATGTCGTTCAGCGCCTCCCAGATGGGGGCCATGTAGGGATCGACCTTCTCGGTCAGGTCGCCCGGCAGGAAGCCGAGACGCTCACCGGCCTCAACGGCGGGACGGCTGACGATCAGCCGATCCACCTCGCCCCGCAGCAGCAAACCTGCCCCATGGGCCACGGCCAGGAAGGTCTTGCCGGTGCCGGCGGGGCCGAGGCCGAAGACCAGCTCGTTCCTGGCTAGCGCCTGCAGATATTCGGCCTGGGTCTTGGTCTTGGGCGCCACCTGGCCGCGGCGGCCGACTGGCAAGGCGCCGGGACCGGCGGCGCCAGACCGCGCATTGCCGATCGCCACGCGCACGTCGGCCTCGGAGATGTCGAGACCCTGGTCGGCGCGTTCGGCGATGGCGTGGACCGCCTTCTTGGCCGCTGTCCGGCCCTTGGAGCCGCCGCTGAGCGAGACCCCGCCGCCCGGCGTCTCCACGAGCACATCGAAGGCGTCTTCGATCAGGGCAGCGTGGCGGGAGTTGGCGCCGGCCACCGCACGCGCGGCCGCGTCGGACAGATTGATGAATTCGGGCGCGCGGCTCACGCGGGCTCCAGCTCCGTCGCTTCGACAAGCACTCCGCCCAGGCTCATCCGCGCGGAGGACTCGATACGAACCGGAACGGTCTGGCCGATCAAGCGATCCGGTGCGGTCGCGTGAACAGCCTGCAGATAGGGGCTGCGGCCGATCAGCTGGCCGGGATGGCGGCCGGGGCGCTCGAACAGCACCGGCAGCACCCTGCCGACCTGCGAGGCGTTGAAGCCGCGGGCCTGTTCGTCCAGCAGGGCGTTCAGCCGCGCCAGCCGCTCGTCCTTCACCGCTTCGTCCACCTGGCCGGGCATGGCGGCGGCCGGCGTGCCGGGACGGCGGGAGTATTTGAAGCTGAAGGCGGTGGCGTAGTTCACCTCGCGCACCAGGGCGAGGGTCGCCTCGAAGTCGCTATCGCGTTCGCCCGGGAAGCCCACGATGAAGTCGCCGCTGATCGCCATGTCGGGCCGGGCGGCGCGGATACGCCCGATCAGGCGGACGTAGCTTTCGGCCGTGTGCGCCCGATTCATGGCCTTCAGGATGCGATCCGAGCCCGACTGCACCGGCAGGTGCAGATAGGGCATGAGCGCGTCCAGCTCGCCGTGGGCGGCAATCAAGGCGTCGTCCATGTCGCGCGGGTGGCTGGTCGTGTAGCGGATGCGGTCGAGGCCTGGGATCGCCGCCAGCCGGCGGGCCAGGGCGGCGAGCCCGCCCTGGCCGGCATAGGCGTTGACGTTCTGGCCCAGCAGGGTGACCTCGCGCACGCCCTGGGCGGCCAGATCGCGGGCTTCCGCCTCGATGGTCTCCGGGCTGCGCGACCACTCGCCGCCGCGGGTATATGGCACCACGCAGAAGGTGCAGAACTTGTCGCAACCCTCCTGCACGGTGAGGAACGCTGTGACTCCATTGGCTGTGCGGCCGACCGGCCCCAGAGCGTCGAACTTCTCATCCGCCGCGAAATCGGCCGACAGCCGCTCGCCCCGGGCGCGGTGGCTGCGTGCGATCAGCTCCGGCAGCTGGTGATAGGCCTGCGGCCCCACGACCAGGTCCACCGCGGGCTGGCGGCGCATGATCTCCTCGCCCTCGGCCTGGGCGACGCAACCGGCGACGGCGATGGTCATCCGCGAGCCACCCTCGGCGATGCGTTCGTCGCGCATCTCCTTCAGCTTGCCAAGTTCGGAATAGACCTTCTCGGTGGCCTTCTCGCGGATGTGGCAGGTGTTCAGCACCACTAGGTCGGCGCCATCGGGCGTGTCGGTCATCGCATAGCCCAGCGGCGACAGCACATCGGCCATCCGCTCGCTGTCATAGACGTTCATCTGACAGCCGTAGGTCTTGATGAAGAGGCGCTTGGAGGGCGCGGGGTCTGACATGGCTGGGGTTATGGGGTTGCCGGGAGAGCGGCGCAAGTTCGCGGACTTTCGCCGGTCGCTGCGCAGTGCTGGATCCCGGCCGTCGCCGGGATGAGTCGCTGCGCGCTCACTTCTCCTCGATCGGCATGCCGTAGAGCTCGAGGCGGTGATCCACCAGCTTGTAGCCGAGCTTCTTGGCGATGGCTTCCTGCAGGGCCTCGATCTCGGCGTCCATGAACTCCACCACCTTGCCGGTCTTCATGTCGATCAGGTGGTCGTGGTGCTGGTCGGGTTGCTCCTCATAGCGGGAACGGCCGTCGCGGAAGTCATGTCGGGTGATGATCCCGGCCTCGTCGAACAGGCGCACGGTCCGGTAGACCGTGGCGATGGAGATGTGCGGATCGACCGCGTGGGCGCGGCGGTGCAGCTCTTCGACGTCGGGATGGTCGTGGGCCTCTGACAGCACGCGGGCGATCACCCGGCGCTGCTCGGTCATGCGCATGCCCTTCTCGATGCAGAGCTTTTCGATGCGGTCCGACACGCGGGCTCCCGATTTCCGAATTCCAACCAGGATAGGTCTAAGCGGCGGCGGCGTTAAGGTCGAGGCGCATCACCAGGGCGTCGGTGTAACCTACGGGCCGACGATCGTAGTAGGCCTTGCGCACGCCCGCCTTGCGGAACCCCGCGGCGGCGTAGAGGGCGATGGCCCCTTCATTGTCTACCGCGACCTCCAGGAAGGCCTCCGCCGCGCCCATGTCCCGCGCCGTGGGTAGGGCCGCCGCCAGCAGGGCGCGGGCGACGCCGCGGCGACGTCCGGCCTCGGCGACGCCCAGGGTCAGTATCTCGACCTCGCCGGCCGCGACACGGCAGAGGATAACGCCCAGCGGGGTTTCGTCCTGGCTCGCGGCCAGGAAGCCGTAGATGCCCTCGCCGTCCAGCAGGTCCTCGAACTCGTCGTCGCGCCAGGGCTTGTCGAAGGCTTCCGCATGGACCGCGGCCATGGCCTCGCATTCGGCGGGCGTTGAGCGGATCAGCCTCATGCCGGCAGTTTCGCGTCGGGCGCGCGCAGATAGAGGGGCTTCAGGGGGCCAGGCCCGCGGCCAGCGGCCAGGCGAGCCACGTCCCGGGCGTCGGCGCCCTCGACGGCGATCACGGTCGCGGACAGCGCGAAGTCGGCCAGCAGGACCGCGCCGGAGCCGATCAAGGTGAAGGGGCGGCCCTGCGACAGCTCGGCGATGCGCGCGGCGGCGACCGCGGCGGTCACCGCGTCCGGGGCCATCAGGGCGGCCCCGTCATCGAAGGCCTGCAGGTAGAGTTGGCCGCGGCGAGCGTCGATGGCCGGGAAAACCAGGCCCGGAGCCTGGGCCGCCAGGGCCTCCAGCGCGCCGATCCCCACCGCCGGCTTGCCCAGGGCGAAGGCCAGGCCCTTGGCGAAGGCGATGCCGACCCGCAGGCCGGTGAAGGAGCCGGGGCCGACGGTGACGGCGATGCGGTCCAGACGATCAAACGCGAGGCCGGCGTCCGCCATCACGTCACGCGCCATGGGCGCCAAGCGTTCCTGATGCCCTCGCGCCATGATTTCCCGCCCAGACGCAAGCACACGCTCGCCGTCGAGCACGGCGACCGAGCAGCTTGAAAGGCAGGTATCCAGGCCGAGGATGATCATCCGCCCTCGTCTTAGAGGGTTTGTTCGACGCCCGTCACTTCCGGAACGTAGTGCTTGAGCATGTTCTCCACGCCCGCCTTCAGCGTCGCCGAGGACGACGGGCAGCCGGAGCAGGCGCCGCGCATGTTGAGGTAGACCACGCCGGTGTTCACGTCGAAGCGGTTGAACAGGATGTCGCCGCCGTCCTGGGCCACGGCCGGGCGGATGCGGGTGTCTAGCAGATCCTTGATCTCGGCGACGATCTGGGCGGTTTCGCCCTCGTAAATCCCCTCATCATGGCCGCCGGCCTGGTCGCCCTCGGCGGCGAACAACGGCTGGCCGGAGGTGAAGTGGTCCATGATGGCCGCCAGGATCGGCGCCTTCAGATGGCTCCAGTCGTAGTCGGCCAGTTTGCCCACCGTCAGGAAGTCCGGGCCGAAGAACACCCGCTCGACGCCCTCGAGGCCGAACAGCTCCGTGGCCAAGGTGGAAGCCTGCGCGTCAGCGGCGTCGCGGAAGTCGCGCGTGCCTTCGCCCATGACCTCGCGGCCGGGCAGGAACTTCAGGACCTCGGGGTTCGGGGTCGGCTCGGTCTGGATGAACATGCCGAAGATGTGGCGCCGCGGGCCGCCCAACGCAAGTTCACGCCAGTTCGGCGATCTCGTCGTCGGTGAGGTCGCCGGGCACCAGGGTCACTGGCACCTTGCGGCCGCCCCAGGTCACGCCCTCTTTGGCCAGCGAGGCCACCAGCGGGCCCGGACCACGCCCGCCGACCGCGGCCGCCAGCACCAGGATCTTGATGTCGGGATCGCCGGCGATAACCTCGCGCAGCGCCGTGCGGACGTTCTCGGCGTGCTTGATAATGAACTCCGGCGGCAGGCCCGTTTCGGCCTTCACCAGCTCGGCGGACTTCTGCAGGACGGCCTCGGCCTCCTCGCGCGCCTGACGCTCGATCTCCTCGCGCACGCCGGACCAGTGCTCGAAATACTCCGGCTCGATCACGCGCAGCAGGGCGACATAGCCGCCGGTGGAGCGCGCCCGGCGGCAGGCGAAGCGCAGCGCCGCCTGATATTCCGGCGTGTCGTCGGCCACGACGAGGAACTTGCGCTGGCTCATGCCGTGACGGTGACGCGGCTGGGATCGCCGCGCAAGGCTCAGCCGGCCCAGTAGCCCACGATGCGCTTGACCTCGGCCAGGTTCGGCGCGGCGACCTCACGGGCCCGCTCGGCGCCGGCGCTCAGGATCCGGTCGATCTCAGCCGGGTCGGCAAGCAGGCGGCGCATCTCGCCGCCGATCGGGCTCATGACCGAGACCGCCAGGTCGGCGAGCTTCGGTTTGAAGGCCCCGAAGCCCTGGCCGGCGAACTCGGTGAGCACGTCCTGGGCGGTGCACCCCGACAGAGCGGCATAGACCCCGATCAGGTTCTGCGCCTCGGCGCGGCCGGCGAGGTCGTCGAGCTTTTCCGGCAGGACATCGGCGTCGGTGCGGGCCTTGCGGATCTTCTGGCTGATCGTGTCGGCGTCGTCGGTCAGGTTGATCCGCGAATTGTCCGAGGGGTCGGACTTGGACATCTTCACCGACCCGTCGCGCAGGCTCATGATCCGTGCGCCCGGCCCCTGGGTCAGGGCTTCCGGGAGGGGGAAGAAGCCCGGCGCGTCGAAGTCGTGGTTGAACTTCGCGGCGATGTCGCGGGTCAGCTCCAGGTGCTGGCGCTGGTCCTCGCCGACGGGCACGTGGGTCGCCTTGTAGACCAGGATGTCGGCGGCCTGCAGCACCGGGTAGGTGTAGAGGCCGACGCTCTCGCGTTCCTTGTGCTTGCCGGCCTTGTCCTTGAACTGGGTCATCCGGTCGAGCCAGCCCAGGCGCGCGACGCAGTTGAACACCCAGGCCAGCTCCGCGTGCGCCGGCACGGCGGACTGGGCGAAGATGGTTGCGACCTTGGGGTCGAGGCCGGTGGCCAGATAGGCCGCGGCGATCTCGCGGACCTGGCCCTTCAGCTTGGCCGGGTCCTGCCAGGCGGTGATAGCGTGCAGGTCGGCCACGAAGATGAAGGTCTCCATCTCGTGTTGCAGGCGGGCGAATTTCACCAGCGCGCCCAGGTAGTTGCCCAGGTGCAGGTCGCCGGACGGCTGCACGCCGGAGAGCACGCGCGGTTTGCCCGCATACGGGGCCGGAGCTTGGTCAGTCATGGGGTAAGGCTTCTCGGGAGTTTGACGCACGGGCGCAAGGCCCGGATGAGGCGGGTGGGTCGGCGCTTCAGCGCCATCGCCAGGTCAGGTGGCCCCGAGAGGTCATGGGCGCTGAATAGAACCGCGGCCGGCTCACGGCAAGTCCGCGGGCCCTTCCGGCGGGTCGCCCTTGCGGCGGCGAAGCGCGCCGCGGGCCTCGGCGATCGTCAGCCCGCCTGACCCGAACAGCAGCAGCGGATAGATCGCCGCCGCCACGATCACGGTGAGCGCGATGGCGAACTCCTTGGGGCCCAGGCCATGGGTCACATGGAAGCCGCCGAACAGACCCTGCATCTGGGCGCGGTAGTGGGACGCGCCGGCCAGCAGGACCGCCAGCGCCACATTGGCGACCACGATGCGGATCAGCCGCGACACGGCCTTGGCGCCGGGGCGGTAGTGGTCGCGCCGCGCGAGCGTCACGCCCATCATCACCACATTCAGCCACCAGGCGCTGGCGGTCGCCGCCGCGATGCCGGCCACGCCGAAGAAATGGAAGAGGGTGATCCCGAGGGCCACGTTCACCGCCACCGAGACCAGGGCGAAGCGCATCGGCGTCGTCGTGTCCTGACGCGCGAAGAAAGCCCGGCTGAACAGCTGGGCCAGGACAAAAGCCGGCACGCCCCAGCCGTATTGCAGGAGCGCCGAGGCGGTCTGGTGCGCATCGA
Organism: Phenylobacterium sp.; assembly: GCF_036264965.1. Lineage (GTDB taxonomy): Bacteria > Pseudomonadota > Alphaproteobacteria > Caulobacterales > Caulobacteraceae > Phenylobacterium. Next base: position 6,729 of record NZ_DATAPY010000028.1, read on the forward strand.
CGAGGGTGAACAGGCCGCGGGTATAGAGCGCGTCGACGATGAAGAAGGGGATGGAGACCAGGCCCGTGGCGGCCGGCAGGGTCAGCGCCATGGCGAAGACGATGGCGTCGTCCATGGCCTTTTGCGCGCGCTCGTGATCCCCTGCGTGGATGGCGCGCGACAGGGCCGGCAGCAGCGCCACGCCGATGGCCACGCCCACCAGCCCTTGCGGGAGCTGGTAGAGATTGTCGCATTGGGCGATCCAGGAGGCTGCGCCATTGACGTGGCTGACCAGGATGCCGGAGACGAAGACGTTGATCTGAGTGACGCTCGCGCCGATGGCGCCGGGGACGGCGAGCGCGATCAGGGCTTTGATCTGCGGGGTCAGCCTGGGCCAGCGCAGGGTCACATCGGCGCCCGATTTGCGCACGCCCCACCAGAGCAGGCCCGCCTGGCTGACGCCGGCAATCGTCACGCCGATGGAAGCCCAGACCGCGGCCTGCACCGGACTGTGGGTCGGCAGCATCGCCGCAAGCGTCCAGAGGTTCAGCAGGATCGGCGCCGCGCCCGAAAGGATGAACCGATTGCGGGCGTTCAGCACGCCCGACAGGTGCGCGTAGATCGCCATGCAGGGCAGGTAGGGCATGGTGATCTGCGTCAGCAGGACCGCCAGCCGGTACTTCTCCGGCGTGGCCGCGAAGCCCGGCCGGATCAGGAACATCAGCCAGGGCATGGTCAGTTCGGCGACGACCGTGATGGCGAGCGTCGCCGCCGCCAGCACCGCCATGGCGTCGGCCGCCAGCTCGTCGGCCACCGCCTCGCCGTCGGTCTCGAGCGAGCGGGAATAGGCCGGCACGAAAGCCGCGGCGAAAGCGCCTTCCGCGAAGATCCGCCGGAACAGGTTGGGGAAGGAGAGCGCGGCATTGAAGGCGTCGGCCGCGAAGGTGGCGCTCGCCCCCATGAAGTAGCTGATCGCTAGGTTGCGCACGAAGCCCATCAGCCGGCTGATCAGCGTGAAGCCCGAAAAAATCATCGACGAGCGGATCAGGCCGCCCGGTTTGTCGGCCGCCGTCGTGGGCTTCGTTGTGGCGGTCACGGGCGGCGGCGTCTCGGACGGAGGGCGATTCACAGGCGGCAAACTAGCGTGGGCCGCCGCCCGGCGCGCGGTGCATTTTGGCGCGCGGGCGGACCGACCGCTACTTCAGCACCTTGATCTTGATGTTCTTGAACCAGACGGGGTCGCCGGGTTCGCCATGCATCTGCAGGGCGATGGCGCCGGTCTTGCCGGTGGCGAACTGCGGCCAGCGTTTGAACTTCGATGCCGCCACGCGGGCTTTGAACTCGGCGGAGTTCATGTCGTACTCCACGACCTTCACGCCGTTCAGCCAGTGCTGCACCTTGCCATGGTCGACGACGATCCGGCCGTGGTTGAATTCGCCCACCGGTTTGGTCATGTCCTTCGATGGCGGATAGAGGGCGAACAGCGAGGCGGCCTGCTGCGGCGGCGGCTCGCCGTGGGCGTTGTCTAGGATCTGGTACTCGGGGCCGCTCTCGTAGGTCTCATCGCCCACTGGGATCACGTGGAACATCACGCCGGAGTTGCCCTTCGGGCTGATCTTCCAATCGAAATCTAGCTCGAAATTCTCGAAATTCTCCTTGGAGACCAGGTCCTTGGAGACCTTGGGCGTCGGGCCAAGGGCGCCGTCCTTGACCGTCCAGCCGGCGTCGGGTGCCTCGGTCTTGAACCCCTTCCAGCCGGCCGTCGACTTGCCGTCGAACAGGAGCTTCCAGCCGTCGGCCTTCTCGGCGGGGGTGAGCGCATTGTCGGCGGCGAAGGCCGGCGCCGCGGCGGTCATGAGCAGGGAGGCGACCGCGAGGCCGAGGGCGAGGGCTTTCATGGGTCGCAGGCTCCTAGAGGCCGAGTTTCTTGAATGCGTTTTCCAGCGCCGCCTTGACCTCGGCCGAGGGGCCGGGATCGGAGGTGCGCGGCACGTTGCCGATGTAGCCGATGTCCTTGAACCCGGCTTCGGTCGTGTAATAGGCGCCGATGGTCAGGCCGCGGAACTTCTTCCAGAAGGCCTTCGTCGCCTGGTCAGTAGCCTTCGGCAGCGCCGCGAGCGCCGCGGCCCGTTCGGAGGCGCCGGCTCTCAGCACCTTGGCGCTGAGCGCATTCAGGCCGTTCATCACAACCGGGCGGTCCTTGACCTGGTCCGGATAGGGCGCGCTGACCCACTCGTTGATGAAGTCCGGCACGCCCAGCGAACTGGCCGAGGACGCGGGTCCGCTGGCCGGCAGGATGTAGTCGGCCAGGATCGCCGCGGTGGTCAGCTGGTCGGGCGTCATGATCCGCGACCAAGGCGCTTTTTCCGGCTTGGTCAGCTTGGGATCTGTCCCGTAGCCGCGGGTGACGACCTCGCCGCCCATCTTCGGGCCATAGACCACCACGCCCGCGCCGCCGGCGATGGCAGCGCCGACCACGCCGACCCAGGCGAGCGCGGTGCGCCGGTCGATCTTCGAGACATAGGGCTCCGGGGTTTCGGTGCTCATAGGGCCCCCTGCTTGGCGATGGTGGCCAGGTTGTCCGCCGAGCGCCAGGCCAGCGCCAGGATCGACAGCGTCGGGTTCTTGTCCGGGCTTGAGACCATGGTCGCCCCGTCCATGATGAAGAGGTTCGGCACCGCCCAGGACTGGCCGTACTGGTTGACCACCGAGTCGGTGTCGTTGTGCCCCATCCGCGCGGTGCCGATCTCGTGGATCATTTCGCCGCCCTTGGAGATGGCCTTCCTGCCGTCCGTCTCGACGTGGCCCTCGGGCTTGCCGCCGAGCTTGTCGATCACCTCCAGGAAGGTCTTCACCGCATGGGCGGCTTGGTTGGTCTCGTGCTCGCCCCACTTCCAGTGGAAGCGCAGCACCGGGATGCCCCACTTGTCCTTGGCGACCGGATCGATCTCGCAATAGCAGTCGTCGTTGGGGATCATCTCGCCGCGGCCGTCGAAGCCGATGGTCGAGCCGAACCGCTGGCGCAGCTTGGCCCGAAGGTCGTCGCCCACCAGGCTCTCGTCGTCGCGCACCAGGCCGGCCATGCCCATGGACGGCATGTGGCGGCCGCCGCCGATCTCGATGTGGTAGCCGCGGGCGAAGCCCAGCTCCTTCTGCCTCTCGTAGCCCCACCACGGAATGTAGGTGTGTTGGGTGCCCTGGCCGTCGTCGTTGGTCGGCGGCAGGCCTTCGAGCGCCGGGAACTGGCCGGTGACCCCGGTGCCGACGCTGTCCATCAGATAGCGGCCGACCATGCCGTGGGTGTTGCAGAGGCCATTGGGGAAGGCCGGCGTCTTGGAGTTCAGCAAGATCCGCGCCGTCTCGCCCGAGCCCGCGGCCAGGACCACCGTTTTCGCCGTCGCCGAATGGTGCTGGCCGGTCTTGCGGTCGACGTAGGTGACACCCTTGGCGCGGCCGGCCTTGTCCAGGTCCACCTGATAGACCAGGGCGTTGGTGGTGATGGTCAGGTTGCCCGTGGCCATGGCCGGCGGCAGCAGCACCGTCGTCGACTGGAAGTTGGCCCCGATCGCGCAGCCGCGCCCGCAGGGCGTGGCGAAGAGGCAGGTGTTGCGCCCTTCCATCTGGCCGGTGACCACCGCGCCGTGCATCGGGATCACCGGGATGCCCATGGCCCGGAAGGCGCGTTCGTAAAAGATCTCGAAGGCACGCGGCGGCGCGGATTCCATCAGGCAGCCGGGCGGCGAGTCCGGGGTGTTGAGCAGGCCGCGGGCCGGCGCCGCGCCGGAGACCCCGATCAGCTTCTCGGTCCTGCCGTACCAGGGCGCCACGTCGTCGTAGGTGATCGGCCAGTCGTAGCCCAGGCCGTCGCGGCTGCGCGGCTTGAAGTCCAGCGGCCCGAAGCGCAGCGCGATGCGCCCCCAGTGATTGGTGCGCCCGCCCAGCATCCGCGGCCGCCACCAGATGAAGGGCTCGGAGCCCTCGGCCACGGTGTAGGGCTCGTTAGGCACCTCCCAGCCGCCATCCACGGTGGCGTCGTAGAAGCCGAAGGGCTTGTCCGGCGTGCCGACGCCGCGCAGGGGCGCCTCGGCGTTGGTGTTGAACATCGGGGTCTCGACGCGCGGATCGTAGTCGCGCCCGGCCTCGAGCATCAGCACCTTCATCCCCGACTTGGTCAGGTGATAGGCGCTCATCCCGCCGCCGGCTCCCGAGCCGACGATGATTACGTCATAGGGCTCTGCCGCCATGTCTCAAGCTCCGATCCGCGCCGGGACCGGCACGTAGGTTTCGAGGGTCGGGTCGGGCAGGTTCACCACCTGACCGGTCTCCGCGGATTTGTAGAGGGCCATGACCATCTTGGTGACCTCGACGCCGTCCTCGAACGTTTCGATAGGCGTCTTACCGTGCCGGAAGCAGTCGACCATGTGGCGGTTCTCGCCGACGTAGCCGTAGGTGCCGGCCTCGTCCTCGACGATGGGCATCTGGCCCTGCTCGGCGTTCTGCTTCTCCACCAGGTCCTCACCCTGACCGCCGGTGATGGCGCGGGACAGGAACACCTTCAGGCTGGGGTTCAGCGAGGAGAACTCCATGGCGTATTCCGGGCCCAGGAGGGCCAGGTCGATGCGCAGGCCCGGGCCGACATAGGACCAGGAGGTCGAGGCCTCGATGATCAGCTCCTGGCCGGTCTCGTCCTCCAGCGTGATGGTGGCGCGGGCGAAGTCCTCCACCGGATGGGCCTGCATCTCGACGCCCTGGAAATCCTTGGCGAGGCTCTTGGCGTAGCGGGCCTGGGTCCACTTCAGATAGCCGACCGACCCTTGAGCCGACTTCACCGTCAGGCTGGCGCGCGGCGCGTCCGGGGCGGTCAGCAGGAAGCGGCCGACCTCGACGGAGTGGCACATCATGTCGCTCATCACGCCGCCGCCCTGCCGCGGGCCCTGCCAGAACCAGGGCTCGTGCGGGCCGGAGTGCTCTTCCGCCGCACGGGCCAGATAGGGGCGTGACGAGGCCGGGACGGCGCGGCGCCAGACGATCTCCTTGCCGCGCTCGACGGCGGTGGAGAACACCTGGTTCTCCAGATAGCCGTGGGCGAGGCCCGCGTCCTCGGCCAGCCGCAGCACCTCGCGGGCCTCGGCCAAGGTCCGGCCGAGCGGTTTTTCGCAGGCGACCGCACGAACTTTGGAGCGCCGGGATTTCACCGCGTCGTGGATCGCCTGCATAACCTCCAGCCGGCGGTCGTTGGGGGCCAACAGCCAAATGGCGTCGACGTCGTCGGCGGTCAGCAGACTCTCCAGGTCGCCATAGGCGCGGCAGGGGCCGAGCTCGGCCGCATTGACCATCGCCGCCAGCTCTTCGCGATGGGTCGCGGTGGGGCTGTAGACGCCGGTGATCTGAGCGTGGCGGACGGACTGGAAGCTCTTGACGTGGAACTTGGCGATGAAGCCCGAGCCGATGAAGCCGATGCGCAAAGGGGGCGGCGCTTCACTTGCTTGCGCCATGCTCTCTAATCCCTCGCGAACCACTGACCTTCAGCGACCTTGGCGCCGGCGGCGGGAGAGGTCAAACCGTGCCAGTCGCGAGGTGTTTGCCGATCGGATCGCGACAGGTGCGCTTAGGCGTCAACTGTGTAATCGATAGGCCAAGCGGGGCATAGAGACTCGCGCCGGGGGAGCAAAGATGACGGTCCGCACGCGGCTTTTTCTGATGATGGTGCTGCAGCTGGCGGTCTGGGGCGCCTGGGCGCCGAAGCTGTTCCCCTACATGGGCATGCTGGGCTTTGCGCCCTGGCAGCAGTCGCTGGTCGGCAGCGCCTGGGGCATCGCCTCGGTGGCCGGGATCTTCTTCTCGAACCAGTTCGCCGATCGCAACTTCGCCGCCGAGCGGTTCATGGCCGGCAGCCATGCGTTGAGCGGCCTGGCGCTGGCGGCCTGCGCTTTCCTGACCAGCTTCTGGCCGTTCTTCGCGGCCTACCTAGTCTTCAGCCTGCTCTATGTTCCGACCCTGTCGGTCTCCAACTCCATCGCCTTCGCCAACCTGAAGGACCCGGCCAGGGACTTCGGCGCCGTCCGCATGGGCGGCACGGTCGGCTGGGTGCTGGTGAGCTGGCCGTTCGTCTTCCTGCTGGGCGCCAAGGCCGACGCGGCGCAGGTGCGCTGGATCTTCCTGGTCGCCGCGATCGTCTCGTTTGCACTGGCCGCCTACAGCCTGACCCTGCCGCACACCCCGCCGAAGCGCGACGCCCAGGCCCCCGACTCGCGATCTGGCGACCCCTTGGCCTGGCGCGAGGCGATCAAGCTCCTGGGCGTGCCGTTCGTGGGCGTGCTGTTCGCGGTCACCTTCATCGATAGCGTGATCCACAACGGCTACTTCGTGATGGCCGACAACTTCCTGACCCACCGCGTGGGCATCGCCGGCAACCTGTCGATGATCGTGCTCAGCCTGGGCCAGCTGGCCGAGATCGTGACCATGTTCGTGCTTGGCGGCGTGCTGGCGCGGCTGGGCTGGAAGACCACCATGATCGTGGGCATCCTCGGCCACGCCGCACGCTTCTCGGTGTTCGCCTTCTTCGCCGACAGCGTGCCGGTGATCGTGGCCGTGCAACTGCTGCACGGCATCTGCTACGCCTTCTTCTTCGCCACCGTGTACATCTTCGTGGACGCGACCTTCCCGAAGGATGTCCGCTCCAGCGCCCAGGGGCTGTTCAACCTGCTGATCCTGGGGATCGGAAACGTCGGCGCGAGCTTCCTCTTCCCCGCGCTGATCGCCCATTGGACCGACGCCGCCGGCAAGGTCGATTACCGCAGCCTGTTCATGATCCCCACCGGCATGGCGGCGCTCGCCGTCCTGCTGCTCGCCGCCTTCTTCCGCCCGCCGCAGCGCGGTCCCGTGGCAGAGGGCGCGGCCGCATGAAGACATCGCCTGTAAAGGCCGATTCCTGACCGGTGCGGCGTCCGGGCCGGGTGGGCATGGCTAGCGCGCGACGCTGGCCCGGGCGCGTTGCAGATGCGCCCGGCGCGGCTCTTCCTGGTCAGCGTCGTTGAGCGCGGCCAGCAGGGCGGCCTTGAGGGCGTTGCCCTTGCGCGCGTCGGTCACCTTTAGCCCCTTCGGCCCGGTCACGTAGAAGGCGTCGACGGCGCGTTCGCCATAGCCATCGATGTGGGCCGACAGGATCGACAGGCCCGCGTCGGCGATGGTGCGGGCGAGCGCCGCCAAGAGGCCCGGTCGGTCGCGGCCGGAGGCCTCCACCACCGTCGAGGTCTCCGACGCGTCGTTGTCCAGCATCACCGCCGGTTCGATGGAGAAGGCCGCCGCGCGGCCGAGATCGGCGGAGCGCCGCGGCTCGGTCGGCGCCGGCTCGCCCCGGGCGGCGGCCTCCAGGCTCTCGACCAGGCGGGCCAGCGATCGCGGATTGTCGCCGCCGAACGGCTGGCCGGCCGCGTCCTGCAGGTAAAAGACGTCCAGCGCCTGGCCGGCGCGCGAGGTGAAGACCCGCGCGCCCAGCACATTGGCCCCGGCGCCCGTGATGGCGCCCGCCAAGTCGACGAACAGCCTGCGGCGGTCGATCGCGGCCACCGAGACCTCCGCGGCGTTGCGGTCCAGCCGCACCCGGCCCTCGGCAGCGGCCCCGTTTCCGGCGCGGCGCGACAGGGCGGCGTGGCTCAGCACCTCGCTTTCAGAGAAGGCCGAGAAATAGGCGTCCTCCATGGCGTCGGCCCAGGCCTCGGCGGCCGGGTCGGCCTTGGCCACCCGCACGCGGGCGTCATAGGCGGCGTTCTCGTGATAGCGCTTCAACGCCGCGGCGGTGTCGGAGCCGCGGCCGCCGCGGAACACCGCCTCGGTGGCGCCGTAGAGCTCCCGCAGCAGCTGACCCTTCCAGCCGTTCCAGACGCCCGGCCCCACCGCGCGGATATCGGCCACCGTCAGCACCAGCAACAGGCGCAGCCGTTCCGGCGTCTCGATGATCTTGGCGAAGTCGGTGACCGTGCGCGGATCGGAGATGTCGCGCTTCTGGGCGGTGTCGCTCATCACCAGGTGATGCTCGACGATCCAGGCGACCAGCTCGATCTTCGAGCGCTCCAGCCCCAGTCGTTCGCAGGCCGACCGCGCCGCCCGCGCGCCCGCCTTCTCCTGGCCGCCCGCGCCACCCTTGCCGGTGTCGTGCAGCAGCATGGCCAGGAACAGGGCCTCGCGGTCGACGATCAGCGGCATGATCGCGGTCGACAGCGGATTTTCGTCGGCGAAGCGTCCGGCGGCGATGTCGGAGATCACCCCCACGGCCCGCAGGGTGTGCTCATCCACCGTGTAGGAGTGGTACATGTTGAACTGCATCTGGGCGACGATGCGCCCGAACTCCGGCAGGTAGCGGCCGAGCACACCGGCGTCGGTCATCAGGGTCAGCGTCCGCTGCGGATCGCGCCCGTGGGCCAGGATCGACAGGAACACCTTGGCCGCATGGCGGTCGCGCCGCACGCCCGAGGTGATCAGGGGCGCGAGCCGCGTGGCCGCCGTGAAGGCGTCGGGGTGCAGGTCGAGGTTGCGCTCGTCGGCGATCTTGAACAGCCGCAGCAGATTGATCGGGTCGGCCTCGAAGATGTCCGGGCTGTCGATGTTCAGCCGCCCGCCGATCTCGTGGAACCCGGGTACGTCGAGCGGCGTGCGCTTGGGCCGCCGCGCGGGCAGCAGGCGCGACAGGCCGCGCGGCGCGGTCTTCACCCGCTCGGCTTCCAGCTTGGCGGCGAAGACCCGTGTCAGGGCCCCGACCTCCTTGGCGATCAGGAAGTAGCGCCGCATGAACCGCTCGACCGCCGGATTGTCGGCCCGGTCGCCATAGCCCATCCGTTGCGCGATCTCCGGCTGCAGGTCGAAGGTCAGGCGCTCTTCCGGCCGGCCCGTCGTGAAATGCAGATGCGCGCGTACGGCCCACAGGAAGTCGAAGGCCTGGATGAAGGCGCGCACCTCGCGTCGCTCGAACATCTCCAGTTGCATGACCTTCTCAATCGACTGGCCGGGATGCAGATACTGGGCGATCCAGAAGAGGGTGTTGAGGTCGCGAAGCCCGCCCTTGCCCTCCTTGATGTTGGGCTCGACCATGTAGCGGCTGGCGCCGGCCCGGGCGTGGCGCTCGTCGCGCTCCTTCAGCTTGGCGGCGACGAACTCCGCGCCGGTGCCCTTGACCACCTCGTTCTGGAAGCGCCGCACCAGCTCGTCGGCCAGCTTCTCGTCGCCGATCAGCCTGCGCGCCTCCAGGATCGAAGTGCGGATGGTGAAGTCTTCCCGGGAGAGCTTCACGCACTCTTCGACCGTCCTCGAAGCATGACCGACTTTGAAGCCCAGGTCCCACAGGGCGTAGAGCATATATTCGATGACGCTCTCGGCGTGGGCGGTCTGCTTGTAGGGCCGCACGAACAACAGATCGATGTCGGAGTAGGGCGCGAGCGTGCCGCGGCCGTACCCGCCGACGGCCATCAGCGCCAGTCTTTCGCCCTCCGTTGGATTGCGGGCGCGGAAGACGTGCACCGTAGTGAAGTCCCAGAGCGCGGTGATCACCTCGTCGGTCACGCCGGAGATCAGCCGCGCCGTCTCGATGCCGCCAGCGCCGTTCTCCAGCCGCTCCTTGGCGATCATCCGGCCGCGGAACAAGGCCGCCTTGAGGATCTCCAGCGCCGCCTTGCGCTGCGCCGGCTCGTCGCCCGCTTCCAGCGCGGCGGCCGACAGCTGGGCGCGCATTCGCACACCGTCGACGACGTATTCGAGGCGAGTGGGTTTGAGGCGCGGCGGCATGCCTCGGATATAGGATGCTTTCGGCCGGCCCGCGCCTGCGGAGTTGTCTCAGGCCCTTGGTAGGGCGCGGTGCAGGCTGCGCGACCGGGCGATGCCGAACAGCATGGGAAGGGCGGAACAGGCGCCAATGGCGAGACCCAGGGCGGCGGCGGCGTGGAGCAGGAAGCCCGAGGCGACGAGCGCCAGCCCGGCGATGACCATCCCGCGGCCTGTGTAGCGGTGCGTCTTGTCCCACACGCCGGCGTCGGCCAGCGTCCAGGGCGTCTTGACCCCGATGAACCCGTTGCGGCGGGCCTTGCCGAGATAGTTGCCGATCGCCAGCAGCAGGACGCCGGTCGCGATGGCCACCGGGCGCATGACGTTGAACTCCGGGTCCAGCGCCCGGCCAACGAGCGTGAACTGCACCACCAGCAGCAAACCCGCCACGGCGATCAGGGTGATGTCGAAGACTTCGGCGGCGCGCTCCACCTGCCCCCGGGCGCCAAACCCGGGCGCGAAGGTCATGGCCGTGGCCACGAACCCGGAGATGACCGGGATCAGCCAAAGCGCCTCGCGTGAAACACCGTGGTGGCGCAGACCATCGAGGCCGAGATAGTTCACAGGGACCCCGGCGCCGGCCGGAAGCATGAACCACGCCCAGCCGGCCACGAGGACGGAAGCGCCGGTCAGGATCGCGGCGACCCAGGTCGCGTTGGAAATGCGCATCAGCCTATTCCTTTGCGAGGCTTGGCCGACGCCCGGCCCTGCGGCTTGGCGTCGAGGAATTTGAAAGCGTCCATCAGCGCCATCAGCGCCTCTTCGAGCACCGAGACGTTCAGGCGGTAGACGATCGTCGTGCCGGTCTTCTCAGGCGTCACGAGGCCCGCCTCGCGCAGGACCGCGAAGTGGCCGGACAGCGTCGGCTTGGCGAGCTGGAAGTGGGCGGCGATCTCGCCGGCGCTCATATCCTGCTCGCGCAGCAGCTCGAGGATCCGCCGGCGGGAAGGATCGGCCAGGGCTCTATAGACTTCGGACACAGGGCGCCTTTGACGTTTCGTATTTCGCTAAGTAGCAAATTAGCGAATAAAGCGGGCGTCGCAAGTGGTATTTCGGTGGATGGCGAAATTCGCCTTCCCTCCCCGCTCTGGGGAGGGTGGCGACCCCGGACTTGATCCGGGGGAGACGGGTGGGGAAGTGTGGGCCAGCGCGCTGTGTCAGAGCTTGAGCGCGACTGCCCCACCCTGATCGCTGCGCGATCTGTCGCTCCCCATTAAGGGAGGGAAGGCTATCCGAGCAGCCCCTTCAACCGGTACAGCGCTTCCATCGCCTCGCGCGGACTCATCCCATCGGGGTCCATCACCCGCAGCGCCTCCTCCGCCGGGCTGGCCCCGAACGACGGCGCGGCCTCCGCCACCGCAGCGAATAGCGGCAAGGCATCGAGGTTGGCGGGGCCGGCGGCTTCGCGTTCCAGCCGCTCCAGCACGTCCTTGGCCCGGGCGACCACGGGCCCCGGAACACCGGCCAGCTTCGCAACCTGCACGCCGTAGCTGCGGTCTGCAGGACCAGGCCCGGCTTCGTGCAGGAAGATCAGGTCGCCGTTCCACTCCTTGGCCCTGAGCGAGAGGTTGGCGACATAGGCCAGGCGCTGCTCCAGCACCGCCAGCTCGTGATAGTGCGTGGCGAAGAGGGCGCGGCAGCGATTGGTCTCGTGCAGCGCCTCGGCGCAAGCCCAGGCGATGGCCAGGCCGTCATAGGTCGCGGTGCCGCGCCCGATCTCGTCGAGGATCACGAAGGAGCGCGGCGTCGCCTGGGTGAGGATCGCGGCGGTCTCAACCATCTCGGCCATGAAGGTCGAGCGGCCCCGGGCCAGGTCGTCGCCGGCGCCCACGCGGCTGAACAGCCGGTCGACCACGCCCAGCCGCAAACGCTTGGCGGGTACGAAGCAGCCGGCCTGGGCGAGCACGGCCAGGAGCGCGTTCTGGCGCAGGAAGGTCGACTTGCCGGCCATGTTCGGGCCAGTGACGAGGGCCAGCCTCGGTCCGCCGGCGCCCGCACCGTCCAACCGGCAGTCGTTGGGCGTGAACGCCTCGCCGGCGCGACGCACGGCGTTTTCCACCACCGGATGGCGCGCCGCTTCGGCCTCAAAGGCGGTGGAGCGGTCAACCACCGGGCGCGATGCGCCCACGTCCTCGGCCCATTCGGCGACGCCCGAGGCCACGTCGAGCCGCGCGGCGGCGGACGCTGCGGCCTGGATGTCGGCGGCGACGCTGACGGCCGCGTCGCGCCAGGCCTCGAAGGTGTCGAGCTCGATGGCCAGGGCCCGCTCGGCGGCCTGGGCGATCCTGGCGTCCAGCTCGGCCAGTTCGACGGTGGTGAAGCGGACCTGGTTGGCCAGGGTCTGGCGGTGGATGAAGGTGGCGTTCAGGGGCGCCGCGAACAGCGGCTCGGCGGCCTTGGCCGTCGTCTCGACGAAGTAGCCGAGGACCGCGTTGTGGCGGACCTTCAGCGCCACGCCACTCTCCGAGGCCAGCCGCGCCTCGAGCTGCAGGATGACGCGGCGGCTGTCGTCGCGCAGCGCGCGGGCCTGGTCCAGCTCCGGCCGCACGCCCTCGCCGACGAAACCGCCGTCCCGGGCGAGGGACGGAAGGTCCGGCCCCAGGCCCTCGTCCAGCAGGGCGCGGAACTGGGCGAGGTCGGGATGCAGGGCGGGGTTCAGCGCGGCCAGGGCCTGGGCGATCTCGGCGGGGAGTTCGACAAGCGGGTCGCGGGTCGAGACGAACAGCCTGGCCACC
>NZ_DATAPY010000029.1:0-2707 GCF_036264965.1 Phenylobacterium sp.
CCACGGCTACATGCTGGCGCTTCAAGGAGAGATCGAGGCCGGCGGCGGGGCCGTGGTGACCGCCACGCCGTTCGAGGGCGCGGCGCCGCTGGAGGGCGGTGGCTTTACGGTGCGAGCGGGCGGCGAAGAGCCGGCGAGCCTGACCTGCCGCTATCTGGTGACGGCGCCTGGGCTGTCGGCGCAGGACGTGGCCGCGACCATCGAGGGCTTCCCGGCGGCGAAGATCCCCAAGGGTTACTACGGCAAGGGGATGTACTTCCGCCTGGTCGGCAAGGCGCCGTTCTCGCGGCTGATCTATCCGCCCCCGATCCATGGGGCGCTCGGCACCCACTACCGCCGCGACCTGGGCGGCCAGGCGGTGTTCGGGCCGAACCTGACCTATGTCGAGACCCTGGATTACAGCGTCGATCCGGCCATGCGCGGCGAGTTCGCGGCCTATATCCGCAAGTTCTGGCCCGCCGTGCCGGAAGAGGCGCTGAGCCCCGACTACGCCGGCATCCGCCCCAAGCTGCACGGCCCGGACGAGCCGCAGCCGGATTTCCGCATCGACGATGCGACGGCGCACAACCTGCCGGGTCTCGTGGCCCTGTTCGGCATCGAGAGCCCCGGCCTCACCTCGTCCCTGGCGCTGGGCGAAGAGGTGGCGGGCCGGCTCGGCCTCTAGGTCTTGCGCGCCGGCCCAGGGCGAGCGAGATGGACGGCTTGTTCGGGGAGCTCTTCTTGATGACGTCGCGACTGTCCGCCCTGCTGGCCCTGGCCGCCCTCTGCGCGGCGCCCGCCGCCCACGCCCAGACCGCGCCCAAGTACGATCCCTTGAAGACCTTCGCCCCGCTCAACTTGCCCGCGCCGCCCTCGACGATCCGCACCGGCTCCGGGACGCCGGGCCCGGCCTATTGGCAGAACCGCGCCGACTTCAACATCGACGCCAAGATCGACACCGCCGCCCATGTGCTGACCGGCGAGGAGACGATCACCTATACGAACAACAGCCCCGAGGAGCTGGGCTTCCTCTGGATCCAGATGGACCAGAACCTCTATCGCCGCGACAGCCGCGGCTACGCTATGTCCGGCGGCCGGCGCATCGATCCGAAGAACTCGACGCCGGGCTACGAGATCGACGCCGTCACCGTGGGCGGCAAGACGCTGAACACGGTGGTGAGCGACACCCGCATGCGCGTCGACCTGCCCTCGGGCGTCAAGGCCGGTGGCGGCAAGGTGCAGGTGAAGATCAGGTACCACTTCCTGATCCCCGGCCTGTTCGGCGGACGGATGGCGTGGAACGCCAACAAGAGCGGCGATATTTATGACCTAGCTCAGTGGTATCCACGCCTTCAAGTATTTGATGATGTTCGAGGGTGGGACACGCTTCCTTATCTCGCGAACGAATTCTACTTGGAATACGGGAATTTCGACTACGCAGTGACCGTGCCGGCGGACATGATCGTGGCCGGGTCGGGGGCGCTCACGAACCCCGGCGAAGTGCTCACGGCCGAGCAGCGGGCGCGGTTCGACCGGGCCAGGGCCAGCGACAAGACCGTGTTGATCCGCACGCCGGAGGAGGTGGCCGCGACCCCGCCGCCGAAGGGCGCGACGAAGACCTGGCGCTTCCATATGGACTCGACCCGCGACGTGGCGTTCACGGCCAGCCGGGCCTTCGTCTGGGACGCGGCGCGCATCAACCTGCCGGACGGCAAGACCGCCGTCGCCCAGTCGGTCTATCCGCCGGAAAGCGTCGGCGAGAACGGCTGGAGCCGGTCGACCGAATATATGAAGGACGCCGTCGAACGGTTCTCCAAGCGCTGGTATCCCTACCCCTGGCCGAACGCGATCAATGTGGCCGGGCCGGCCACCGGAATGGAATATCCGGGCATCGTTTTCGACGGCATCGACGACAAGGCGAAGACCCTGTTCTTCATCTCGGCCCACGAGATCGGCCACACCTGGTTCCCGATGGTGGTCGGCTCCGACGAGCGGCGCGACGCCTGGATGGACGAGGGGATCAACACCTTCATCGACGTCTACGAGAGCGACGACTTCGAGAACGGCGTCTATGGGCCCAAGCGCGACGGAGAATATGCGCCCTCGGCGACCGGGACGCCGGCCGACCAGATCGCCGAGCTGATCAAGGACCCTGAGGCGCCGGTGATCCTTTCCCGCGCCGACACCATCCGCGAGAAGTACCGCCACCCGGTGACCTACTTCAAAGCCGCGTTCGGGCTCACCCTGCTGCGCGAGGACATCCTGGGCCCGGAGCGGTTCGACCCGGCGTTCCGCAAGTACATCGCCGACTGGGCCTACAAGCACCCCAAGCCCAGCGACTTCTTCCGCGAGATGGAGAGCGCCGGCGGCGAGGACCTCAGCTACTTCTGGCGCGGCTATTTCCTGAACAACTGGAGCCACGACATGGCGGTGACCGAGGTCGTCAACGACCCGGCGAAGGGGGCCTCGGTGACGGTGGAGAACCGCGGCCAGCTGGTGCTGCCGGCGACGCTTCGGATCGTCTTCAAGGACGGCAAGACCCGCGACCTGCGCATCCCGGTGGAGACCTGGATGCAGACCGGCCGGCACACCTACGCCATCGATGGGGGGCCCGTGGCCGAGGCGACCGTCGACCCGGACCATCGCCTGCCCGACGCCGACCGGTCGAACAACGCGATGCGGGCGAACTGAGCTAGACCGAGCCGACCACGCTCTGCAGCGCTTCGGC
>NZ_DATAPY010000030.1:0-95927 GCF_036264965.1 Phenylobacterium sp.
CCGGCCGAAGGGCGCGACGGTCACCCTGCGCGGCCAGATGGTGACCATGAACGACGCCTTCTCGGGCCTGTTCTTCGGCCTCGCGGCGGCGATCGTGCTGATCTACCTGCTGATCGTCGTGAACTTCCAGTCCTGGCTCGACCCGTTCGTGATCATCACCGCCCTGCCGGCCGCCCTGGCCGGGATCGTCTGGATGCTGTTCGCCACGGGCACGACCCTGTCGGTGCCGGCGCTGACCGGGGCGATCATGTGCATGGGCGTGGCGACCGCCAACTCCATCCTGGTGGTCAGCTTCGCCCGCGAGCGGCTGAACGCCACCGGCGACGCCTTGCGCGCCGCCACCGAGGCCGGCTTCACCCGCTTCCGGCCCGTGCTGATGACCGCGCTGGCCATGATCATCGGCATGGCGCCCATGGCGCTGGGCCTGGGCGAGGGCGGCGAGCAGAACGCGCCGCTGGGCCGCGCGGTGATCGGCGGGCTGATCTTCGCGACCATAGCCACCCTGATGTTCGTGCCGGTGGTGTTCAGCATCGTTCATGGCCGGAAGGCCGCCCAACCCTCCAGCGCCGAGGACAATCCGGCGCTCCAGACAGGAGAGTCCTATGCCTGACCAGCCCGATAACCGCCGGCCGATCTCACCTCGGCGTCTGAAGATCGCCGGCGGCTCCGTGGCCGGACTCGCGGTCTGCGTCGTCGCCCTTGGCATCGTCAGCCGCGTCAGCGCCAATCAAGCGGTGGCGACCTGGACCAACGCCCAGGCGATCCCGACGGTCAGCGTGATCAGCCTGGCCGACCCGACCGGCTCCCAAACTCTGGTCCTGCCGGGCGACGTGCAGGCTTTCAACACCGCACCGAGCTATGCGCGCGTCTCGGGCTACCTCAAGCGCTGGTACGTCGACATCGGGACGCGCGTGAAGGCGGGCCAGGTGCTGGCCGATATCGACACGCCCGACCTCGACCAGCAGCTCGTCCAGGCGAAGGCCGACCTGCAGACGGCTATCGCGAACCAGCACCTGTCCGACACCACCGCCCACCGCTGGGCCGGTCTGCTTTCGCAGGACGCGGTGTCACAACAGGACGCCGACACCAAAAACGGGGACCTGGCCGCGAAGAACGCCTTGGTGGCGTCGTCCCGCGCCAACGTCGCGCGGCTGGAGGCGCTGGAATCGTTCAAGCGCATCACCGCACCGTTCGACGGCGTCGTCACGACTCGCTCCACCGATATCGGCGACCTGATCAGCGTCGGCGGGCCGACGGCGATGCCACTGTTCACCGTCGCCGACGAGAGCAAGCTGCGGATCTATGTGAGGGCGCCCGAGACCTATTCGGCGGCCATCCAGCCGGGCATGACCGCCACCTTCACCGTGCCGGAATATCCGGGCCGCACCTTCACGGCCAAGCTCGCCGCCAGCGCAGACGCCATCACGTCGCAGAGCGGGACCTTGCTGGTCCAATTGCAGATCGACAACGCCGACAGGACGCTGAAACCCGGCGGCTACGCTCAGGTCCGCTTCAGCCTGCCGGCCAGCCGCAGCGCCCTGCGGGTTCCGGCCACCGCCCTGATGTTCCGCGACAGCGGCATGTCGGTGGCGGTCGTCGGTCCCGCGAGCCGCGTCGCCATGAAGCCGGTGACGATCGTGCAGGACCTCGGGGCCACGGTCGAGGTCGCGGCGAACCTGACGCCGGACGATCGGGTGATCGACAGTCCGCCGGACTCCCTGCGCCCCGGCGATCTGGTGCGCATCGCGCCCGCAGGCGCCCCGAACGGAGGAAGCGCACATGCCGCGGGTTAAGCTCTTCGGGCTGGCGGCGACGGCCCTGGCGCTCACGGGCTGCTCCCTCGCGCCGCCCTATGCGCCGCCGCAGGTGACCGTGCCGCCGGCCTACAAGGAGATGGGTCCTTGGACGCCGGCAAGCCCCGCGGACGCAGCGCCCCGTGGTCCCTGGTGGACGGTCTACGGCGACGAGACGCTGACCGGGCTTGAGCAGAAGATCGAGACCGGCAACCCCGACCTCGCCCTGGCTTTGGCGCGATATGACGAAGCGCGGGCCAGCCTGGCCCAGGCGCGCGCCTCGCTCGTGCCCGAACTGGATGTGGGCGGCAGCGCGACCGCCAACCGGCAGTCGGCGAACCGGCCCCTTCGCGTGGGAGGGCCGTCCTACTACCAGGACGACACTGTCGGCGCGACGATCTCCTACGAGTTCGATCTCTGGGGCCGCGTGCGGAACATGGTCGCCGCGGGCAAGGCCAATGCCCAGGCGAGCGCCGCCGACGTCGCCTCGGTGCGGCTCAGTCTGGAGGCGCAGGTGGCCGACGCCTACCTGAACCTGCGGGGATTGGACGCCCAGGCCGCGCTGCTGGACCAGGCCACGGGCGCCTATGCGAAGGCGCTGGATCTGACTCAGGTCCTGCACACCGGCGGCGCCGTGGCAGGCCTCGATGTCGGCCGGGCCAAAACCCAACTGCAGTCCACCCAGGCCCTGCGGACCGACGTCGGCGCCCAGCGCGCCCTCTATGAGCACGCGATCGCGGCGCTCGTGGGCGAGCCGGCCTCGGTGTTCTCGATCGCGCCGGACGCCAAGTTGCCGCCCACGCCGCGAACGCCGGTGTCCGCGCCGTCCGACCTCCTTCAGCGGCGGCCCGATATCGCGGCCGCCGAGCGGCGGGCGGCGGCGGCCAACGCCCAGATCGGCGTCGCGCGCGCGGCCCTTTACCCGACCCTGACGCTCGATGCGACCGGCGGCTTCCAGACGGCGGGCGCCGGCAACCTGCTGAGCGCCGCCAACAGCTGGTGGACCCTGGGCCCCTCCATCGCGATGGCCCTGTTCGACGGCGGCCGGCGCAAGGCGGTCGTACGCGCCAGCCGCGATCAGTTCGACGAGGCCAGCGCGACCTACAAGTCTACGGTGCTGACGGCCTTCCAGCAGGTCGAGGACAATCTCGCGCTCTGCAACCGACTGGCCGGCGAGTCGCGCCAGCAAGCGGCCGCCGTCCAGGCCGCCCAGCAGACCGAAGCGCTGGCGCTGGTCCAATACCGGATGGGCGCCGTCACCTACCTCGACGTGGTCACCGCCCAGACCGTGGATCTCGATGCGCAGCGGACGGAACTCAGCATCGAGACCCGCCGCCTGCTGGCCAGCGTCGACCTGGTTCGCGCGCTTGGCGGCGGCTGGAACCCGACGATCGCGCCGGTGGCCCCGGCCAGCTAAGCGCCTCCGCCGAGGCCCGGCTCCCTCGCCGAAAAAAACAAAGGCCGGCGCCCTCCGCCGCCTTGGAGCGACGCAGCCACTTGGCGCCGGGGCCGCCTCCAAGGTTCCGTGACCCTAGGGACCTCCGGCCGCGCCGCTTAAACAGAACCCGCGCCAGGTCTTCGCGACATCGTCGGTCGGCGGCGTGATCCGATTTTCGCGCGCTGGGAAGTCAGGCCGCCCCGCAGGCGGCAAGCGCGAAGGCTTGCGGGTCATCCGCGGCCAACAGTCGCCGATAGGTCAGTAGCGTGAAATCGGCAGCTGATTTCTCCAATCCCGCGATGACGGCGACGCCTAGGTTGCGGATCGCGCGAGGGGCGCGGAATGCGGAGGGGACCTGATGTCCGTCGATGCCTCGTCATCTCACGCCCGACCCAGGGACCGGCGCCCCGGTCCGGACCTCTTGCGACCGCCCCCGCGCCGCGTCCACGCGCGGCGTCCCTCCTCTTGCCCACGCGCCGCCGCCGGACCGCTGACCCTGTTCAGTCTCCTGGGCCTCGGTGGCTGCGGTGCGGGCGCCCCCTCGCTGAGCCTCGCAGGCTCCTATTTCCCGGCCTGGATCCTGTGTTCGCTGATCGGTGTCGCGGTGGGCCTCGCGGCAAGGATCGTCCTTTCCGCGACGCGGCTGGCGGAGACCGCCGCCTATCCCCTGGTGATCTGCATCGCCGTCGGCGCCATCGCCGGAGTCGCGGCGTGGCTGGTCTTTTACCGAGGTTGAAGGCAGTGAAGGCTGCAGGCCTCAAGCGCGTCGTCCCCATCGCAAGGCTTGTTACACTGGCCCTGGTCGTCGCCGCGGCGGGCTTGAGTCTCTATGCTTTTTCCACGGGCGAAGCGCGCCCGTCCTCGGACGACGCCTCGATCGACGCCGACACCGTCCACGTCGCGGCGACCGTCGGTGGACGTATTGTCAACATCGGGGTGGTCGAGAACGGCCGGGTCCGACGGGGCGACCTCCTGTTCCAGATCGATCCCGTGCCCTACGAATACGCCGTCGCTCAGGCCAGGGCCGATCTGGCGGCGGTAGAGGCGCAGCTCGGCACCCGGCGTCGGCTGGTGTCCACACAGCGCTCCAACACCCTCATTACGAGCGACGAGGCGCGGAACGCGGCGACAAATCTGGCGCTGGCGGACCGGACGGTGGAGCGTCTCCGGCCGCTCGCCGCGGAGGGCTATGTCCCTCGGCAGCAACTTGACCAGGCCGAAACAGAGGCGCGCGACGCGGAAACCCGGTTGCGCCAGGCCCGGCAGCAGCACGCCGCGGCGGTGACCGCTGTGGATACCGATCAGGCGGCCCTGGCGGAGATCGAGGCGCGCCGCGCGGCGCTCAATCTGGCGGAGCGGCATCTGCAGGACACCAGCGTCCGCGCCACTCACGACGGCTTGGTGGTAGGCCTGACGGCCGCGTCCGGTGAGATGGTGGCTCCGGGCCAGGCGCTGTTCACCCTCGTCGACGCGGACGACTGGTTCGCGGTGGCCAATTTCCGCGAGACGGACCTGAAGCCTGTCCATCCCGGGGACTGCGTGACGGTCTATTCGATGCTCGATCGCCGGCGCCCGATCGCCGGCGTGGTCCAGGGCGTCGGCTGGGGCGTGCTCGACCAGGATCGCATCAACCTGCCGCGCTCCGTTCCCTATGTGCAGCGCTCGCTCGACTGGGTTCGGGTCGCCCAGCGGTTTCCCGTCAGGGTGCGCCTGCGCGCCCCGCCGTCCGAGCTTGTCCGCCTGGGGGCCAGCGCCGTCGTGGAGATCAAGCATGGCCCGGCCTGCCGCTGACTCCGCCCGCGGCTTCGGCCCGTGGCTCGGCGAGCAGCTGGCGCCGACCCCGGGCAGATTCGCCTTCGCGGCGAAGCTCGCAGTGATCTGCACGATCACGGCCGCGGCCAGCGCGATCTATCGCACCCCCGACCCGGCGCTGGCGGCCTACCTCGCCTTCTTCCTCAACGCCAGGGACCGGGCCACGAGCCTGCTGCTGGAACTGGTTCTCACCCTGGTCGTGGCGATCGTTCTAGGGATCGTCTTGGCCACGGCGATGCTCGTGCTCGATCACGCGGCCTGGCGCGTTGGCGCGATCGCGGTGCTTTCCTTTGTCCTGCTGTTCCTGGCGTCAGCCAGCAAGCTGAAGCCGCTGGCCGCGAACATCGGCATGATCCTCGCCTTCGGTCTCGACAAGCTCGGCCTGGCCCAAGCGGGCGAGGAGGCGACGCGGGCCATCCTCTATACCTTCCTGTTCGTGGCCATGCCGGCGTCGGTCTCGATCGCCTACAATGTCTTCCTGGGGCGCCATCCCCGCCGGATGGCGACCTCGGAGCTGGCCCGCCGGCTGCGCCACTGCGCAGAGCTGCTGCGGACGCCGAGCCCCGCGCTCAGGGCCGAGTTGGCGCGCAGCCTCGGCGACGGCGGCGCCGAGATCCGCCACTGGCTGAAGCTGGCCAAGGCCGAACTGGGCGTGCGGTCCGCGGATCTGATCCGGCTCAACCAGGCGGTGTCGTCCACCTTGGAAATCCTCGCGACGGTCGACCTGCTGGCGTCCTGCGGACCCGCCCCCGCCGCCATCCGCGGCGACCTGGCCGACATCCTCGATGAAATGGCTCAGATCCTCGCCGACGGCGGCTATCCGACCGAGGTCACCCTTGTCCTGCCGGATTGGGCGGACGGCCCTGCGCTCGGTCGAGAAGCGGTGGCGGCGGCGCGGCGGGCGATTGTCGCCTTCACCGATCCTGCCCCCGTCGTGGCGGAGCCAACCCCCAAGGCGCGGGGCGGTTTCTTCGCAGCGGACGCCTTCAGCAATCCCGTCCACATGCAATACGCCGGCAAGATCACCGTCGCGGCCGTATCCTGCTATCTGCTCTACTCGCTGCTGGACTGGCCCGGGATCCATACGTGCTTCCTGACCTGCTACTTCGTTGGTCTGGGCACGGCGGCCGAGTCCGTCGAGAAGCTCGCGATGCGCCTCGCCGGAGCGGTGGTTGGCGCGACGGCCGGTCTGTTCGCCCTACTGTTCGTGATGCCGCACGTGGTGTCCGTCGGAGGCTTGATGATCGTCATCTGCCTGGGCACGCTGGGCGCCGGCTATGTGGCCGCAGGCTCGCCGCGCATCTCCTACGTCGGCTTCCAGATGGCCTTCGCCTTCTTCCTCTGCACGTTGCAAGGGCCGGCGCCTGACTTCGATATGAAGACCATCCGCGACCGCCTGATCGGGATCGCGATCGGCAATGTCGCCATCTACCTGGTCTCTACCCGGCTGTGGCCGATCAGCATCGCGCGGAGAGTCGACAGCGCCCTGGCCGGAACGCTGCGGGCCCTCGGCGCGGCTGCGCGCGCTCCGCCGCACGGCTCGCGCCCGGAAGAAGCGACGGCGGTTTACGCCGGCCTGGAGGCGATACAGACGGACCTCGGCCTGGCCCGCTACGAGCCCGGGTCGATCCGGGCCGACGAGGCCTGGCGGCAGGCGCGCCGCGTCGCCGTCGAGTATGCCGCCAGGCTGCAGAGCGCGCTTTTGGTGGCGGGCGAGGTCCGCATGGCGCCGCAGCTTTCGAAGCGTCTCGAGAGTTTGGCTGCGGGCCTGGAGGGCAGGGCGGCGAATGCGGCTCCGGCGGCCGCGGTGGAACGAGCGCCGGCTCGCAGCACGAGCGAAGTGATTGAGCAGAACATGCACCGCCTGGAAACGACCCTGGCCGGTCAGCCTGGAGGCGCTAGCCATGCGAGCGTTTGAGCGCCTCGGTGCGTGTCTCTTCGCCCTGTTCCTGGCCGGTTGCGCCACCCGCGATCTGGACCTCGCTCCCGATCGTCCCGATCGTCCCTGGAATGCGCCTGTGCGGGCGGGCGAGATCATCGCCGCGCCAGCCTCGCCGGCTCCACCCTCCGCGGGCTACGTCCTGCCGCCCAATCCGGCGATGGCGAAGGTCGAACCGCCGCCGACCCTCCAGGCTGGCCATGCCTATACGCTGGACGAGTTGATCGACCTCGCCGAGAGCCACGACCCGCAGACCCGGATCGCCTGGGACGAGGCCCGCGACGCCGCACTCGCGACTGGCGTCGCCCGTAGCGCGTTTCTGCCGGAGCTGACGGCCTCCCTGATTGGCGGCGCCCAGGGCGGTCACCAGGAGAGGTCCCTGGCCGGGGCCCAGGGGTCTGGGACGTCAAGCGGGGCGGCATCGATCTCGGCGGTCTCGCTCAAATGGCTGCTGTTTGATTTTGGCGGCCGCGACGCAATGCTGGACGCCGCCAAGCAGGGGAGCGTGATTTCGAACATCGGCTTCACCGCCGCGCACCAGAACCTGATCTACCGGGTGAGCCTGGCGTTCTATGCGGACGCAGCGGCTCGGGCGCGGCAGGCGACCGCCAAGCAGACGTTGATCGACGCTCAGGCGGTTCAGGCGGCCGCCGACGCGCGGTACGCCCACGGGGAGGGCACCGTGGTCGAAGCCGCCCAGGCGCGCCAGGCCGCGGCTCAGGCGGACTATGCGAGGATCCGCGCGGACGGGGCGGCCGCGGCCGCGCGCCAGGCGCTGATCAATGCCATGGGCGTGCCCCCTACGACCAGGCTGACCGTCGCGGACATCCCGCATCGCGAGCTGTCGGCTGAGGCGGACGGGCCGATCGACGAGCTGGTGTCCGCCGCGCTCTCCCGGCGGCCGGACGTGCTCGCCGCCTATGCCGCACGCAAGGCGAGCTTGGCCAAGATACAAGCGGCCAAGGCTGAGTTCATGCCGAAGGTCTTCCTCTCGGCGTCCGGCGGCTACACGACCGATAATTTGCGCGCACCCGTCCTGCCGGGGTTCGGAAGTGAAGGCGCCGTCCTCAACCTGTCGGGAGATAGGCTGGGCGGGACGGTGCTGCTGGGTGTCACCGTGCCGCTGTTCGATGGCGGCCTTCGAGCTGCGAACCTGAAGCGGGCCCGCATCGACGCCGACCGGGCGGACCAGCAGCTCAGCCAGGTCCGCAACGAGGCCGCACGCCAGGTGGTCTCCGCCGGAACCGAGCTGAAGACCAGCGTGGCCGCCTATCACGCCGCCGCGGCGCTGGTCGCGGCCTCGCAGACCAGTTTCGATTCAGCGCTGGCGGCCTACAAACATGGGGTGGGCGCTATCACCGACGTGACCGTCGCCGAGAGCAAACTGCTGGACGCGCGCAACACCGCCACGGACACCTACAGCAACGCCCTGTCCGCGGCGGCCGGCATGGCCTTTACGGCCGGCGCCTTGGGAACTGCACCGCCGGAGTGAGCTGAAGCCCCGCGGCGTCAGCGCTCATACGCCAAATTCCGCGCAATCCTCGTCAGGCGGCCGCGCCGCGTCGCCAAGCGCCCGGACTGACGCCCGCCCGCCGGCTGAACACCCGGGTGAAATGACTCTGGTCGGCGAAGCCGCAGCGCAGGGCGACCTGCGAGAGCGAGGCCTCGCGGTCTCGCAAGAGGTCCTTGGCGAGCTCCACCCGCCGGTTCATCAGCCAGCGGTGCGGCGCGACGCCCATCGACTTGCGGAACGCGCGGGAGAAGTGACTGACGGAAAGCCGGCACTCTCGCGCGAGTTCGGTCAACCCCACCGCGCCGTCCAGGTTGGCGGCCAGGATCTCCTTCGCGCGGCGCTCCTGCCAGGCCGCCAGGCCGCCACGGCGCCCCATGGAGTTCGGCCGCAGTCCGCCATAGGCCTGGGCGACATGGGCGCAGACGGCGAAGCTGACGTGCTCGAAGAAGATATGGCTCACCTCTTGGGGACGGTCGAATCCGCCGACGAGGGTGCAGGCGAGGTGGCGAATGACGGGGTCGTCCAGCCCCTGTCCGTTGGGCGCCCGGAGCTCCTCGATCCGATAGGCGCTCGCGTCGTCGGCGATCTCGTCGAAGGCTGAGCGCGGGAAATAGAATGCGACCGCCCCCATGGGGGCGTTCTTGAGGAAACGCGGGTTGCGCCGAAGGTCGTAGAAGATCGTATCGCCGCCCCGGTTCGAAACCGCGGGCGCGGCCCGGCCGTCCTGCCAGAAGCAGAAGTCGGGATAGTCGCGCGGGATGAGGCCGACGATGTAGGCGTCGTCTTCCGGGACCTCGTGGGTCATCTCGAGTTGCGGACTGTCCTCACGGATCTTCGCAACCATCACTCCCGTCTTGCCGAGGGCGCCAGTCAGCTGGGCGGGCCGCCGCTGCAGGCCCAGGAGCGAGACGAGCCGCTCACTCAGGGCTCCCATCTCAGACACGTTGGATCTCCGTCTTCGAGGCCCGAAACTATAAGCTTCCGTAGGGAAATGTCGAAGACCGGCGTTCGATATTGGCGTTTTTGCGCATCGATTGATGCGCGAAACGTACAAAGCGTGCGCCCCAGGTGACAAAGCGCGGCCGTGCAAATCGCCGAAGTTGGGCTTCAACCATGGGCCGGCATCGCGGCGGCCGGGTGCGCGACGCAGGCGAAGGTGCCCGCCAGCACCAGCCCGCCGCACAGGGCCAGCGGGATCGCCAGGCCGGCGTGGATGATCAGCAACGCGCCCAGCGCCGCGCCGGCGAAGATCGCGGCCACGGCGCCCAGCCGGCGCGCCCGGTTGGGGCTCCCGCCGCCAGCCAGGCCGGAATCGGCGGCGAGGCCTGTGAGCGTGAGCGTCAGCACCGTGGTGGTGAGGTCTGGGACCTTGAGCTGGCGGATCGTGGCGTTGCGGTAGCCCATGGCCAGGGCCGTGAGGGCGATGACGGCGTAGACGTCTGGCTCCGACGGGGCCGAGGCCCTGTTCAGGCCGACCGCGAAGGCAGCCCCGAGCCAGAGCAGCACCGTTTCGATCAGGGCGGAGGTGAGCAGCCAGCGGCGCAGGCTGCGGCCGACGTGCGCCTTGCCGACGCGCCCGCCGAGCGCGGCGCCTACGAGGAAGGCTGTGATCGCGAGGAAGCAATGACCGGCGTCGAAACCCGGCGCGCCGGCCACGGCGAAGCCCAGGAACACGATGTTGCCGGTCATGTTCGCGGTGAACACCTTGCCCAGGCCTAGCACGCTGACGGCGTCCACCAGTCCCGTGGTGACCGACAGGAGCAATAGCAGTGCGGGCAGCGGCGGGGCGGGCAGGGCCGCGGCGGTTGGGGCAGGCGGGACGGTGATGGCGGTCTCCCGATCAGAAGCGGAAGTTGGCTTCGAGGCCGAACATGCCGAGCGTCTTTGCCGGGCCCGTCTGGTGGATGAAACGCCAGCTCGCACGTCCGGTGCAGGTTGGGATTGCCCAAAGGTTAGCCGGGCGCTCGTAGCGCGGCTGTCACGTGCCGGGCGTGTTTTGTCTGGCCCTGCGCCGATTGCCGCGGTCGGCTCCGCGGCGCCTGGCTGACCGGTTCGGGCAACTGCCGCGTCGTTCGAGCAAGACCCGCGGGGCGCCCGCGAACGATCCTCGGCTGGCCGATCCGCTCAGCGGCGCTCCGCCAAGGAAAGACCTCTCCCATGCTCGGACTGATGCAGACCTGGCCGCTGACCGTCGACCGCCTGCTGACGCATGCGAAGACCTGGCACGGCGGCCGCGAGATTGTCACGCGCTCGGTCGAGGGGCCGATCGTCCGCACGACCTATACGGCTATCGAGGCGCGGGCCCGGAGGCTGACCAACGCGCTGCTGGCGCTGGGGATCGCGCCGGGCGATCGGGTCGCGACCCTCGCCTGGAACACGGCGCGGCACATGGAGGCCTGGTACGCGATCATGGGCATGGGCGTGGTTTGCCACACCGTCAATCCGCGTCTGTTCCGGGACCAGCTCCGCTACATCATCAACCATGCTCAGGACCGGATCATCTTCACGGACGTGGACCTCCTGCCGACCCTGATGGCTCTGCGCGCCGAGCTGCCGAGCGTCGAGCACATCGTGGTCATGACCGACCGCGCGCACATGGCCGATGGCGCCGATGCTGGCCTGCTCTGCTTCGAAGAGCTGGTCGAGCAGCACCCGGTCGACGCCATCTGGGGTGGGTTCGACGAGAACACGGCCGCGGGGCTCTGCTACACCTCGGGCACCACGGGAGACCCGAAGGGGGTGCTCTATTCGCACCGCTCGAATGTGCTGCACAGCCTCGTCACCCTGCAGAGCGATGTCATGGGCCTGTCCGCGCGGGACGTCGTCCTGCCGATGGTGCCGATGTTCCACGCCAACGCCTGGGGTCTGGCGCTCTCCGCCCCGGCGGTGGGCGCTAAGCTGGTGATGCCGGGCCCGAAGCTGGACGGGGGGTCGGTCCGTGAACTGATCGAGACCGAGGGCGTGACCTTCGCGGCGGCGGTGCCGACGGTCTGGGAGATGTTGCTCGATCACCTGCGGGCTACCGGCGCCCGGCTCCCCCACCTGAAGCGCGCGCTGATCGGCGGCGCGGCGGCGTCGGACGCCCTGATCCGCGCCTTCGAGGACGAACTTGGCGTCGCGGTAAGCCTTGCCTGGGGAATGACCGAGACCTCCCCCTTGGGAACCCTCGGCGCGACGACCCCGGAGGTGGAGGCTCTGCCGCCCGAGGCGCGCCGGCGCGAGCTGTCGAAGCAAGGCCGCGTCCCGTTCGGGGTCGAGATGAAGCTGACTGACGACGCCGGGGCCGCGTTGCCGCACGACGGCCTGGCCTTCGGACGCCTCAAGGTGCGGGGCCCTTACATCGCGCGCGCATACTTCGCACGTGAGCAGGAGAGCCTCCTCGATGCCGACGGCTTCCTCGACACCGAGGACGTGGCGACGATCGATCCGCTGGGCTTCATGCAGATCACCGACCGCGCGAAGGACCTGATCAAGTCAGGCGGCGAGTGGATCAGCTCGATCGCCATCGAGGACCTGGTCAGTGAGCACCCCAAGGTCGCGCTCGCGGCGGTGATCGGCGTGCCCGACCCGAAGTGGGCGGAGCGCCCCTTGCTCATCGTCAAGCTGCACGCCGGCGAACACGCCACGCGCGAAGAGATCCTGGGCGTCCTCGACGGCCGGATCGCCCGCTGGTGGATCCCCAATGAGGTGCGGTTCGTCGACGAGATCGCGCTCGGCCCCACGGGCAAGGTCGACAAGAAGCGGCTGCGCGAACTCTACGCGTCCACTGCCCTGGATAGTCCGCGCGCAAACGCCTGAGGGCGATCGCCGCCTCGCCCGCAAGGGCCGCAACGCCCGGACCCGCGGTCCTGGGCGGGCCATCGCGCATGCGACATCCTGCAGCCCGCAGGGATCTGGCGCCACCGCCGAAGTCATGGATCCAACCCGCCGGTTGGCGAGACCGGCTCACCTCATCCCACCGCCTAGCGCGTCGCCGGCCACCGCGGGGATGGAGGTCGACGCGCCTGTCGAAAACCGCGTCACCGAGGGAACAAGCGTGGCCGAAGAGGCGACGCGTCTGTCCGGCCGGTTCAGCCAACTGCCGCTCCGTTCAAGCAAGAACTCGAGGGCGCTTTGGCACGATCTTTGGCCGGCCGATCGGGCTGAGACGGCGCCCTGCAGAGGAACCCAACCATGAACGACGTTTCGCAACCGCCGAAGTCCGATGCGGTCCCGATGAGCGACTTCTATGAGATCACCGAGACGCTGGCGCCCGACGAACTCGCCACGCTGAAGGCCGTCCGGGCGTTCATGGAAACCAAGGTCGCGCCGGTCATTAACAAGTATTGGGCGGACGACGCGTTCCCCTTCGAGCTGCTTCCGGGCTTCCGCGAGCTTGGCATCGGCGGCCTGGGCCTGGAGGGCTACGGCTGCCGGGGCGGCAGCCAGCAGCTGTTCGGCTTCGTCCTCATGGAGCTGGCGCGCACGGACCCCTCGATGGCCACCTTCTTCGGGGTGCATGACGGCCTGTCCATGGGCTCGATCTACATCGACGGCTCCGAGGCGCAGAAGCAGACTTGGCTGCCGCCGATGGCGCGGATGGAGAAAATCGGCTGCTTCGGCCTGACCGAGCCCCTGGTGGGCTCCGGGACCGGCGGCGGCCTGACGACGACCGCCAAGCGCGACGGCGACACCTGGATCCTCAACGGCCAGAAGAAGTGGATCGGCAACGCGCCCTGGTGCGACGTGTCGATCATCTGGGCGCGCGATCTGGCCGACAATCAGGTCAAGGGCTTCATCGTCGAGAACAAGACCACGCCTGGCTTCAGCGTTGAGAAGATCGAGCACAAGATCGCGCTGAAGGTCGTGCAGAACGGCCTGATCACGATGAAGGACTGCCGCATCCCCGAGGCCAACCGCCTGCAGTCGGCGAACTCGTTCCGCGACACCGCCAAGGTGTTGAAGATGACTCGCTATGCGGTCGGCTGGATGTCGACGGGCTGCCAGATGGGCGCCTTCGAACATGCGCTGGCCTACACCAAGGAGCGCCAGCAGTTCGGCAAGCCCATCGCGTCCTTCCAGATGATCCAGGACCTGCTGGCCAAGATGCTGGCCAATGTCACGGCGTGCCAGACCATGATGCTGCGGCTCGCGCAGATGGACGACGAGGGCAAGCTCCGCGACTACCACGCCTCGTTGTCGAAGGCGTTCACCACGGCGAAGATGCGCGAGACGGTGGGCTGGGCGCGGGAAGTCTGCGGCGCCAACGGCATTGTCGTTGACTACAACGTCGCCCGCTTCTTCGCCGACGCGGAGGCCCTCTACTCCTACGAGGGCACCTTCCAGATGCAGAACCTGATCGTCGGCAAGGCGATCACCGGCATCAGCGCCTTCGTCTGACCCGCCAAGCCTCAAGACCACACCTCGAAATTGCCATTCAGGAGGGTCGCGTGAACGCGCCTGTGTCCATCCCCACGTTCGAGAACCTGCTCTACGAGAAACGCGATCGCACCGCCTATGTGACGCTCAACCGTCCGAAGGTGCTCAACGCCCTCAACACGCCGACGTGGATGGACCTCCATGCCGCGTTCACCGACGCCCAGGCCGATCCCTCGATCCTTGGGGTGATCCTGACGGGGGCCGGCGACAAGGCGTTCATCGCCGGCGCCGATATCGGCGAGTTGTCCCAGGTCTCCGCCATCGAAGCAGAACAGGCCAGCCGCAGGGGCCAGATCGTGCTCGACCTGATCGAGACGCTCGGCAAGCCGGTCATCGCGGCCGTGAACGGCTTCGCGCTGGGCGGCGGCTGCGAGACCGCGATGGCCTGCACGCTGCGCCTCGCCGTTGACACCGCCCGGTTCGGCCAGCCGGAGGTCAAGCTGGGGCTGCCGCCCGGCGGCGGCGGCACTCAGCGGCTGCCGAGGCTGATCGGCAAGGGCAGGGCGCTACAGCTGATCCTGACCGGCGAGATGATCGATGCGCGGGAGGCTTGGCGCGTCGGCCTGGTCAATGAGGTGGTCGCCGCGGCCGACCTGATCCCGCGGGCGGAGGCTATCCTGCGGTTGATCTTCGCCAACGCGCCGATCGCCGTGCGCCATTCGCTCGAGGCCGTGAACGCCGGCCTGCAGACGAGCCAGGCCCAGGGCCTGCTGCTCGAGGCGTCCCTGTTCGGCCTTTGCGCCGCCACCGACGACAAGACCGAGGGCACGGCGGCCTTCCTCGCCAAGCGGCCGGCAAGCTTCCAGGGCCGCTGACCCGCCAGCCATGACCTATCCCCTCATCCAGTACGTGAACGGAGCATTCCATGTCCGGTGACAACATCTTTTCGGGCCTCAAGGTCGTCGACTTGGCGAGCTTCATCGCCGGCCCCGCGGCGGCGGTGATGCTGGGCGATTTCGGCGCCGACGTCGTGAAGGTCGAGCCGCCCCACGGCGACACCTGGCGGATCGGCTACAAGGTTCCGCCCGAGCCCGCCGCCGACGACAACTATCCCTGGCACCTGAACAACCGCAACAAGCGCGGCCTGGCCTTGGACCTCAAGTCGCCCGAGGCCAAGTCGGTCCTGCGCAAGCTGGTCGAGTGGGCCGACGTCCTGATCGTCAACACCCCGCACCCGGCGCGCAAGAAGCTGGAGCTCGAGTACGACGACGTGAAGGCGTGGAATCCGCGGCTGATCTACGCCGACGTCACCGGCTTCGGCGAGGCGGGCCCGGACGCCCACCTGCCCGGCTTCGACATCACCGCCTACTGGGGACGCAGCGGGCTCCTGTCGCTGACCCGCGACGCCGGCGCGTCGCCGACCCTGCCGGTGTCCGGCAGCGGCGACCACGCCACGGCCGTGGTGATCTTCTCGGCCATCGTCACCGGGCTCTACCGCCGCGAGCGGACGGGGCAGGGCTCCTACGTCTCCACATCGCTGCTGGCGTCGGGCGTCTGGGCCGCCGGGGTGATGGTGCAGGCCGCCTTGGCCGGCGGGACCTTCTACCCGCAGCACGATCGGCGGAAGCCGGCGAGCGCCACCTTCAACGTCTATCGCGCCAGCGACGACAAGTGGTTCCTGATCGTCATGACACCGGACAAGTGGGCGGCATTGACGACGGCGATCGGCCGACCGGAGTTGGCGACCGATCCTCGCTTCGCCGATCCGGCCAAGCAAAACGCCCACGTCGTAGAGCTGGCGGCCATCCTCGACGACGTCTTCGCGGGCAAGCCGTTCGCCCACTGGGCGAAGGCCTTCGACGCCGCCACCGTCCCCTTCGGCGTGGTCAGCGATCCGGCCGATGTGATCCTTGACCCTCAGCTCACCGCCAACAACATCGTCGTGCCGCTGGAGGGCGCCGGCGGCAAGCTCACCTCGACGGTGAGCAGCCCGATCGAGGTGCATGGCGTCGCCAAGCAGCCCGCCCACCGCGCACCTGAGCTCGGTGAGCACAACGAGGAGATCCTGCGCGAGATCGGCTTCGACGCCGCGCAGATCGCGGCCTTCGCCGAGCGCCAGGTGATCGCTGGCCGCCGCCGCAGCGCCGCCGCCTAAGAGGAAACCGAGACATGACCCGATCCCAACCCGCCGCGGCCACCGCCGCCCGCGCCGCCACGACCCCGCGGCTCTTCCTCCTCAACGTCAGCGCCGGGACCGTCCTTTCGATGACGCCGGACGGCAAGGACCAGCAGGTGATCGCCTCGCATTGCCACATCCCCGATGGGGTGGCGGTCGATGCCGACGCAGGACGCGTCTACTGGACAAACATGGGCGTTCCCAATGCGGACGACGGCACGATCGAGCGCGCCGACCTGGATGGCAGCAACCGTGTCTTCGTCGCCCCGCAAGGCGTCACCCATACGCCCAAGCAACTCCACATCGAGAAGGAGACGGGCAAGCTCTACTGGTCCGACCGTGAGGGCATGCGCGTGATGCGCTGCAATCTCGACGGCTCGGCGGTGGAGACCCTGGTGGTCTCAGGCGACCCCGCGGCCGACGTCGGCGACCAGACGAAGTGGTGCGTCGGCATCGCCGTCGATCGGCAGGCCGGCCACATCTACTGGACCCAGAAGGGCTCCGACAACGCCGGCGTCGGCCGCATCTTCCGCGCCGGGATCGAGATCCCCGCCGGCCAGACGGCGTCGAACCGCTCCGACATCGAAGTCTGGATCGATCGTCTGCCGGAGCCGATCGACCTGGAGATCGATCACGGCAAGCGCATGCTCTACTGGACCGACCGGGGCGACCCGCCGGAGGGCAACACCGTCAACCGGGCGTCGTTGGACGTCCCCGCCGGAAAGGTCCGGCCGGAGATCGTATTCACGCATCTCATGGAGGGGATCGGCCTAGCGCTCGATGTGCCGGGCGAGAGGATGTTCTTCACCGATCTCGGGGGCTCGGTCTACGTCGCCAGGCTCGATGGGGCGGACGGCCACCCGATCCTCTTCGCCCAGGGCAACCTCACCGGCATCGCCTACGCCGAACTCCCCGCCAGGGGGGCCTGACCATGCAGATCCTCACCACGTTGGAAGACTCGGTCCTGCGGCTGCAGATCAATCGACCGGAGAAGAAGAACGCGCTGACGCTCGGCATGTACGAGCAGATGACGTCGGCTCTGGAAGACGCGGGTCGCGATCCGAAGGTGCGGGTCGTCTTGATCCATGGCCATGCGGACGACTTCACGAGCGGCAACGACCTGCAAGATTTTGTGCATGCGCCGCCGGTCGGGGAGGACTCGCCGGTGGGCCGGTTCATCACCGCGATCAGCCATGCGGAAAAGCCGATCGTCGCGGCGGTGTCCGGCGCCGCGGTAGGCATCGGCACGACCATGCTGCTGCACTGCGACTTCGTGTACGCCGCGAAGGACACGCGCTTTCAGCTGCCGTTCGTGAACCTGGCCCTGCTACCCGAAGCCGGCTCCAGCCTGCTGCTTCCGATGCAGATCGGCTACCTCCGCGCGGCTGAACTGCTGATGCTCGGAGAGCCGTTCTCGGCGGCAAAGGCGCTGCAGTACGGACTGGTGACCGAGGTCTGTCCGGACGGCCCTGCCGCACTAAGCGCCGCGCAATTTTCTGCGGGGCTGCTGTCGGCCAAACCCGCGGCCGCGCTTCACCTGATCAAGACGCTCTTGAAGAGCCCTTACGCCGGGCAACTGGCCGCGCAAGTCGGGGACGAAACCCGACACTTCGTCGAGCGGCTTCGATCGCCGGAAGCCGCCGAAGCGTTCCGGGCCTTCTCCGAGAAGCGAGCCCCCGACTTCACCCAGTTCGCCTAGCGCGCGCCGACCGCGCCGCAATCCCCAGAAAAGAGAGGCCTCACATGTCTGATCACAACCCCATTCGCCGCGTCGCCATCATCGGAACCGGAGTCATCGGCGCGAGCTGGACCACGCTTTTCCTGGCCAAGGGCCTCGATGTCGTCGCGACCGACGTGGCGCCGAACGCCGAGGCGGCGCTCCGCGACTTCGTCGACAAGGCCTGGCCCGCCATGGTGGAGCTCGGCCTTGCGCCCGGCGCTTCGCGCGACCGGCTGTCGTTCGACGCCGACCTCGAAGGCGCCGTCGCCAAGGCCGATCTGGTCCAGGAGAACGGCCCCGAGCGCATCGCCTTCAAGCAGGAGCTCTACGGCAAGCTCGACAGGCTGCTGCCAGCGCACGTGATCATCGCCTCGTCTTCCTCCGGCCTGACGATGAGCGAGATTCAGAAGGCCTGCCCACAGCATCCTGAGCGGTGCGTCATCGGCCACCCGTTCAATCCGCCCCACCTGATCCCGCTGGTCGAGCTGGTGGGCGGGGCGGCGACTTCCAAGGAGACGATCGACCGGGCCGCCGCCTTCTACGATGGGCTGGGCAAACGGACCGTCCGGCTGAACAAGGAAGTCCCCGGCCACGTCGCCAATCGGCTGGCGGCGGCTCTGATCCGGGAGATCTTCTATCTGGTCAATGAGGACGTCATCAGCGTGGCCGACGTGGACGCCGCGGTGTCGTACGGGCCGGGTCTGCGCTGGGGCGTGATGGGCCCGACCCTGCTCTATCACCTCGGCGGCGGCCCCGGCGGCATCGACCATTGGTTCGACCAGTTCACGGGGCCGATCACGGCCTGGTGGAAGGTGCTCGGCAATCCGGAGATCACTCCCGACATGCGGGCCAAGATCACCGCCGGGGTTCTGGCGGAGGCCCACGGCCGGTCGCTGGAGGACCTGTCGGCGGAGCGGGATGCGGCGCTGATGGGGCTTCTCAAGGTTCGGCGGACCGTCGGCGAGGCCTACGGGAGCGCGAGCCGTGACGCCGCGTGACCGCCCGGCCGGCAGCCGTCCCCAGGTCGTCATTGTCGGGGCCGGGTTCGCCGGCGTCGCGGCGGCGAAGGCGCTGAAGCACGCCGACGTCGACGTCCTGCTGCTCGACCGGCGCAACCACCACATCTTCCAGCCGCTGCTCTATCAGGTCGCCACGGCGGTCCTGGCCCCCAGTGATGTGGCGACGCCGATCCGGGCGCTGGCGGCGACGCAGCCGAACCTGACGGTGCAGCTGGCTGAGGTCACTGCCGTCAGTGCGACGACGCGCACGCTTACGGCCGCGCTGCCCGACAACCGCACCGTCAAGATCGGCTTTGATTACCTGGTGGTGGCGACCGGCGTCCGGCCGAGCTACTTCGGCCACGACGAGTTCGCCGCGTACGCACCGGCGTTGAAGACGCTGGGGGACGCCGAGGCGATCCGCAGCAAGATCCTCAGCGCCTTCGAACTCGCGGAACTGAGCGACGACGCCGTCGAGCGCGGGCGACTGACGACCTTCGTCCTGGTCGGCGGCGGGCCCACCGGCGTCGAACTCGCCGCGAGCATCGCCCAGATGGCCAAAGTGACGCTGAAACGGGATTTCCGGCGGCTGCACCCGGACCAGACGAAGGTGATCCTGCTGGAGGGCGGCGATCGCATCCTGCCGACCTTCGATCCGAAGCTTTCCGCCGCGGCGCGCCGTCAGTTGGAGCGGTTGGGCGTCAGTGTCCGCACGGGTGCGGTCGCGCAGGCCGTGGACGCCGACGGCGTCGTCGTGGCGGGCGCGCGCGTCCCCGCGGCCACGGTGCTTTGGACCGCCGGGGTCGCGGCCTCCCCCCTGGCGGCCCAGACGGGCGCGCCGACGGACCGCGCCGGCCGCGCCCAGGTGGGGCCGCTCCTCGAGACAGAGGCCGGTTCGGGCATCTTCGTGGCCGGCGACACGGCGAGCCTGTCCCAGGACGGCAAACCGGTCCCCGGCGTCGCCCAGGCGGCGCTGCAGCAAGGCGCCTACGTCGGCGGCGTGATCGCCAGCCGCGTTGGCGGCCACGCGGCGAAGCCCGCGTTCCACTATTTCAACAAGGGAACCATGGCGGTTGTTGGCAAGGATTTCGCGATCCTGGAGTCGTCGGCGGCGAAGACGAGCGGCCGGCTGACCTGGCTGGTTTGGGCGTTGGTGCATATCGCGACCCTGCCGCGCCTGCAGAACCAGCTGCGCGTGAACGTCCAGTGGCTGTGGAGCTATTTCACCGGCCAGCGCGGGTCGCGGCTGATTGCTGAGCCCGCGACGCCGCAGCAGCGGGCCGCCCAACCTGTCGTGCGCCCCGACAGCCTGGCTGTCGGTCAAGGCCGGCGGCCGAACGCAGCCCTGAGCGGTCGCAAAGCCTAACGGAGCGGCGCAATCGCGCGGCGGCGCCGACGACCAGGCCGTTCTGGTCGCCGAGGACAGGATGCTCGCCAACTGACGCGTGATGGCAGCGCTGGACGGCCGACGGTTCGTCCTGGATGTGGTGCTGGTGAAGGCGCTCGGCGGCGGCTGGCGAAGCTACCGCGGGGCGTCTCAGAGCTTGCGCAGCATCCGCTCGCGCTCGGCCCGGCACGCCTGGGTGAAGGTCGTCAACGGCGCCATGATCTCATGCGGCCCGGCCCGCACCACGGCCCCCAGGTCCGCGGGCGGCCGTTGGTAGGTCTCGATGAGGTGGTCGATCACCGCCTCGGCGGCGTGCAGCACGTCGGCCGAGCCCGTCAGCCGGATGCGGCCGGCCAGGGCGGCGATCCCGATGAGCTTCCTCGGGTCGTCCAGGGGATGCTCGATCGCATCCAAGGTGAGGTCCGAGCCCAACTCGTTGAACTTTGCGTAGAGTTCTTCGCGCCGCTCCAAATCCCTGAGGACGCGTTCGTCGTGACCTTGCCGCCGGACGGTGAAATAGGTCGTCGCGAAGGACGTGAGGCCGCCGAGCAGGGTGCCCGCCACCGCCGCGGCGCCCGTGACGAGCGACGGTTCGATACCGTTCATATGATCATGGCGCCGGCGCGCGCTCCGCCGCGACGGCGGTGTCCGCGGCGAAAAAGGAGGTGGACGCCGGCGTGAAGAGTCCCCGGTTCTGCGAGGACAGCCACTCGATCCAGAGCACAAACATAAGCGCCGCCACGCAGACGGTGAAGACCAGGAGCGCGCCGGTTCGGTCTTCAGGGCTCATGGCTCGCTCCCGACCAGCGCGGGGATTCCTGTTGACCCCGGGGAGGGGGCGGCGCGCCGGGGAGACTGGCCGCCCCCTAGGAAGGCTTCGGGGCATATGAAGCCTTCTCGGTCGGAACGGGGGGAGGATGTCCGACCGAGCCCGATCATCGGACGGGGCGGCCGCCGCGGCTTGCGCGGAACATCCGTCGATTGTTCAAAGCCGCCACTGGACGCGTCCAGGACAGGCGCCCGCGTGGAACGCGGTCACGCTGACTCGGAGGGCGCGGAAATGGCGCCTTTTGTCTGAAACTGCTATGTTTCCGCGAACACGGGTAGCTAGCCCGTCCGCCGCCGGACTATGTCTCGTCCAGGCCGGCGTAATTGGCCGGGTGCGCAATCAGTCAATTCACGGGCGGCGATGCGTGGCGTCGGCCAAAGGAGAGATCGGAGATGCCGACCTCCATATCTTCTGCAGCTGCGCTCAAGCTTCCAGGCGCCGGCGACGCCGGAATCTATTCCCCCGGCGCAGATGAGAGGGTCTACCCCGCCCAGAAGATCGCGGTCATGCTGGATGCGTTGGCCCGCGAGGGGATCGTGGCGAGCCACGCTCTAGCGGCGGTGGGGCTCTCCGAACTGGAGGCCGCCGACCCCGCGACGCGGGTGAGCCTGACCCAGGTCATCATCTGCTTGCGAAACGCCGTCCGGCTCTCGTCGGACCCGATGTTCGCCTACCGCATTGGCCTTCATTTCCACATGTCGACCTACGGAATGTACGGCTTCGCCATGCTCAGCAGTATGGACTTCCGACAGACGATGCGGTTCGCCGAGCGCTACCATCAGCTTGCGGCGCCCCTCGTCGACATGGCCTTCACCGAGGAGGACGGCCTCGGAATCTGGACGCTCGAGCCGAAGTCACATCCACAAATGGACGCTTCGCTCTACCGCCAGGTCGTGGAGATGTACTTCGGAATCCACACGTCCCTCCACCGCGACATCATGGGTCCCGAATTCGCGCCCAGCGAGCTGCGTGTGATCTTCGAGGCGCCGTCCGATCCGAACGCCTACGCCGGCGTCCTTGGCGCCCCGGTTCGGTTCCGCCAGCCGCAAAACCAGCTCCGTTTCGACGCCAGGCGCCTCGATCACCGCCCCAGCCTCGGCAACGCCCTGACCTACGCCGCCGTGCTCGAGGTCTGCGATCGCTTTGTCGACGAGTTGCAGCGGCGCGCGGGCATCGTCGGGACCGTCCGTCATCTGCTGCTGACCAATCTGATGCGGAACCTGAGCCTGGAGGACGTCGCCCGGGACCTCGGCACCAGCGTGAGGACGTTGCGGCGGCGGCTCGCGGACGAGGGTGCCTCCTATCGTCAACTGACGGACGAACTGCGCCGCGACGTGGCGATCAATTATCTGCGCGAGACCGACATGACGGTCGAGGATATCGCCTACGCCCTTGGCTTCAGCGACGCCGCCAATTTCCGACAGGCGTTTCGGCGCTGGACCTCGGCCACACCCCAACAGTTCCGGGCTGCGCGCAGCGGAGCCGGGGAGGTTGCCCGGGCGAGCGCCGAATGGCCGCGTTCCACAGCCATTGTGGCCGAACCCAACCTTGGCCGGGAACGCCCTCGGCGACGATCAAGGCGGAGCCTTTAGGGAGGACTCCAAATGCGATCGCGGCTCTGCGCTGGCCGAATTCGCGGCCCCATGGGGAGCTCGCGCGGGTTGCGGCCGTGACTTCCTCCGCTGCGCTGCGGCAAGGCGGGGGCGCCTACGGGCGGCGCATAAGCGAGACGTTCGGCGTCGAAGAGGACGTCCCGTACATTGTGACGCGCACCCTCCAGCGGGCCGAGATCGCACTCACGGAAATGCGCATCGATCGGCCCTCCGGCCAGGTTTCCGCCCCGATACCGCGCGAAGACGGCTACCTGTTGTCGCTGTTCCTACGCGACCTCTCCCATGTTTACTTGGAGGATGACCGCGAGGTCCGCCGGGCGACAATCTCCACCGGCGAGTGCGCGATCCACGACCTGCGCCGAGGTCCAGCGACGCTGGTCGACAAGCCCTTGCACACGCTCATCCTCTACTTGCCGCAGACCGCCCTGGATGCGCTCGCCGACGACGCCAACGTTCCGCGTATCTCGGACCTGCGCTACGACCCGGGCGTCGGCGTCGTCGACGAGACGGTCAAGAATCTTGGCCTGTCGCTGCTGCCCGCAGTTCGGGCGCCCGACCAAGTGAGCCGGCTGTTCATGGACCATCTGACGTTGGCGTTTGGGGCCCACGTCGCCCAGACCTATGGCGGGATGCTGCCCTGTTCCCGCCCCATCCAGGGCGGTCTCGCGCCGTGGCAAGAGAAGCGCGCCAAGGACATGCTCGCCGGCGACCTCACCGGGTCGACATCGCT
Source organism: Phenylobacterium sp. (assembly GCF_036264965.1). Taxonomy (GTDB): domain Bacteria; phylum Pseudomonadota; class Alphaproteobacteria; order Caulobacterales; family Caulobacteraceae; genus Phenylobacterium. Next base: position 23,307 of record NZ_DATAPY010000030.1, read on the forward strand.
TTTCGAGATCTCCATGGCTTGCGGGCTGTCCGTCAGTCACTTCTCTCGGGCTTTCCGGAGATCGACCGGGCTCGCGCCCCACGCCTGGCTGCTGAAGTTCCGCGTCGAGGCCGCCAAGGAGATGCTACGAGGGCGCGAGGCGTCGCTCTCGATGATCGCGCTGGCCTGCGGCTTTGCCGACCAGAGCCACTTCACCCGCGTCTTTACCCGCCAGGTGGCCCTCAGCCCGGGCGCTTGGCGGAAGTGTCTCTCCGACTGAAGCCGTCGCGCTGCCTGTGCAAGGATCGGCAAGGCGCACGGCGTGGAGCCGACGATGAGGTCGGGATCGTCCTTGGTCGGCGCATCCAAGCTCGGCTTCCCGCATGCAACGGGCGCATTTGGCAACCTGCTTAAACTCGTGAACAAATAACGCCGATATGCACAGCGCCGAGGAAATCCCTGTCGGTCGCGCCACACTGACGCAGGAAGCTGGGTCCGTGCGGTCCTGGCTCGTCCGCTGGTTCACTCGCCGCGTGCGCGAGCAGGCCGAGGTCGAAGACATGGTGCAGGATGTGTTCGCCCGCATCGCTGCGCGCGACAGCACTGAGCCGGTCGAGCATCTGGGCGGCTATGTGATGAAAACCGCCTTTGCCGTGATGGCGGACCGGGCGCGTCGGCGCGCCTCGCACATGGCCGCGCTGCACGTCCCCCTCGACGACGAGCTGCATGGCGGTGAGGAAATCGATCCGGAGCGCGTCCTTATCGGCAAGGAAGATTTGCGTGCGGCGACCGCGGCCCTGTTGTCCCTGCCCGAACGCACGCGCACGGTGTTCATCCTGCGCAGGCTGGAGGGCTGCAGGCACAAGGAGATCGCCACGCGCCTCGGAATTTCGGTGAGCGCCGTGGAAAAACATCTGGTGCGGGCGATCCAGCACCTCGCCGCGGAAATGGAGGCGCGCCATGGTTCATGAAGCGCTGACCGCCGAGAGACTTGGGGCGCTGCCCGCGGGCGAGGCGGCCGCCCTGTTCGTCGCCCGGCGGGCAGATGGGCTGACCGACAGCGAGCAGGCCCTACTTGAGGCGTGGTTGGCGCGCGACGAGCATCGGCGCGCGCTTGAAAGCGCGGAGCGCGCATGGGGGGCGTTCGAGGAGGCCGAAGGCGACGAGATCCTCGCCGCGATGCGCCGGCACGCGCTCGCCGGACGTCCGCGGGTCTGGTCGGATTGGCGGCGGATCTCGGCCATGGCGGCGAGCCTGCTGGTGGCCGCTGGGGCGGGCCTCTACTTCGCGCAGGGGCCTGGTCATCGAGCGCCGGTTTCCGCGCCGGCGATTCAATACGTATCGGCGCGCGGCGAGGTGAAGCAGATCAGGCTGCCGGACGGCGGCGGCATGACCCTGGACGCCGACAGCGTCGCCATCGTCCAGTTCGCCGCCGATCGAAGGACCGTTCAGCTGACGCGCGGGCGCGCCTTTTTCGTCGTCGTGCACGATCCGTCGCGGCCGTTCGCGGTGGCCGCCCTTGACCGTCGCGTGGTCGCCGTCGGCACGCGCTTCGACGTGAACCTCACCGCCGGCGCGCTGACCGTCACCCTGGAGGAGGGCCGGCTGAAGGTCGCTTCCGCCGATCGCGCCGCCGGGACGGTCATGCTCGAGGCCGGACAGCAACTGGTCGAACGATCCGGCCGGGACACGGTTCGCACCATCGGCGCGAGGACCGCCAACGCGGTCGCCTGGCGCACCGGCCTTGTGAGCTTCGACGACCAGCCGCTGGCCGAGGCGGCGGCGGTGATGAACCGCTATTCCAAGGATCAGATCGTGATCGGAGATCCCGCGGTCGCGTCGATGCGGGTGTCGGGCCAGTTCCGCGCGGGCGAGGCGGACCGCTTTGCTCAGACCCTGGCCGAGCTCTACGGGCTGAAGCCGGTCCGCCGCGCAAACCAGATCGAACTCGTCCGCGGGGGATGAGGATTTTCAGCCGCTCCCCTTCGGCAACTCGATCACAAGGCACGTCGTCGTCGCATGGGCGATCAGCCGATCCTTTGCATCGGTGATGCGCGCCTCGGCGGTCGCGACGCGGCGGCCGGCATTGAGCACCCGGCCCTCGGTGCGGACCACGCCGCTCGTCTCGCTCATGCCGCGCATGAATGAGAGCTTGAACTCCAGCGTGGTGTAGCAACTGCCCGCGGGCAAGGTGCTCTGCACCGCGAGCCCCATGGCGGAATCCAAGAGGATCGCGGCATAGCCGCCATGCACCGAGCCGATCGGATTGTAATGACGCAGCCCCGGCACGCTGTGAATCACCACAGCGCCGGGTTCGACCGTGCAGTCGAACGGCTCGACCGTCTGCATGATCGGCGGCTCCGGAAATCGTCTCGCGAAGATCGCGCGGACAAAATCGAGCCCCGACATCGATGCCATCACGTCGATGGGTACGATGCCGTATTCCATAGCCTGCGTTCCGGGTTCTTCGCCTGGCCCAACGTGACGTCCAAACAGGCCGTCGTCTTGGCAGCTGCTGTCGCGTCTGGGACGTTCTTGCGGTCTTTGGTTTCGGGAACACGCCCGTCTGCCTTCACGTGGGCGCCTTCAGGAGCAAGCGCATCCAAATCCTGCGATCTAGTCCGGATCAAGTCAGAGCGGCCAATGGTATTGTATACTTGTCTACGCTGAGGCAGGTTGGGGGAAGAGTATCGCCAAGCGTATTGTCAATTGATCGCCCTCTCTGGAGTTGGGTGATTGGTCAAACGCGCCGCCTTAATCCTGATCTCGACTTCCGCCCTGGCGATGACCTGTCCGGCGCTCGCGGAGACTAGTGCAACGCGTATAGACACCAAAGCACAACCTTTGGGCGACGCTTTGCAGGATGTCGCCCGACAGACCGGCGCCGACCTGCTGTTCGACCACGACGCCGTGAACGGACTGAAGGCGCCGCCGCTCCGGGCGACCATGAGGCCCGATGCGGCGATCCTGAGCCTGCTGCAGGGCACGGGCCTGACCTTGCGGCGCGCCGCGTCCGGCGCCCTGATCGTAGAACGGCGGGCTCCGGCGCCGCTTGAGCGGCCGGATGTCACGGTGCCCGAGATCCTGGTCATCGGCCGGCGTAGCCAGAACGCCGACATTCGCCGCCTTGAGACCGACATCCAGCCCTATCGTGTGGCGACCGGCGTGCAGGTCGTGGAGGCGGACCGCGACAACCTCGACCAGTACTTTCGGAGCCGGGTCCCGGCCGATGCGGACGCCATCCCGCCCAGTCTACAGACCAACGGCGCGACCAACTCCCAGATCGATCTGCGCGGCCTGGGTCCGGGCGACACCCTGATCCTCATCGACGGGCGGCGGATGCCGGCGCCGCCAATGCCCGTGTCCGGTTTCTTCCAGCCCGATATCAACGCCATTCCCAGGTATGCGATCGACCGGGTCGAGACCCTGACCGGCACGGCGGGCGGGATCTATGGCTTCGGCGCCCTTGGGGGCGTGGTCAATGTCGTGCTCGCCCGCCCGCAGCATGGGCCGGAGCTGCACGTGACCGGCGGGATCACCTCGCGGGGGGATGCGGACCAGCTGCAGGTCGAAGGCGGGACGAGCTTCAGCCTGGACGAGGGGCGGACGGAGGTGTCGCTTTACGGGAGCGCCTCGGGCTACCAGCCCCTGCTGAGCGACCGGCGATCGTATCTGACCGAGGACGACAAGCTGAGCGCCAGCCTGTCGCCACAGCTGTTGCTGAGCCTGCGCCCCATCGCAAACGGGCTCTTCGTCGTCAATCTGGACGACAACCGGATCAACCTCATCCTCAAGCCGCAATACGGCGGAACAACGCTGAGCTCCCCCTTCAGCTTCCTGCCCGGGGGATCGTCCGGCGCGCCCGCGGAGGTGGCGGCCGCGCTCATCGCAAACGCGGGGCGCTTTGGCAGCAGCCTCTCCGACGGACTGGCCGCGACCGAGATTGGGTCAAATCCCCAGACCTTCACCTTGCTGACCAATGTCCGGCATCGGTTCGACGGCGGTCTGCAGGTCTATTTCGACGCCGTGATGCTTCAGGACCGCGGCGCGTCCCGCGGCCACACGGATACCGGCGAAGCGGGCCTGTCTCCAGGTCCTCAAGACCCGTTCCTTCAGGACATTGAGATATTCTATCCGATCTCTCAGAGCAGTCTGAGCGAGAAGCAGAGCTTCGACAGCGCGCGCTATACCATGGGCGCGGTCGCACCCTTGCCCCGGGACTGGCAGGGAACGGGCGAAGTCGCGATCGGCGGGGCGCGGTTCGCTCTTACGCAAGTCAGAGTATTGCCCGCAGTGCCCTTTCTTACACCCAACGCAGCTCCGTTCGGGAGCTGGGCCGACTTCCAGGCCGTGGTCGGCGCAAACCCTCAGAGCTCCGTCCAATCGGAAGCCGTCGAGAACCATTTCAGCGACGTCTCGGTGCGGCTCGCCGGCCCCGTCTTCAAGACCTCGGCGGGCCCCGCAACTCTCACGCTGCTCGCGGAACGGCGGATCGAGGACGTTCCGGCGTACACGCAGCTGATCATGGGGTTTCCGGGGTCGTCGGGCCCGATCGCCTCGCGGCGGGACGCGACGACGTCGTTCTACGCCGAGCTGCGATCGCGCGTGTTCGACGAGGCGGCGCCCTCTCCAGTGCTAAGGGGGCTAGAGGTGCAGCTCGCGCTGCGAAACGACACCGAGACCGACGACTTCGCGCGGACCCCGCAGGCGCCGGCCACCACCGAAAGGCTTCACGCCCGGTTCTCGGGCACGACCTACACGGCCGGCGCCAAGGTCTCGCCGATCTCATGGCTGACCCTGCGCGGCAGCTATAGCACCGGCGAAACGGCGCCGCCCTCGGCCGATCTTGTCCAGAGCGTCCTTTCCATCGGCGCCAATGTCACCGGTGTCGCGGCGGGCGATCCCAAGCGCGGCGGCGCCAGCATCGCCGGTCCTATGGTCGTCAAGCGCGGTGGATCGCCCGATCTGCACACGATACGGGCGAGCACGATGGCGCTCGGCGCCATCGTCACCCCGTTCGGCGAAGACGGTCCGCGCCTGACCGTGGACTATTCGCGAATCCGCAAGACCGGCGACGTGTTCACCCCGCCGGATCAACTGGTCGTTGACCATGAGGATTTCTGGCCCCAGCGCGTGACGCGCGGCCCCTTGACCGACGCCGACCGGGCCCGGGGCTTCACCGGCGGCCCCATCACCGTCCTCGATGTGAGTGCGGAGAACGGCGCGGGGCTTACGGTCGATACCATCGATGCGGGCCTGGAGTGGCGCAGGCCGTTCTTCGGCGGCCGGCTTCGGCTGTACGGCGACGGGACCTATTACCTGCGCAATGTCCAGTCGGCGCCCTTTCAAGCCGACGTGGACCGCGTCGACTTTTTTGAAAATCCGCTCAGGGTGCGCGCCAACGCGGGCGCGGACTGGACCTTCGGGGCGGTGACCCTCGGCGCGAACGTCCAGTATTTCGGACGCTATCGAATCTTCCTGCCCGACGCCCCGGCTTTCGTGATTTCGGAGACCGCGGCGCTGGAGGGCAGCCCATGGGTTTCCCCGCAGACCTATGTGGACCTCCACGCGAACTGGCGCCATCGGGTGGACCTCGCCGGCGCGCCTCGGGAGATCCAAGTCGATTTCGGCATCGTCAACGTCTTCGACCAGATGCCGCCCCGCGAAAGCAGCTTCAGCCTCGGCGAGTTCCTCGGGTCCGGCAATCTGAACCGTCCCGGCTTCAGCCGCTACGGCGACCCGCGCCAGCGCCGCTTCGTGCTGACTCTGAGCACGGCCCTCTAGCCGGCGCGGCCCCGAGCCGATCTTCGCGCCGCCGCCACGGCCTTCGCCGACGCTGGACGCACCGCCACTGACAACGACGTTCGCTCGATGAGGATTTTCGTTTCCGCCGCGTCTTCTGAGTCAGTTGGGACGGAGCGGACCGATGAGACCCATCGAAGACCGACTTGACCTGCCGCGGCGCCGATCGAGCCTGCCGATCGGCGTCGGTCCGGCTTCGCTGGGGCGCCCTTCGCCGCTCGCGGAGATTCCGGTGGCGACGAATTCCAATAAGGCCCAGCGCGGCGCCTATGGGCGACGCCTGGGCGAGCGCTTCGGTGTCGACGACGCTCCTTACTTCGTAACCCGCACCCTCCCGCGGGCGGAGCTCGCGGTCACGGAGGTGCGCATCGATCGGTCCTTCTGCGGCCTGTCCGATCCCATACCGTATGAGGACGCCTTCGCGATCTCGCTGATCCTGCGCGACCTGCCCGACAACTCTTACTGGGAGGAAGGCCGCGAGGTTGGTCAGCGCACGGTTCACGCCGGCGAGTCCCTGGTTCATGACCTTCGGCGAAGCCCCAGGGTGCTGGTCGACAAGCCCCTGCACTCGCTGTTCCTCTACCTGCCGCGGTGCGCCCTCGACGCGCTTGCCGACGACGCCAACGTTCCCCGTATCGCCGACCTCCGCTACGACCCGGGCGTCGGCGTTGCGGACGAGACGGTCAAGAACCTCGGCCTGTCGCTGCTACCCGCCATTCGCGCGCCCGACCAGGTGAGCCGGCTCTTCAGGGACAATCTGATGTTGGCCCTGGGGGCCCACGTCGCCCAGGCCTACGGCGGCATGCAGGCCCATTCGCAGCCCATCCGGGGCGGGCTCGCGCCGTGGCAGGAAAAGCGATCCAAGGACATGCTCGCGGGCGATCTCACCGGCGCGACGCCGCTCTCCGAAATCGCCTGGGCCTGCGGGCTCTCCGTCAGCCATTTCTCGCGGGCGTTTCGCAGATCGACCGGGTTGGCGCCCCACGCCTGGCTGCTGCACACCCGCATCGAGGCCGCCAAGGCGATGCTCCGAGGGCGCGAGCCCTCGCTCTCCATGGTCGCCCTGGCCTGTGGCTTCGCCGACCAGAGCCACTTCACCCGCGTCTTCACCCGCCGGGTGGGTCTCAGCCCGGGCGCGTGGCGCAAATACCTTGCGGAGTGATCCGGTCCGCTTGGCCGAATTCCACCGCCCTTCTGGCCGAAGCCAACCTTGGCCGAGGCGCCAGCGGGCGACGACTATGTCGCGTCCCTTAAGCGAAAGCTCCAAACGCAAGAGCGCCACCGCGTGGGTCGAACCCGCGGGCGTTTTGCGGGCGGTTGGGACGCTGATTTGCGGTGAACGCTGTGCAGATGACGTCAAGCGATTCCCAGCCCGGCTCTGGCGCCTACGGCCGACGCTTGAGCGAGCGCTTCGGGGTCGAGGACGCGCCTCACATCGTCACGCGCACCTTCCAGCGGGCCGAGATCGCGATCACGGACGTGCGCATTGATCAGCCCTTCGGTCGCCTGTCCGATCCGATTCCCTGCGAGGACGCCTTTTCGATATCGCTCGTTATGCGCGACCTACCCGATACGGCCTATTGGGAGGAGGGCCGCGAGGTCGTTCAGCGCGCGGTCCGCGCCGGCGAATGCCTGGTTCACGACCTTCGACGCAGCCCCAGGGTGCTGGTCGACAAGCCCATGCATTCGCTGCTCTTCTATCTGCCGCAGTCCACGCTCGACGCGCTCGCCGACGACGCCAACGTCCCTCGCATCCAGGAGCTGCGATACGATCCGGGCGTCGGTGTCCTGGACGAGACGATCCGGAACCTTGGCCTGTCGCTGCTGCCCGCCGTCCGCGCGCCCAACGAGGTCAGCCGCCTGTTCACGGATCACGTGACGTTGGCTGTCGCGGCACACATCGCCCAGACCTACGGCGGGATGCAGGCCCACTCGAGGCCCGTCCAGGGCGGGCTCGCGCCGTGGCAGGAGAAACGTTCCAAGGACATGCTCGCCGGCGATCTCAGCGGCGCGACGTCCCTGGCCGAGATCGCCGGGGCCTGTGGGCTGTCCGTCAGCCACTTCTCCCGAGCATTCCGGAGGTCGACCGGACTCGCGCCCCACGCCTGGTTGCTGCATGTCCGCGTCGAGGCGGCGAAGACGATGCTGCGAGGGCGCGGTTCATCCCTCTCCATGATCGCCCTGGCCTGCGGCTTCGCGGACCAGAGCCACTTCACCCGGGTGTTCACGCGCCGGGTCGGGCTCAGCCCGGGCGCGTGGCGGAAGTATCTCTCGGAGTGAGCTGCTAGGCGACCCAGGCCGGCCCCTTGATCGCGCGGAGAAGGCTGAGGAACTCGTCAACCGTCGCGGTCCGTCCCACATCGCGCTGGAGCTCGCAGATCAGCTGCACGCAGCTGGTCTGGTTTGCCCCGGCTTCGGACATCCGATTGAGCGCAGCGGCGTGCGCCAGGTCGGACGTGCCGCCGATGGCGTCGAGGACCGTGTAGACGTCGTAGCCATCCTGGATGGCGGAAAGGACGGCGAAGGTCAGGACCGCTTCAGTCCACAGGCCGGCGAAGACCAGCTTGCGTCGGCCTGTGGCGGTCACGGCGTCGAGGAAGCGCTCATCCTCCCAGGGATTGAGGGTCGTGCGCACGATCGGTGGGACGTCCGGCACGATGTCGGCGATCTCAGGGACAGTGGGCGGACCGCCGTCGTCGCGCCTTTTCAACGTTGAGAGGATGACCGGCAGCCGGAACAGTCTGGCCGCGCGGCAGATCATGGCGGCGTTCTCGACGAGCCGCACGTGGTCGATCGTCGTCACGGTGCTGATCTGCGGCGGCTGGAAGTCCACGATCAGGAGTACGGCGTTCTCCGCCGTCAAGAGGCGGTCGGTGAGCGGGTCAGGATATGACAATCGAACCTCCCAGGGCGCGTCGCGACGCTTCGATCAGTCAAGGGTCGTGGAGTCGGACGGAATCCGAAGGACGACCGTGGTTCCGGATGGTTCGAACAACCACGCGATCCGTCCGTCGAGAGCCTGGGTCAGGCTCTCGACGATCCTGCGCCCCGAACCTTGCGGAGGACAGGGAGACGGAGGCCGCCCATTGTCGCGAACGCGGCAAAGGATTGTGGAGCCGAGGTTCTCCACCTCGACGATGATTCGCCCGCCGCCCTCGTCGAAGGCGTGCCGCACCGCGTTGTGCACGAGCTCGGCCGTGATGAGCGCCACGCGCCAGCAGCGGTCCGCCGCCAGGGAGACGTCGCAGGGAATGAGCGTCAGGTGGACACCCCGTTCCCTGAGGCTCGCGCAGGTGAGCGCCACGCACACCGTCTCCAGATACGCCCCGAGATCGCGCGGTCGGCCGCCCGGCGGGGGCCTGAGCGCACGGTGCACGTTGGCGCAGGCGCGAAGCCGTCCCTCAGCCGCCGCCAGGGCGCTCCGCGCGGTGATGTCGGTGACGCCAGCCCGGGCCATCGCGAGCGTCGTGATAGCGTGTGTGTATTCGTTCAACACGCGGTGGGAGATCTCATTCACGAGGAGCAGCGGCTGCGGTTCCGGCGATGCTTTGGATGATGAAATCGCGTCAATCTGCATGGTGGATCTCCAGACCCCATAGGGCCGACTGGGAGCTGAACCTTGGAGCCGAACGCCGCGGCGATCTTGTCGGTTAAGGACCCCCTTGGGACGTTTAGGCGCTGCCGTTTCGGCGCCGAAAGGCTCACGGCCGCGACGGGTCGTACGACTTCCGGACAAAGAAGAGCGCCTTCGGCCAAGAGGTCGGCCGCCGGCCCGCGCATGGTCTTGGCCGATGACGCGCATCTCGCCGTCAGCTCGGAGGCAACAGGCCGTGCGCCACTTTCCGGAAGGCTTCTACGCTGGTCGCTGTTTGCGCCAGATGGGCATTGCGCCGCCGTTCGTCCGGGAGCCGGAACCTCCGCCGCTCGCCAGCGCTCGGTTGGACCCGGGGATCCTCGCCGACCTCTACTGTCCGAATAGTGACAGTCCGTGGCCAGCGGCCCCGATCCTCCTCATCAGGCTGCGGGCTCACGCATGAGAACCCCGCGGACTGTCCTCCCGGCCACGCTCCTGCCACTCGCGGCGGGCCTTGGCGGCTGCCACGAAGGAGTCCTCGCGCCTGCCGGTCCGATCGGCGGCGCCGAAAATCAGATTCTCTGGGAAACCGTCGGGGCGATGCTGCTGGTGGTCATCCCGGTCATCGCGATGATCCTGGCCTTCGCCTGGTGGTTCCGAGCCTCGAACCGCCGCGCCGCGTATCGGCCCGACTGGAGCTACTCGGGGAAGATCGAGTTCACCGTCTGGATGGTGCCGGTCCTGTTGATCCTGTTTCTCGCCACCCTGGCCTGGAGCGGGTCGCACGATCTGGATCCCTATCGGCCGCTCAAGTCCGATCGAAAGCCGATCCGCGTCGAGGTCGTGTCGCTCGATTGGAAGTGGCTGTTCATCTACCCCGACTATGGGGTCGCCAGCGTCAACGAGCTGGCGGTCCCGGCGGGCACGCCGGTCGACTTCCGGCTGACGTCCGGCACGGTGATGAACTCGTTCTTCGTGCCCCAGCTTGGCAGCCAGATCTACACCATGGCCGGCATGCAGACGCGCCTGTCGCTGCAGGCGGACCGGCCTGGTGACTACCGTGGGCTGTCGGCCCAGTTCAGCGGCGACGGTTTCTCGGACATGCGCTTCACGGTCCGCGCCACCGATGCGGCGGGGTTCGACAGATGGATCGCCGCCGCCAGGACCTCGCCCAGCCACCTCGACAACGCGGCCTATGACGGCCTGGCCGCCACCCACGCGGTTGCGGCCCCGACGCGCTTCGGCGCCGTCGACACCGGCCTCTTCGATCATGCCGTGGCCGCGGCCACTTCGTCGGCGCTTCGCCCCACGTCGGCGATGAACGGCGTCATGTGCGCTCCGCGGCGTGCAAAGGGGACCCTCTGATGTTCGGCAAGCTCACCCTTCACGACATCCCCTTCGACCAGCCGATCATCATGGGCACGATCGGCGTGCTCATCGTGGGGATCCTCGGTCTCCTTGGCCTGATCACCTACCTCAAGCGCTGGCGCTGGCTCTGGGAGGAGTGGATCACCTCCGTCGACCACAAGCGCATCGGCACGATGTACGTCCTGCTCGCCCTGGTGATGCTGATCCGCGGCTTCTCCGACGCGCTGATGATGCGCACGCAACAGGCGCTCGCGGGGGGAGGACACCTCGGCTACCTGCCGCCCGAACACTACGATCAGGTGTTCTCCGCGCACGGCACGATCATGATCTTCTTCGTGGCCATGCCCTTCGTGGTCGGTCTGATGAACATCATCGTGCCACTGCAGATCGGGGCGCGGGACGTGGCCTTCCCGGTGCTGAACTCAATCAGCTTCTGGATGACGGCGGCCGGCGCGCTCTTGCCGAACATCGCCCTGGGCATCGGCGAGTTCGCCCGCACGGGTTGGCTGGCCTACCCACCGCTCTCCGAGCTTCCCTTCAGTCCAGGCGTCGGCGTCGACTACTACCTGGTCGCCTTGCAGCTCTCCGGCATTGGCACGCTGCTGTCGGCGATCAACCTGATCACCACGATCCTGAAGATGCGCGCGCCTGGCATGGAGGCCGGAATGATGCCGGTCTTCACCTGGACGGCGCTCGGCTCGAACATGCTGATCATCGCTGCGTTTCCGATCCTCACGGTCACCTTGAGCCTGCTGATGATGGACCGCTATCTCGGCATGCACTTCTTCACCAACGACGCCGGCGGCAGTCCGATGCTGTTCATCAACCTCATCTGGGGTTGGGGGCATCCGGAGGTCTATATCCTGGTGCTGCCTATCTTCGGCGTCTACTCGGAGGTGATCGCCACCTTCTCCGGCAAGCCGCTCTTCGGCTACCGCTCGATGGTGACCGCGACCCTGGTCATCACCATCCTCGCCTTCACGGTCTGGCTACACCACTTCTTCACCATGGGGGCCGGCGCTGACGTCAACGCCATCTTCGGCATCGCCAGCATGCTCATCGCCATCCCGACCGGGGTGAAGGTGTTCAACTGGCTCTTCACCATGTATGGCGGCCGAATCCGCTTCGAGCCGCCCGTCCTCTGGACCGTCGGCTTCATGGTCACCTTCGTGATCGGCGGCATGACCGGGGTGATGCTGGCGGTCCCCTCCAACGATTTCCTTCTGCACAATTCGCTGTTCCTGATCGCCCACTTCCACAACGTGATCATCGGCGGCGTGCTGTTCGGCTGCTTCGCGGCCCTGGAGTACTGGTTCCCGAAGGTGTGGGGCTTCACCCTGGAGCCGCGCCTGGGCAAGGCCGCCTTCTGGTGCTGGTTCGTGGGCTTCTACCTGGCCTTCATGCCGCTCTATGTCCTGGGCTTCCTGGGCATGACGCGCCGGACGAACCACTACGACAATCCGGCCTGGGACCCGTACATCCTGATCGCGTGCGGCGGCGCGTTCCTGATCCTCGCCGGCATCTGCCTGCAGGCGGCGCAGCTGGTCGTGAGTATCCGTACACGGAACGAGCGGCGTGACCTCACCGGCGATCCCTGGGACGGGCGCACCCTGGAGTGGTCGCTGCCGTCGCCGCCGCCGGCCTTCAACTTTCCGGTGGTTCCGGCGGTGGAGGGGCTGGACGCCTTCTGGGCGAGCAAGTCCGCCGGACCGGGCACGAGGCGTGCGGCCTATGAGGACATCTGGCTGCCCGAGAACTCGCCGGTCGGCTTCTTCCTGGCGGCGTTCGCGGCGATCGGCGGCTTCGCGGTGGTCTGGCACATCTGGTGGCTCGCGCTCATGGGTCTCGTCGGCGGCCTCTGCGCCCTGATCGCCTCCTCCTGGCGAGAGCACGGTGAAATCTGCATTCCGGCGGCCGAGGTCGCCCGGTCCGACCGCCTGGCCAACGTCTTCCGCGTCAAGAACTAGAGGCGATACCTATGTCCCAAGTATCGATCGCCGCAGCCGGCGAACGCGCCCCGGCGCGGTACCAGCCCGCCACCAAGCTCGGGGTCACGGGCTTCGGCTTCTACGTCTACCTCCTCAGCGACGCGATCCTGTTCTCGGCGCTGTTCGCCACCTTCGCCGTGCTCAAGACGGCGACGGACGGCGGACCATCGGCGCGCGACCTCTTCGACCTGAAGAACGTCGGGCTGGAGACCGCCTGCCTGCTCACCAGCAGCTTTGTCTGCGGTCTGGCGATGCAGGCGGCGGAGGCCCGCAAGCCGCGCGAACTCACAGCCCTGCTCGGCGTGGTGTTCCTGCTCGGCGTCGGCTTCCTCGGCCTCGAGATCCGCGAGTTCGGCGGCATGATCGCGGCCGGCGCGGGTCCTGACCGGAGCGCCTTCCTGTCGGCCTTCTTCGCCCTGGTGGGCGCCCATGGCCTGCACATTACCGTGGGCCTGGCTTGGATCGGTCTGCTGGTGGCCCACCTCACGACGATGGGGTTCTCCGAGAGCTACTACCGCCGGCTCTTCTGCTTCTCGCTCTTCTGGCACGTCCTAGACGTGGTCTGGATCGCGATCTTCACCTTCGTCTACCTCCTGGGAGTCCAGCCGTGACCGACACCGTCGCTTCGATCCCAACCCAGCTGCGTACGCCGGGCGTCGACACCCGAGGGTCCACCGGCCGCTGGCCGACCTATGCGATTGGGTTCGGGCTGGCCGCAGGCCTGACCGTCGCCTCCTTCGTCCTGGCCGGCGGGGGCTGGCTGACGCCCGCGAGCCTGGTCGCGGCCCTGGTCGCGCTGGCGATCGCCCAGATGATCGTGCACCTTGTCTTTTTCCTGCACATCACCACGGCGCCGGCGCAGAAGACCAACATCCTGGCGCTGCTGCTTACCCTGCTGATCATCAGCCTGGTGGTGATCGGGTCGCTCTGGATCATGGCGCAGCTCAGCACGCACATGGTCCCGATGGACCAGCTTATGCAGATGCAGCGGTGATCGCGCCGATAGACGCAAGCGATCCAAAATCCAGATTAAATCGATTTTCCTTTTGAGGACGCCGCGCGCAGCCTGCGCTCAGCATTCGAACGCGAGGACCTATGGACAAGCCCGTCACCCTGACCACCGCCGCCGGCATTCCCGTCGCCGACAACCAGAACAGCCTGACCGCCGGGCCACGCGGCCCGCTGTTGGTGCAGGACCTCCACCTCTTCGAGAAGCACGCCCACTTCAACCGCGAGCGCATCCCCGAGCGGGTGGTCCACGCCAAGGGTTCGGCGGCGCACGGAACCTTCACGGTCACGCACGACATCAGCCGCTACACGAAGGCGGACCTGTTCTCTGAGATCGGCAAGAAGACCGAGGTCTTCCTACGGTTCTCGACGGTGGCCGGAGAGCGCGGCGCCGCCGACGCCGAGCGCGACGTCCGGGGCTGGGCGCTGAAGTTCTACACGGCGCAAGGCAACTGGGACCTGGTGGGCAACAACACGCCGGTCTTCTTTGTCCGCGACCCGCTGAAATTCCCCGACTTCATCCACACGCAGAAGCGCGATCCGCGCTCCAATCTGCGCAGCCCCACAGCCATGTGGGACTTCTGGAGCCTCAGCCCCGAAAGCCTGCACCAGGTGACGATCCTGTTCTCGGACCGCGGAATCCCGAAGAGCTTCCGCCACATGCACGGCTTCGGCTCGCACACCTACAGCTTCATCAGCGCCGCCGGCGAACGCTTCTGGGTCAAGTTCCACTTCAAGACCCGGCAGGGCATCCAGAACCTGACCAACGCCGAGGCCGCCGCCATCGTCGCGGGCGACCGCGAAAGCAACCAGCGCGACCTTTTCGACGCCATCGAGCGCGCCGACTATCCGCGCTGGACCCTGCACATCCAGGTGATGCCGGAGGCGGAGGCGCAGACCACGCCTTACAATCCCTTCGACCTGACCAAGGTGTGGCCGCACGCCGACTATCCGCTGATCGAGGTCGGCGTGCTGGAGCTCAACCGCAATCCGGACAACTACCACGCCGAGGTGGAGCAGGCGGCGTTCTCGCCGGCCAACGTGGCGCCGGGGATCGGTTACAGCCCCGACAAGATGCTGCAGTTCCGGCTGTTCTCCTACGCCGACGCCCACCGCCACCGCGTCGGGACCAACGCCGACGCCTTGCCGGTCAACCGGCCGAAGGCGGCGGTCCACAGCTACCACCGCGACGGGGCGATGCGCTTCGACGGAAACGGGAGCGGTTCGGTGAACTATGAGCCGAACAGCTTCGGCGGACCGGCGCAGAACCCCGCCTATCGCGAACCGCCGCTGAAGATCACCGGTGACGCCGACCGTTATGACCACCGCGCGGGCAACGACGACTACGGCCAGGCCGGCGCCCTCTTCCGGCTGATGACCAGCGACCAGAAGCGCCAGCTGATGGACAATATCGCCGCGGCCATGGCCGGCGTGCCGGAAGAGATCCTGCGCCGCCAGGTCGCCCACTTCGCGAAGGCCGACCCAGCCTATGGCGCGGGCGTCGCCGAACGCATGGGCCTCGCGGCCGAGGTTGCCGCCGAATAGGCGGGTGGACCCAGCATCGCGCGCCGATCATCCCGGGCCGCCGACCCGGGATGGCGGTGGTGCAGCGCGTCGCTGGCGGCGGCGAGCAGCAGCCAGACCGCCCCGCCGGCCAGCGCCAGGCGGGCGCGGGCCTGACGTACGCTCAGCAGGCTAGGTCGCCCGCGATCCGATCGGCGAGGGCGGCGAGCAGGCGGCTCAGGGCCTGGGCCTCGCCCTGCGTGTCGTGGGCCCCGTCGGCCTGGGCCTCAAAGGTCCAGCGCCGCGGCGGGGCGGGGCCACAGGCGATCGAGATCTCCGCTGTCAGGCCATAGCCCGCCATCTGCTCGCTCACAGTCTCCACCTGGACGGTCACGGCGACGGCGTCTGCCGGCGTCGGGTCGCTCCAGGGCGCGATGACCGCGCCTGGCCGCCGGGCCAGCAGGTCCGCCGTCAGGGCCGCGGCGGCCAGCCGTCCTGGCGCGGCGCTCCAGCGCGTCAGCTCGTCGACCGCCATCTCGACACCGCCGGTCGGTCGGGCGACCTCGAGCCGATCGAGGGCGGCCGGCCAACGAACATCCAGCGGCCGGAGGACGAGCCCGGTCCCGCCGGCTCCCGGCTGCGCCGGCGCAGCGACCGCCAGGGTGAGGTAGCGGGTGGGCGGCGTCGTGCCGCAGGCGGTCAGGCCAAGGGCCAGGATCCCCGCGGCGAGCCATCGGCGATCGATCATGGGCGGCCCTTTCCCTTCAACAGCGCTTCAGGATGACGGTCGATGTCGTCGGCCAAGGTGCGCAGGGCGCGCGCTGCGGCGGTGATCTGCTGTAGCGTGTCCGGCAGGCTGGCGTCGGCCGGCGTCCCGCCGCCGCCGAGGGCGCGCTTGGCGGCCGCCGCGGCCTGGTCGAGGTTGTCGGCGGCCTGGACGAGCTTGGTCGCAAGCGGCCCGGCCTGGGGCCGCACGTCGGCGGTGATCTGGTCGAGGTTGGCCAGGGCGGCGTGTAGATGCATCAGGCTGTCGGCGACCTGCGGCGAGCCGGCCAGGGTGTCGAGCCGGCCGGTGAGCTGGCGCAGGTTCCGGCCGATCTCGGCCAGGGGCACGGCCTGCGCCGAGCGCAGCAGGCCGTCTGCGCGGGCAATGACGCTGCCGAGCGAGACGGCGCCGGCGGAAGGCAGATCGCCCCGCGCCAGCCGTCCGTTGGCCGGTGGCGGCGCATCCAGCCGAACGAGGTCCAGCCCTGCCGGGCCGACCACCGGCGGGGTCTGGGTGAGCTGCAGGCGATAGCCGCGGCGAATCAACCGGGCGAGCACCGCGTCCGTGCGCCGGCGCCAGTCGCTGGGGGAAAGGGCGGCGCCGCCGCGGATTTCGTCCGACAGTCCGAGGCGCTCTGGGGCGATGGCCACCTGGACGGCGGCCGCCGCTTGGTCGTCCCCCGCGTCGAGGCTCAGCCGGCGGCTCAGCACCCGGCCGATGACGAAGCCTTCGAGGAGCACCGGCGCCCCGGGCCGCAGGCCGCCCCCGCCGGCGACCGAGGCGTGGTAGACGACCTCGGGGCCGATCGGGCCCAACTCGGCGTCGTCGAGGTCTGGATGGAAGAGGAAGGTCGCGCCGGACAGGCTCTGCGGCTCCCCCGCCGCCTCGGCCGGCGTCTCGAATTCTACGCCGCCGGTCAGGGGCGAGTTGCCGGGGCCGAGGCGCGCGGCGAGCCCGGTCCGGGTCAGCCGCACCTCCAGCGCCTTGGCGCCGTAGAACAGGCTGTCCGGTTTCACGAGCCGGTCGTAGGGCGTGGCGACAAAGGCGGTGGCGCTAAAGCCCTGGGCTGGGTCCAGCGTCACCTGCGTGACCCGCCCGACCTCCAGTCCCTGGTAGTAGACGCCGGCGCCGACCCGCATCGCCCCGAGGTCGTCGCCGTCCAGCAGGTAGTAGGATCCGGCCTCGCCGGGCGGCACCGGCGGCGGAGAGTCGAGGCCGACAAAGCGGCGGCGTGGCGCGCCGGAGCCCGGCGCGGCGCCGATGGACACGCCGGACACCACCGCGGAGAGGGAGGAGAGGTCGGTGAGGCTGGGCTGGGCCCCGATCATCCAGAACTTCGCGCCGTCGCGCAGGACGTCGCGCGTGCGCGGCGTCAGCCGAAGCGTCATGTCCACGTGCCGGATGTCCTTGGAGACTTCGATCTTGGTCACCCGGCCGATCCGAACGCCCTTGTAGACAACCGGCGTGTCGCCGGCCCGGGCGCCGTGGGCGGACTCGAAGGTCACCACCACGTCGATGCCCCGCTGGGCGAAGGCCTGCAGGCCGAGGTAGGCCACGATGATCAGAGCGGCCAGCGGCGCCGCCCATACCAGGCCCGGCCAGCGGCCCCGCCAGCTCGAAGCGCCACGCTTGGCCGTCGGACCGGTCATGCGCGCCTCCGGGCGGCGTCCCACAGGCTGCGGGGGTCGAAGACGCGAGTGGCGACCATGGTCAGCACCACGACCGCGCTGAAGGCGGTCGCCGCCGGTCCGGCGCGCCCGTAGAGCTTGGCGTTGAACTGCATCACCGGGATGAAGCAGGCGATCACCAGGGGGTCGACCATCGACCAGCGGCCGATCTCCTCGACCACGCCATAGAGCCGGGCCTTGGCGCGCAGGCCGCCGCGCGCGCGGCCGGCCACCGCCACCAGGAACCAAGTGAGCCCGCTGAGCTTGAGGAGAGGAACCGCGAAGCTGGCGGAGAACACCAGCAGGCCGAGGCCGAACAGATGGGCCTCGAAGAGGTCCTTCACGCCCTCGAGCACTGTATAGCTGGAGGGCTCCAGTCCGATCGGGATGGTGGCCATCGGGAACAGATTGGCCGGCACGTAGAGCACTAGCCCGGCGAGCGTCAGGGCGGCGGCCCGGCCGGCGCTCTCGGCCTTACGCGGCCACAGGCGCGCGGCGCAGCGCGGGCAGCGCCGGCCCGCGGCGCGGGCCGGGACCAGATAGCCGCAGGCGGCGCATCCGAAGCCGTCGCGCCCGTCGCGCCAGGGGCGCTGGGCGCGGATCCGCCGCCAGATCTCGGGCTTGTTCAGCGTGGCGCGGGTGAACAGCGACAGGAGGCCCACGGCGATGAAGCAGGCGCCGCCGACTCCAAGGCGGGTGGGCACGGTGGCGCTCAGGCGGGTGTAGGCGATCCACAGGGCCAGTAGGGCGACATCGGCCATGGCCCAAGGCTGGAGCTGGTCGGCCCAACGGAAGACCGGCCCGATCCAGCGGTCGTGGCGGCCGAGCCGCAGTCCGCCGAGCGCCCCGGTGAGCAGGCCGAATCGGAGGATCGGGGCGATCACCACCGTCAGGGCGACGAGCGCGGCCAGGGCGGGCCAGCCTTCCCGCCACAACTCGGCCGGACCGGAGACCAGGTGGCTTTCGCGCACCGCGCCCAGCACGCTGGCGCTGAGGAAGGGCGCCAGGTTGGCCGGCGCCAGCAGCAGGAGGGTGGCGGCGGACAGGGCCAGCGCTGCATCTAGGCTGCGGCCTGTCCGCCGCTCGAGTTCGCTACGGCAGACTCGGCAGTTCAGCACCGGCCTCGGCGCCGGCGCCTGCACGGCGCCGCAGCGGGCGCAGGCGACCCAGGCCCTGGCGACGGGGGCGGTCAAGGCCGCGCCGTCCCGCTGCATGGCGCCGCGCCCAGCCGGGTCGCTAGGGCTCCACCTTAAGCGTCACACCGTTGGCGGAGAGGTTGAAGCGCAGGCCGGTGCTGGTGCTGTTCAGCTTTATGACTACGCCGTTCTGGTTCCTCAGATAGGCGACGCCCCCGCCGCCGGCGATCGTCGCGCCAGCGGCGAAGGCTGTGTAGGTGCCGTTGAAGTCGGCGAGGGATTTCATGTGGTAGACGGAGCCGGAGGCGCTGATCTTGGCGGCGCCGACGTCCACCACAGACAGGCCGGACACCTTCACGGCGTGCGGCGCGCCCTTGTAGTTGAGTTCGCCGGAGCCCCAGACGAAACCGACGCCGGCCGCGACCGCGCCGCCAGACAGGCTGAGGCCGGCGTCCGGGGCGGGGCTCGCCGCGTCGTCGGCGCGGGATGCGGCTGGAACGGCCAAGCCGCCGGCGACGAGGACCGCCGCGAGCGCGGCGTTGAGGAAGGTTTTGGACAAGGTGGGTCTCCACGGTTGGCGCCTCGACCGGGAAGAGGTCGGGCCCTAGCGTGCGGACCCTAGGGGCGAGCCGCCGAGCGATCTTTGACGCCGCCGCCGCGACTTGTCGGAAAGTGCTGTGTCGGTGCGGGGCGGATGGCGGGCGTCGAACCCGTGCATCGTCGCGCCGTCAATGACGTTCGCCTGGCGCAGTCCAGCCAGGCTTTCGTGGATCGCACGGAGAGCGGACTTCGTCTAATTCTTTGAAAGTGCAAATGAGTTCGTCCAGTCCGGTGTCGGGATCCGCTCCCCGAGACGGCAGCTTCCTTAGCTTGCCGGGCGGTCAGACCGTGGGGACCGTGCCGCCGTCGATGACATACTCCGCCCCGTGCAGAGTGCTGGCGCGGTCGCTGGCCAGGAAGGCGATCAGGTCGGCGACCTCCTGGGGACGGTTCGGGCGGCCGACCGGTATCCCGCCGAGCGAGCGCATC
This sequence comes from Phenylobacterium sp., assembly GCF_036264965.1. GTDB lineage: Bacteria > Pseudomonadota > Alphaproteobacteria > Caulobacterales > Caulobacteraceae > Phenylobacterium. Next base: position 43,127 of record NZ_DATAPY010000030.1, read on the forward strand.
AATCCTTCGCGCGCGGCGCCGGTGTCGACCCCGTCTGCCTGGGCGAGCCGCTCGATCATGCGGCTCGCCGCATCGGTCTTGGTGAATCCGGGTGAGACGCGGACCACGCGGACGCCCTGGGGGCCGACCTCGTTCGACAGGGCTTTGCTGTAGTTGCTGAGCGCCGCCTTGGCCGCCGCATAGGCCAGCGTGGACTCGTAGAGCGGCAGCACGCGCTGAATGGACGAGACGTGAACGATGACGCCATAGCCTTGCTCGATCATCGTCGGCAGCAGCGCTCGGTCCAGGCGTACGGCTGACAGAAGGTTCGCATTCAACGCGGCCGTCCAGTGGTCGTCCGTCAGGGCGGCGTAGCCGCCGCCCGGCGCCGAGGAGCCGCCGACGTTGTGGACCACCACGTCGAGGCCGCCGAGGCGGCGCAGGGCGGCCTGCGCGACGCTGGCCGCGCCCTCGGGCAGGCCGAGGTCCGCCGCAACGAATGCGTCGCGCTCCGCCAGATCGTGCGGCGCCGTGCGGGCCGTGGTGAAGACGGTGGCGCCAGCTCTGCGCAGACGGCTCACGACCGCGGCGCCGATGCCCTGAGTGCCGCCGGTGACCAGCACGCGGCGGCCGAAGAACTCCGCTTCCGCAGGACGCAGCGTGATCTCCAGATCGGCGATCTCATCGCCGGCCAGGATGAAGCGATAGCGCAGGTCCGCGGGCGCGCCGGGGAAGTCTCCGGTGAGGTGGGCGGTCACGACGCCGCCGCCGTCCGGCGCGGGCTCCAGGCTCCGCGGCTCAGCCTGGAAGCGATACCGCCGGCGCGCGTCGGCCGCCCAGGCGCGGACGGCGTCGCGCCCATGGTGGTCGCGCCCTTCGTCCCGGACGTGGGCGTCGGCCGCGAAGCTCGCGGCCACCGCATCGGCGTCGTCACCGTTTGCGGCTTCGAAGTATCTGGCGAACGGGAGGGGAAGCTTCACGGCCATCGACATGCGCTCCGCATTGGCTGAGCCATCGATCTGGGGCTATACTGCTCATATGGCAAGAACTGACAAAAAAGTAGGGTACTCACCCACAGGTAAGCTGGAAGACGTAACGCCGGACATGGCCGCCACAGGCCTGGAGGGGGCGTTCCGGATGCTGGAAGGACGCTGGAAGATGGTCATCATCTTCCATCTGTTCGACCGCGAGGTGCTGCGGTTCTCGGAGCTGGAGCGGGCGATCCCCGGCGTCTCGCAGAAGATGCTCATCCAGCAGCTTCGCGACCTCGAGCGCGACGGCATCGTCGAGCGGCTCGTCTACCCGCAGGTTCCGCCGAAGGTCGAATATCGCCTGACAGCGTGGGGCCAGGCGATGTGCCCGGCGCTCGACGCACTGCTGGAATGGGCGGCGCGGAGGCCGCAACCCGAAGCCAGTCCGCCGCCGGGCTGAATGTCGGCTTGCGTCCGGCGTTCCAACTTCCGGTCCTGCGCTGAGCGGAACTGCGAGGTTTCATGAAGTCCGGCCGGCCGCGTCCCTCAGGCTCCCACACCGGCTCCAAGTGCGTATGCGTCCTTGAGCCATGCAACGAGTTCGCCATCGACATCATCGGGACTCATAAGGTCGATCTCGTTGTGGAAACGGCGGACCGAGACCTGCTCCACCTTCCGGACGCGAGCGCTTTCGATCGGGTGGTCGGCGCGGACATTGATCCGAAGCTTTGACTTCTGAGGATGGATGCCCGCGAAGGCCGAACCGGCCACGATATGGATAGAGGTCTTCTTGGGCTCGATTACAACCGATCCGAAGCACTCAACCGCCGCCATGATGGCGACGTACGTCTCTCGCACGCGGTCGTCAGCCCGTATGAATAGCGCGGCTTCAGCCTCAGTCATCGCCTTCCTCCCGAAAGCAATGTTCTTCATGCGTTCCCGAAAGTCCAGCCTCGCCTCAACGAGCTGGTCGTTGGGTTGTTGGGGCGCTTGTGAGTGGCGGCCTATGTAGCTGAACGGCCGCTTCAAGCTGATCGAAGCGTCCGAGGTTTAGCGTCGCCAGGCGCTCGCCGGTCTGCGCGCCACGCGCTGTTCGATCGCGCCGAAGACCGATTGGCCCGCAGCATCGAAGGTCTCCATCCGGACGGTTTCGCCGAAGCGCAGGTAGGATGTCGCCGCCGTGGGCGGCGCGAGCTGGTCGAGCGCCTTGCGTTCGGCGATGCAGCCGGAGCCGACCTTCTCCGCGTCGAAGTTGGAGACGGTCCCCGAGCCGATGAGCGTGCCGGGGCAGAGGTCGCGCGTGGCTGCGGCGTGGGCGATCAGGTCCCCGAAGCCATAGCTCATGGCCGCGCCGTCGGGCGCGCCGAACAGCGCCGCGCCGCGATGGACCCGAAGCGTCAGGCCGATACGGCCGTCGCGCCAGGCGCCCAATTCGTCAGGGGTCACCGCGATGGCGGAAACCGAACTCGGCGGCTTGGCCTGCAGGAAGCCGAAGCCGCCCTTCATCTCTGCGGGACCAAATGCGCGCAGGCTCCAGTCGTTGATCATCACCACCAGCCGGACGTGGCGCAGGGCTTCGCTGGGCGAAACGCCCAGCGGTGTCGCGTCGAGGATGACCCCGAACTCGGCCTCGAAATCGATGTCATCGGCCTCGGAGCGGAAGAGGACTTCGCCGTGCGCCGGATAGAAGCGGTCGGAGAGCCCCTGGTAGATCAGCGGCGGGTCGGCTTCGGTGCGGCGGGTGTAGCCCCAGGCGTCGGCCAGGATGTGGTTGTGCGCCAGGAAGGCCGAGGCATCGAGGAACTGGTGCGATCTGGGTAGGGCGGCAGCGAGGGTTGCGGGGTCGAGGGCGGCGGCATTCGGCTCGGCGCCGGCGTTGAGCGCGTCGTACTGAGCGCGCAGTCCCGGCTCGACGTTAGACCAGGTTTCAAGCGCCTGCAGCATTGTGGCGGCGGCCTTGGCCTCGACGGCGCGGCTGAGGTCGCGCGAGACGACCAGCAGCCGGCCATCCGGGCCGTCAGCGGCGCGGCTGGCGAGCTTCATCGCACGGATCCGGGCGCGGCCTCGTCGTCGAGGATCGCCACAGCGCGGGTCCAGCCGGCGGAGGCTGCGCGGATCTTCACCGGGAAGCAGCTGACGGTGAAGCCAGTGGCCGGCAAGACCTCCAGGTTGTGCAGCTTCTCCAGGTGGCAGTAGCCAATCTCCCGGCCTGCCTTGTGGCCCTCCCAGATCAGGCCGGCGTCACCCGTTTCGGCGTAGCGCTCGGCGGTGTGGGAGAAGGGCGCGTCCCAACTCCAGGCGTCGGTGCCGGTGAGCCGCACGCCGCGCTCCAGCAGGTAAAGCGTAGCTTCCAGCCCCATGCCGCAGCCGGCCTTGAGATAGTCATCGTGGCCATAGCGCAAGCCGGCGCGGGTGTTGATCACCACGATGTCGAAGGGCGAGAGCGTGTGGCCGATGCGGGCCAGCTCCGCCTCAACGTCGGCGGCCCGCACGACATAGCCGTCGTCGAAGCCTCGGAAGTCCAGCTTCACGCCCGGGCGGAAGCACCAGTCGAGCGGCACTTCGTCGATAGTGATGGCGCGCTCGCCCTGGTTCATGGTCGAGGCGAAGTGATAGGGCGCGTCCAGATGGGTGCCGTTGTGGGTGATCAGCTCGATCTTCTCGATCGCCCAGGCCTCGCCGTCCGGCAGGTCCTGAGGCTGAAGGCCCGGGAAGAACTTGGCGAGCTCCGGCACGGACATCTGGTGGTCGATGTATTCGATCTTCGGCAGATAGGCCGGCGGATCGGAGACCACGCCGTTCTCCAGCGGGATGGAGATGTCGATGAACTGGCGGGCCATGGTTCAGCCCCCGCGTGGCACGTAGGCGTAAAGCGGGTCGGTCTCGCCGCGCCGGCCATAGAGGAAGTCCGCCGCCGGGTGCTTAGCCCAGAACTTTTCGGTCTCTGGCTCGACCCGGCTCCAGTCGAAGATCACGTCGCGATGGGCGATCGCCCAGCGGCCGTCGCGGCGCGCGAACCGGTCGAGGTAGCGCCCGCCGATGGTGGCGTCGACGCCGCCGGTCATCTGGCAGTAGGCCACGTGATAGGACTCGGCGAAAGCCTCGTCGGCGCCGGTGAAATCCACCATCACGTTGGAGATCACGTGTTGCATGCCGACGATGGGCGAGCCGGGCTTCGGCCGCGTCCAGGAGACCACGTCGATGAACTCGGCCGCCTCGCCGTCGAAGGTCCCATGCCGCTCGGTGGCACCGGGGTGGTAGCACCTGTGGGCCAGCTCGGCGTCGCTGCGGTCGCCGGCGCGGGCGCGGCGGTAGAGCACTTCAGCGATGGCCTGTTTGTCGAGCAGGCGCTGGACATCGTCCATGGCGGCGTCTCCGGAGGGATTTGAAGCGGCGCCCGGCAAGCGCCCTCGGGCGGCGGGATGGGCGCGATAGAGCGGGTCGGCGTCGGTGCGGTTCCCGACCAGGCCGGGCGGCTGTTCGGCGCCCCAGAAGCTGGGCGCTTCGGGGAGCACGCGGGACCAGTCGTAGACGATGTCGCGGTGCTGGATCAGCCAGCGGCCGTCGATAAGTCGGAAGGTGTCGAGGTAGCGGCCGCCGATCCGGTAGTCGACGACGCCCTCCGGCAGCTCGAACGTCTCGTGGGCCACATGGTAGCTCTCGACGAAGATGTCGTCGCCGCGCCGGTCGAATAGGGCGTTGGCCACCAGGTGCATCTTGGACCGGCAGGGCGGCCCGCTGCGCATGGCCTCGTCGAGTTTGTCCAGGAAGCCGTGCATCGGGCCCTGGTAGGTGCCGTGGTTGTCGGTGGCGTCCAAGGGATGGCAGGCCCGCATCAGGGGCACATCGAAGCGGTCGGCGCCGCGGGCGCGCAGGTGCAGGAGATCGCGGATCTCCATCTTGGCGGCGTAGTCCTGCAACTCGGGGGTCATGCCTGGGCCGCCACGGTCTCGGCCTGGACGGTCGCCTCGATCGCGCCGATACGCTCGACCTCGCAGCGCACCACGTCGCCAGGTTGCAACAGGCCAGGCGGCTTCATGGCCGCGCCGGTGCCGAAGGGCGTGCCCGTGGCGATGACGTCGCCGGGTTCGAGTGTGCAGACGGTCGAGAGATAGGCGATCTGCGCATAGCAGTTGTCGATCATCTCCGACGTCGAGCCATCCTGCCGCGTCTGGCCGTTCACGGTGCAGGTGATCCTCAGGGCGTGAGGATCGCCGACCTCGTCCGGCGTGACCAGCCAGGGTCCTAGCGGTCCGTGGGTGTCAAAGGACTTGCCCAGCATGATGGTCGGACTGCGGCGTTGCCAGTCGCGGACACTGACGTCGTTGCAGACCGTGAACCCCGCGATCACCGACGCGGCGTCGCGCTCGGACACGCGCCGGCAGCGCTGGCCAATGACGATGGCGAGCTCGGCTTCGTAGTCCAGTTCCCGGCCCTCCGGCGGCATCAGGATCGGATCGTAGGGCCCGTTGATGCAGCTCGGCAATTTCGTGAACCAGCGCTGCGAGGCCGGCGGCACATAGGCAGGGTTGTTGGCCAGCACCTCGTCGATGTGGCTCTGGTAGTTGGCGGCGATGGCGAGGAACTTCGCCGGCCGGGTCACGGGCGCGTGAAGTTGCACGCTGTCGAGCGAAACTGGTATCCCGGCCACTGCGGCCCGATGAGCCCGCGCCATGCCTTCCGCGCCCTCTGCCAGCAACATCTCCATGGCGCCGCCCTCGGTCACGTCGACGATCCCGTTCTCGCGGACGACGCCGACCGAGCGGCGACCGTTGACGCTGAAGGTGACGAGCTTCACGCCGCGGCGTCCGCCAGCTGGCGTTCCAGGCGCGATTGGGCCGCTTCCGCCGACATGAAGGTTGGGTTCTCCAGGACCTCGGCGTGGGTCTTGTCGTGGATCTCCTGGTCGCTGAGGCTGAAGTCGATCGGCCGGCCGTAGGGTTGATCGACATGCCAGTCGGTGTGGACGTAGCACTCGACCGTGTTGCCCTCGGGATCCTTGAAATAGAGCGCCCAGCTGTTGCCGTGGTCGAGACCGCGGATGTCGCTGATGCGCGGGTCGGCCTGGGCCGCGTCATGCACCCGGCGCAGGGCGGCGAAGTCCTCTAGTAGGAACGACATCTGGTGCAGCGTAGTCGGCGTCCGGGGATCGCGACCTGAGGCGAGCAGCAACTGGTGGTGCTCGGTGGGCGTCATGGTCAGGAAGCGGATCGGGTTCGGCGAGTCCCGTCGGTCGGTGATCACGAAGCCGAAGAACGAGGTGTAGAAGTCGCTCATCGTGTCGATGTCGATAACGTAGATGCCCATGTGGTTGAGGCTGAAATTCGCGAGCTTCATGAGGTTTGGCTTTCTTCAGGCTGCGCCGACGTCCCCTCGGCGGCCAGGCGGCCGGGGACAGGACCAAGGCTGAGGAGAAGGTGTTGCAGGCTGGCGGCCAGCGCCTCGGCTGTCCGTCCTTTGGCGAATACGTACCGGTCCGGCCGGATCAGGGCCCAGGCGGCGCCGGCCTTGGCGAGCCAGGCGCCGAGGCTGCCGCTCGCGTCCACGATCGCCCCACGCTGGGCGGGCCGGCCTTCGGGGAGGAGGTGAAGGACCTGCCCGCCCAGGTCTCTCCAACGGGAGGGCAATGCCTGGGCGATGGCGTGTGGATCGAGACTCTCGGCGACGAGCAGCAGCGTCAGCCGCCCGGCGAGAAGATCATCAAGCGGCGCGGCGCCGGCCTCCCCGACCACGGAGGGCTGCGGGATCCGATCGCCGCCGGTGTCGGGTTCGACCAGGCCAGCCCGAATGGGTGGCACGACATCGGTCATGGCGACGGCCGCGCCCGCCCGGGCGGCCTCCTCGGCGCGGAACCGTGCGTCGCGCAACTCCGCAGCTTCGGGGTCGAGGATGCAGACCGCGGCGCCGGCGGTCAGGGCGGCGGAGATGATCGCCCGGACGTGAGGCTCGCGTTCGGCCTGATAGGTGTCGAGCAGGTCCGGCCCAGCCAAGCCACGCCGGACGAGCGCCAGCTTCCAGACCAACTGGGCGGCGTCGCGGAAGCCGTGGCACATGCCCTGGCCAAAGAACGGCGGGGTCTGGTGGGCCGTATCGCCCATCAGGAAGACCGCGCCGGAGCGCCACTGCGTCGCGACCAGGCCGTGGAAGCGATAGACCGCCGCGCGGACGACCTCGACGTCGGCCGGATCGGTCCAGTCGGCCAGCAAGGCGCCGATGTTGCCCGGCTGCAGCGCGTGCTCGTCGCTCTCCGCCGGCAGCAGCATGTACTCCCAGCGCCGATGGCGTCCCGCGCCGGGGATGATCGTCGCCGGCCGCGCCGGATCGCAGATCATCAGGGAGTAGCGGCCGTCGCGCACCTCCGCAGGAATGTCGTAGCGTTCCGGCCAGCGCATCGCGCCGGACATTTGGCCGTCGATCACCAGCCAGCGCTCCTCGAAGCCCATATCCTCGAGGTCGAGGTTCAGCGCCTTGCGGACCGGGCTGCTGGCGCCGTCGCAGGCGAGGACGAAGTGCGCGCCCACCCAACCACCGTCGGCCCCGTTCGCGGACGTGATCCTGAGGCGCGCGCCCTCGGCGTCCTGCTCCAGCTCCGCGAATTCGGCGGCCAGCCGGACCTCGACGTTGGGAAAGCGCTGCAGACCCTGTCGAAGGATCCCTTCGAGTTCGGGCTGGTAGAAAAGGTTGCTGGCGGGCCAGCCCAGGGCGGCGCGGGTGTCCTGGCTGCGGAAGACGCGGATCTGCCGGCCATCGCAGCCCAGATAGACAGATCCGCCGAGCGGCCGCGTCAGGGACGCGACCGTCTTGGCCAAGCCTACGGAGTGCAGGATCCGCATGGCCTCGGCGTCCATGTGGACCGCCCGCGGCAGAAGGTAGGGCTCGACGCCGCGCTCGACGACCAAGGTCCGCAAGCCGGCCTGGCCGCAGAGGTTGGCCGCGATCCCGCCTACGGGACCCAGGCCCACGATGACCACGTCGTACTGATCCGCGTGCAACCGCACGTTCCCCCCAACCTATTGGCCGCGCGTTCCGTCTGCGCGACACCTTTTCAGTACGAACTATCCGGGACTGCGATGCCGCCGACCAACAGCTTCGGGGGAGGATTCGATAGTCTATGGTTATCGCAGGCGGCGGTGAGCGCGGGCGGGGACGCCGTCAGGGCTGGTCGGCGCAGACCTCCTGGATATGGCGCATGACGATCTTCGCGCCGGGCAACAGGTAGCTGTTCTCCCGATAACCCAGGACGATCTGCTCAGCCGGGAAGGGGAGATCGAAAGGCAGCACGACGAGACCGGCGCCCTCAGGGCTCTCGCTCAGCATCGATTGCGGCATGATGGTCAGCATGTCCGTCTCGCGGATCAACGGGGCGAAGAAGACCACGGTGCTGACCTCCATCGCGGCCTGGGGTGGCGGCACGCCGGCGTCGAGGAAGACCCGGTTCAGAATCCGCCAGTGGGTGGTTGGATAGGTGGCCGCCAGCCAGGGAAAGGCGGCGAGGTCGTGCAGGGCAAGTTTGTCCCGGCCCGCCAGCGGATGTTCCGCGCGCGCAACGATCACCGGGTTTGTCCGCCGGATCGGCTCGAACGCCAGGCCGGGCGGCGGACCGCCTTCCGGGATCAGGATCAGGGCGAGGTCGAGTTCGCCGTCCAGAAGTGAGGTGGTGAGCTCGCGGGAGAAGGCGGCGCGGACCTCCAGCTTGAGGCCCGGATGCGCCTGCAGGATCTGGCGGGCGGCGCGGGTCATGGGCGCGATCATGGTGGGCACGGCGCCGACATTGATCTTGCCCTTGGTCGCGCCGCGCATGGCGTCGATCTCCGCGGACGCCCGGCGCAGCTCGGTGTCGATCATCTTGGCGTAGCGCAGCAGCGTCTCGCCATAAGGCGTCGGGACCACGCCCCGCGGCCGTCGCTCAAGCAGTGGCGCGCCGAGTTCGGCCTCCAACTGGTGCACCGCCTTGCTGAGCGCCGGCTGCGACACGTGCAGCACCTCGGCGGCCGCGTGCATGCTCTTGTTTTCCACGCAGGCGACGAAATAGCGGAGCAGGCGCAGGTCCATGGCGATGCATCTCCTTCGGAGGTCGGCTCGGCCACCTATTAGATCAGACTGACGTGGAGCGGCTATGCGATAACCACAAGGAATTGATCGAGGCCGAGGTTTTACTACTGCGGCTCCGACCCCCGTGCAGACTGCCGCCCAACAGACAAAGAACTCTTGGGGGAAACGACGATGATCACTTTCAGCCGTGGGCGGAGCATTGCCTCCGTGGTCTCAGACCGTGGCCCGGCGCTCTTCGGTTCCTGCGCCCTCGGCGCGCTGATGGCCTGCGGCCTCGCCGCGGCGCCCGCCCCCGCTCATGCCGAAGCCGACGCCCCGGCCAAGGGATCAGGCGTGGAAGTCTCCGAACTGGTGGTGACCGCCCAGAAGCGTGAAGAACGCCTGCAAGATGTCCCGATCTCCATCTCGGTCGTGACGCCGGCGGTCCTGGCGGCCACCAACGCCAAGAACCTGACCGAACTCTCCGGCGCCGTCCCGGGCGTGCAGTTCAACGGCAACGGCGTCGGCGGGCGCACCTATCTCAGCATGCGCGGCACCTCGGGCTCGGCCCTCAACACCGGCGACGAGCCGGTCGCCATCTACATGGATGACGTCTACCTGGCGCGCGGCGTGGCGATCGGGACCGAGGATCTGCTCGACATGGGGTCCATCGAAATTGTCCGCGGGCCGCAGGGCACCCTGCAGGGCCGCAACGCCACCGCTGGCGCCATCCTGTTGCACAGCGCCGACCCGACCAGCACGCCGGAGGGCTATTTCAGCGCCCAGGCCAAGGACACGTCGGAATACCGCTTCCAGGGGGCCGTCTCAGGTCCGCTCGGGAACGGCTTCACCGGCCGGCTCTCCGCCGGCGGCGTGGATGCGCGCGGCTGGGCCAAGAACACCTTCGACGGCTCACATATCGCGGGCGGGGAAAGCGGTCAGATCCGCGCCGTCGTGGCCTATTCCGGCGACAGCCCGCTGACGGCGCGGCTCTCGGCGGACTACGGCTCGATCAGCAACACGCCCGCCCTGTTCCGCAACGCCGCCACGACCTTCAGCACGTCGCCGACCGGCAACCTGATCCCTGTGGCGACGCCGAACGTGCCGCTACCGGCGGCGCAGAAGGATGCGATCTACAACGACAACAACTATTCGTCGGACCCGACCACCCACACCACGCTGGACGTGGGCGGGGCGGCCGCGAAGCTCACCTACGCGCTGGGCGCCGCGGACCTCGTCTCGATCTCCGGCTACCGCTACACGCACGTCTTCGGCCAGAACAACTCCGCAGGCCTGGCGACGCCGCCGCGCCTGGGCTTCAACAACAACGACGATCGCAGCAGTGAATTTAGCCAGGAGCTGCGGCTGCAGTCGCATGGCGACACACGGTTTTCCTGGATCACGGGCCTCTACTATTTCCACGAGGACCAGGACTACGCCGACACCATCTACAACCTGCAGTTCTCAACACCGACGTCGACCGCGTCCTTCTACCACGGCAACCAGAAGACCGACTCCTATGCGGCCTTCGCCGACGCCACCTTCAAGGTCACCGATCAGTTCCAGATCATCGGCGGGGTGCGCTATTCGCACGATCACAAGGATCTCAACTCCGGGATCCAGGTCACCAACACGATCACGGGCGCGGTCACCAACACGCCATACGTCGGCAGCGCCAGCTGGGCCGACACCACCTACCGCGTGAAAGCGGTTTACCACCCGATCACGGACGTCATGTTGTTCATCGGCTACGGGACGGGCTTCCGGGCGGGTGGCTACAACGACTTCGCCGTGCAGCCGCCGTTCGCACCGGAGACCAACGCCTCACTGGAAGGCGGCATCAAGGGCGACTTCCTCGACCGCCGCCTCAGCTTGTCGTTCACGGCCTACCAGAACGAGTACAAGAACCTGCAGCTTCGGGCGGGCGTGCCGACCGGCGGCGCGATCATCACCAACGCCGGCGCCTCCGAGATCAAGGGCTTCGAGTTCGAGGTCAATGCGCGGCCGTTCGAGCACACGGTCATCTCGGCGAACACCGCCTACACCGACGCCTACTTCAAGACCTTCCCCAAGGCCGTCGATATCTTCAACAACTTCGTCAACGCCGCGGGCAACAGCCTGCCGAACGCGCCGAAGTGGGCGGCCTTCGCTTCGATCGGCCAGGAATTCCCGCTGCGGAACGGCTGGATGGCGGTGGCGGAAGCCAACTTCCGCTGGCGCGACAAGATCTACTTCTACTTCACCAACCAGAACGCCACGCCCTGGTACGATGGCGCGGGCGGGACGGTCGGCGCGCGGGTTTCGCTGCACAGCCCCGACAACAAGTGGACATTCGCTGCGTTCGGCTCGAACCTGAACAACGCCCGCATCGTCCAGACCGACGTTGTGACCTTCAGCTATCCCGAGGTCAGCTTGAACGAGCCCCGCGTGTTCGGGATTTCCGTGGATCGCCGGTTCTAGGCCGATGACGCCAGAGTCCCTTGATGTGGGCGCCGCCGCCGGACACGAATTCCGGCGGCACTGGCGCGCGCTGCTCGGGGCGATGATCGCCGCCTCGGTCGGCGTCATCGGGCTCAACGCCTACACCGGCGGGGCCTTCGTCCCCGAGCTGGTCGCCAAGGTGGGCTACACCCGCGAGCAGCTGTCGCTCGCGACCTTCATGCTCTCGGCGACGGTTGCGCTCGTGGCGCCCTTCGTCGGCCAGGCGATCGATCGCTGGGGCGCCACCCGGATCATCGGCTTCGCGGTGGTCGGCGAGGCGCTCGGGTTTCTTGGAATGGGGGCTGCGCCCGCCCACTTCGGCTGGTTCGCCACGGCCATGGTTGTGCTGGCCTTGCTCGGCGTCGGGACCGCGCCGCCGACCTACGCGCGGGTCGTGGCGGCCAGGTTCAACCGCCGCCGGGGGTTAGCGCTCGGCCTGATGATCAGCGGGCTCGGCGTCACCGCGATCGCCGCGCCGATGGTGATGACCCGCGTCATCGCGGCGGTCGGATGGCGCGGTGGCTATTGGACGCTCGCAGCTTTTGCGTTGGTCATGGGCGCTCTCGGTCTCTGGCTCATCCGCCAGGATCCCGCGCCGGTGTCGGCCGCAGCCGCCGAAGACCATGCGGACCACGGCGACTGGAGCGCGCTTAGCCGGCCCCTCTATTGGTTCATTCTGGCCTGTTTCGCCGCGCCCGCCCTGTTCGGCGGTGGCTACCTGTTGCACCTGATCACCATCCTGCGGCAGCGCGGCTTCGCACCCGATCAAGCCGCTCAGGTCCAGTCCCTTGTCGGCGTCTCGATCATCGCCGGCCGCTGCCTCTCCGGCGCCGCCCTCGATCGCTTCCGGGCGTCGTTCGTCGCCGCGGCAGTCTTCGCAATCTCGGCGGCAGGCACGGCCATGCTGCTGTCGTCGAGTGGGTCCATCCTCTGCCTGGCGGCCCTGGCGGTCGGCCTGACCATCGGCGCCGAACTCGACATCCTCGCCTTCACCGTCTCCCGGTACTTCGGCCTGGCCAGCTTCGGCCGGCTCTACAGTCTGGCCTATAGCGTCATGATCCTTGCCGGTGGCGCGAGCCCCTTGCTGATCGCCCGGCTGGCGCGGTCAGGTGACTACACCACAGCCATCGTCGTCTCGTCCGTCGGTGTCTTCCTCTCCGCCGTTGCCATCGCTCTGCTGCCCCGATCGGAGCGGCGAAGCGCGGTCGAGATAGGGGCCGCGAGCGTCGCTGAGGCCACGCTCTAGTCTCTAGCAACCCCTTGGCAGTCCTTTGTTTGGCCGGGCTGGCCGCACTGAGGCGGCACGGCTGACCGGTTTCTTCGTTGTTGAATATGTGAGGCAGCGTGAGGCGTGGCGTCGGGTTGGAAAGACGGCGAACGGCGATCGGCGAGGGTCTCGCGCGAAGGGTGGCAATGCGGCGCGGAAGCCAGGTCGAGAGATCAGGGGGCAATCGCCGCCGCCGGGGCACCCCGGTCGCCTTCCTTACCACCCGGGAGGCCGGCCCGCTTCTCGGATTGTCGCCGAGAACATTGGAGAAGCACCGCACCGGGGGCACAGGGCCAATCTATCGATAGCTCGGTGGTAGGGTTGTCTATGCCGTGGCGGACCTGATCGCCTGGGCGGATCGTGGCGTCCGACAATCGACGTCCGAGCAGCCTGCGACCAAGGTCGAACCCACCGCCCGTCATAGGATCTCCTGCGACTAGCCACGTCCACATGTGGACGTGTGGACGTGGCCTCCCCACCGCATTCCTAGGGGTACCGGGCCTGCTGGCCGCCGTAAGATTTTCTGAGCCGAATCGCCAAGCCAAGGCGTCGCATTTTGCGTGCACTGACATGCGACTTTTGGTGGCCCGCAGCACTCGCGGCCAGAAAGTTTTCCTGATAAATCAACGGCTAAATTTACTGAAATCTCAGTCCGCCCAGTCCGGTGTTGGAACGACTCTGTCGAAAGTTAATGAACAAAAACAACAACTTATCAGCGCGATTTTCGACTGCGCCAATGATGGACTGGACGTACGGATCAGTGTTTTCAATTACTTAGCGGAGCGCGTGTGCAAATCCTGTGCACGCGGTTCTCGTAAAATCTCGCATTTGTTCGCGGATTTGGACGGTCCGAACTGACAGTTTGGGATCCTCTCGGCTGCACTGGACGTCCGATCGCCGGGCAGCCCGGACGCTAGCGCCCCAGCGGCTTCAGGAACTCAAGGAGCAATGCGTTGACCTCATCGACGCCTTCTTCCGCGGCGCTATGGCCGACTCCAGGCAGCAGCACCTTCTTCCGCAGTCCGGGCATGTAGGTTTCGAGCTGGTCATAGACGCCGGTGATCTGTTCCAGCGCCGGGTCGGCGGCCCCGCCGATGAACATGCTGGGCTGGCGGACCACGGCGCCGTCCAGAAACGCGGTGATTTCCCAGTTCCGGTCGCGACAGCGGTAGTAGTTCAATGCTCCGGTGAATCCGGTGCGCGCGTATTCATCGACGTAGTAGTCGAGAGCCCGCGCGCTCAGCCAGGCGGGGAAATCCTTCGGCTCCGTGAAGGCGTTGAGAATGGGCTCGCCGGGCTCGATGAACAGCCGCCAGCGCTCGGCGCCGACGGCACTGCCGGAGACGGAGTAGTAGAGGCTGCGCAAGGTCTTGCGCGGGTCGGCGGCCAGTTCGCGATCCGGCTTGCCCACCTCCTGGAAGTAGAGGTGGTGATAGACCCGCCCCTTGGCCATTTCCCGCAAAGCGACGGTCGGCCTGATCTTTCCACGCGGTGGCACGGGCGTATTGAGCATCACCAGGGCGCGGAACAGATCCGGCCGCAGCATTGCGGCCGCCTGGGCCACCCATGCACCCAGGTCGTGCCCTACGATCACCGCGGAGGTTTCGCCCAGGGCGGCCATCAGCCCAACCATATCGCCGACGGCTTGGCTCAAATCGTAGGCTTCGATGTCTTCTGGCCGCTCGGATCGCCCAAACCCCCGCTGGTCGGGCGCGACGACCCGGAAGCCGGCGCCGGCCAGGGCCACGATCTGGCGGCGCCACATGTACCAAAGGTAGGGGAAGCCATGCAGCAGGATGACCAGCGGGCCCTGCCCCTGGTCGACGTAGTGCAGGCGAATGCCGTTGACCTCGGCGAAGCAATGGTTGAACGCGCCGGGATCGTCGGCACCCAATGGCCCTGACGTGGCGGGCGACTGACCGGCGTGGCTTTCAGCGCTCGCGTTCATTGTCCTGTCCGTTCCTACAAGCTCTTGGCCGCTATCGTAGGCCTGACAGCCCGCCGCGTGCTAAGCATTGCGGGACATGACCTTGTGAAATTGGGACAGATGGCGACCCATGCCCATCCTGACGCGAAGCGCCAGCCTCACCGACTATGAAAACGTCGCCCGTGCGGCGGGGCTCGATCCGTTTCGTATGCTGCGGATGGCCAAGCTGCCGGCGAGGGTCCTCGACGATCCGAACATGATCATCAGTTCGGATTCCGTCGGCTGGCTGCTGGAGGAGTCCGCGCGCCTGTCTGGCCAGGAGTCCTTCGGACTGTTGCTCGCGGAAACCAGAACCGTGGCCAACTTTGGCATGCTGGCGCTGTTGATCCGGGAAGAGCCGACGCTGCGCGCGGCCGTGCAATCCCTCGTCCGATATATGGCGCTGCAGAATGCGGGCGTGCAACCGTGGCTCGAAGAGGATCAGGGCGACGTCGCGCTGCTGCATATAGGTGTCAACATGCAGCGCCACGGGGTCTGGCGTCAGCTCATCGAAACGTCGACCGCCATCGGTCTGCGGACGTTGAAAGCGCTGACGCGCAACACCTTCAGGCCCGTGGCGGTCAGTTTCACGCACGAGCCCCCGGCCAGCCTCGAGGTGCACCACCGTGTGCTGGGAACGGCTGTCGAGTTCTCGCAGGAATGCAACGCCATAGTGTGCAGCCGCAGAGATCTGGACACGCCGATCTCCACCGCAGATCCGACGCTGAATCGCGAGTTGAAGCGGTGGCTGGACATGCAGTTGGCCAACCTGCGCGACGAGCCGGCGGAGCGGGCGCGGCAGATCGTCAGGATGCTGCTGCCCAGCGGACTCTGTTCGGTGGATCAGGTCGCCCAGCATCTCGGCATGCATCGGCGCACACTTAACCGACACTTGGCGGTCGAGGGCGAGAGCGTCACCACGATCATCAACGCTGTACGGGCTGAACTCTCCCAGGAGCTTTTGGCCAACAGCAGACGCAGGCTGTACGAGGTCGCCGAACTCCTCGGCTTTTCCACCGCGGGTGACTTCTCCCGCTGGTTCCGGGGTCAGTTTGGCATGACGCCCTCGCAATGGGCGCTCCGCTACCGGGAAGGCGAGGCCGGACCCCATGTGAGGGAACTGGCGCCTTAGGAGCCCGTCGCCACTTGGGCCGATGATCCGGGGTGAACCGCCTCCTGCTCATGTCCCAACATGCGAAGATATCGTCCTGTAATGCGAATAGCCGCGCTATCTGAAGGCGTACTCTGAATTCCGCTGAGCAGGGATTGGAGACCTTCAATGACCACCACCGGCGCACTCCAGGACACGACCGCGCCCACGGCGCCCGCGATTGTCAGGCCCTCGGTGCGGCGGCATTCGATCAAGGTGGAGCTCTCCACACCTGCCATCGGCGCCGAACTCAGCAACGTCAGCCTGGCTGACGCTGCGCTGGATCCGGACCTCATCGCCGAGATCCGCGCGCTGTGGCTGAAGCACAAGGTCCTGTTCTTCCGCGATCAGGACGTCTCGCCGATGGAGCAACAGACCTTCGCGGCGCAGTTCGGCGAACTCGAAAGCCACCCCCTGGCTCCGAGCCATCCCGAGGCGGACAAGCTCTTGATGCTGTACCGCAACCTCGACGCGAACAGTCCCACCTGGGTCGATAAATCCAGCCGCGAAAACATTTGGCATGCCGACGTCACCTTCAAGAAGGCGCCGCCCCGCGGCGCGGTGTTGCGCCGCGAGCTGGGTCCGGAAACCGGCGGGGACACCATCTGGTCCAACATGGTGATGGCCTATGAAAATCTGCCGGAGGCCATCAAGCAGCGGATCGCGGGCCTGCGCGCCAAGCACAGCGCCGAGCAGACCTTCGGCGCCCAGCTGCCGATCGAAGAACGCCACGCGATGGCCGCGAAGAACCCCGCCACCGAACATCCTGTGGTCCTCACCCATCCCGAGACGGGGGAGAAGGTCCTGTTTGTGAACTCCGTGTTCACGACCCACTTCGCGAACTTCTACAATTTCGAGGACGTCCGATACGGCCAGGACTTCATGCCCGAGGCCCACCATCTGATGACCTACCTGACCTCTCAGGCCGCGGTTCCGGAATACCAGGTGCGCCTGAAATGGCGGACCAACACGGTCGCCATGTGGGACAATCTGCAGGTCCAGCACTACGCCGTGGCCGACTACGGAAAAGCGCCCAGGAAGATGCTTCGCGCCACCATCACCGGCGCTCCGCTGGTCTGAGCCTGGCGGTTCGTTCCGCCCAATTCAGGCCCACCCATCACCGCCAGCGCGATAGCCCCGCGCGTCCCCACCAACTCAACCCCACCATTGGAACAGACATGCTGCACGAACACATCGACACCGCCGTCATCGATGGCGACTCGCTGCCCTGGGTGCCGTTCACGCCGTACGCGGAAAACGTCCTGCTGAAGTACTTCAAGCTGGATCCGATCCGGGGCGAGGTGATCGTCATGATGAAGGCGCCGCTGGACATGCAGCTGCCTCGACACCACCACACCGGCACGGTCATGGTCTACACGATCGAGGGCCAGTGGAAGTACAAGGAGCACGACTGGGTCGCCCGGGCCGGCAGCGTCGTGTACGAGACCGCCGCCTCGACCCACACACCAGAAGTCATCAGCACGGAAAGCACCAGCGGATACGCCGTCATGCTGGTTCAGATGACGGGCGACCTCGCGTTCCTCGATGAGAACGACAACATCGTCGCGCTCGAAAACTGGAAGACCGGGATGCAGCGCTATCTCGCCTATTGCGAGAAGCATGGCCTGACGGCGAAAGACCTCACGGCGTTCAACTGAACCCGTCGCATCCCACAAGATGATGAACTTGATCCGTCAGGCGCCGGTCTTTGGCGAGGTCGACGCGTGACAGCCGTCGATCGAACCATGGCCCGGCCTGCCGCCAACGTTGACGGCCCCGCGCTGTCGGCGGAGCGCATCGCGCCGCGCGCTTGGCTGGTGTTCGCCGTCTCGTTCGGCCTACTGCTTTCGGACTACATGTCACGCCAGGTGTTGGCGGCGGTGTTTCCGCTGCTCAAGGCCGAGTGGCTGTTGACCGACGCCAAGCTGGGCACTTTGGGCGGCGCCGTCGCCCTGATGGTGGGCGTGCTGACCTTCCCGCTGTCGCTGCTGGCTGACCGGATCGGTCGCGTCCGAAGCGTCATCGCCATGGCGTTCACCTGGAGCCTGGCGACACTCGCCTGCGGACTCTGCGCCAGCTACGGCCAGCTGATGGCCGCGCGTCTGGCGCTGGGCGTGGGCGAAGCCGCCTACGCCAGCGTCGGCCTTGCGGTGGTCTTCACCTACTTTCCCCAGCGCCTGCGCGCCACGATCAGCGCCGCCTTCATGGCGGGCGGTGTCTTCGGTTCCTTCACCGGCGTCGCGCTCGGCGGCGCGATCGCGGCCCACGCCAGCTGGCGTGGCGCCTTCGCGGCCATGGGCGTCCTGGGCTTTGTGCTGACCGGACTCTATGCCCTGGTCCTTCGCGGACAACCGCCGGCGACCGCTGGCGAGCCACGGGAGTTCGCGTCGCGCCTCACGCCCCGCGCGTTGGCCGCCGGCCTTTTCGCGACCCCGGCTGTGACGGTGACCTATCTGGCGAACGGCCTGCAGCTCTTCGTGCTAGGGGCGCTGACCGCCTGGACGCCCAGCTATCTGAACAGGACCATGGGCGCCACGCCGCAAGCGGCGGCCGGCTTCGCCGCACTGCTGCTGCTCGCGAGCGGCGTCGGCATGATCGCCTGCGGGCGGATCAGCGACCGGCTCTCCGCCGCCAATCCGGGCCTGCGTCCCTGGCTTGCCGCCAGCTTTGCGCTGCTCACCTTCCTTGGACTGCAGGCGGCGCTCTGGGCGCCCGTCGGCCCGGCGCAGTTCGCCTGCGCCGCCATCGGCTTCTTCTGCGCGGGCGGGACGACCGGACCCGCAGGCGCGATCGTCGCCGATGGCGCGCCGCCCGCCCTGCATGGCTCGGCGCTGGCCGTCATGAGCCTGGCGATGAACCTCATCGGCCTCGCGCCGGGCCCTGCTGTCACCGGCCTCCTGGCCGACCGGCTGGGGCTGCACGCGGCGCTGCAGGTCGGTGTCTGCGCCGCCCTTCTATCGGCCGCCGCCTTCGCGCTCAGCGGCCGTCTGCGTCAACCAAAACCACACAACGCGGCCTGAATGGCCCAAATTAGGGGGAAACAAATGACCTATCGCAAACTCTGCCTTTGGGGCGCGTCCAGCCTCGCCATCGCGGCCTGGGCCGCGCCCGCGCTTGCCGACGCCGCTACCGCCGACGCGTCCGCCGCCGGCGCCGTCGAGGAAGTGGTCGTCACCGCCCAGAAGCGGGCGGAGAACATCCAGGATGTGCCGCTCTCGATCACCGCCGTCTCGGCGAAGGCCATGGAGGCCAAGGGTGTCGAGGACGCCAAGGACCTGGTGCGCGTCGTGCCGAACCTGCGGCTGGACTCCGTCGGCCAGCAGTCGGGCGTGGCACTGCGCATCCGCGGCTTCGGCGCCAGCTCCAACGCCGCCATCGACCCCAGCGTCGCGCCCTACATCGACGGCGTGTTCATTCCGCGGCCCGGCGCGATCCTGTCCAGCTTCCTGGATGTCGACAGCGTCGAGGTGCTGCGCGGCCCGCAAGGCACGCTTTTCGGCCGCAACGCCACCGTCGGCGCGATCTCGATTCGTACCCATGCGCCGGACCTGAACAGTTTCGCAGGCTCGATCGCCGGCGAACTCGGCAACTACGGCGAGCGCAAGATCGAGGGGATGGTCAACCTGCCGGTGAACGACCGCTTCGGCCTGCGCTTCGCGGGCCTGGCCACCAGCACCGACGGCTTCGCCAAGAACGTCATCGACGGCAAGACCTACGGCCAGCACGACACCGTCGAGGGCCGTGTTTCGGCCAAGTGGCTGGTCACCGACCACCTCACCTGGACGCTCCGCGCCGACTACGCCAAGACCAGCGGCGACGGCAACGCCATCAACCAGGTCGATACCTCAACGGCCAACGCGACCCAGCTGGCCAACTTCGCCGCGCGCACCGGCACCAACCCGGCCTCCCTGACCTATCCGCCGAGCTTCAACAACGTCGATCAGCGCTACAAAAACCAGAACCTGAACGACAAGCAGTACGGCGTCGCCAGTGACCTGAGCTGGGAGGTCGGCGACGGCCACACCCTGCGGCTCATCGACTCCTGGCGCAGCTGGAAGGACGAGCAGAGCGACGGCGACGTCGTCTTTTCCCCGCTCGACCTGCTCTCCCGCGACGCCAGGTTCGACAGCGACAGCGACAGCCACGAACTGCAGTTCATCAGCAGGAAGGGCGCGTTCCTGGACGGCAAGCTGGACTTTGTCGCCGGACTCTATGACTTCGAGGAGACGTACCAGATCGGCGAGGTGCTCAACCTCGGCAGCCAGTACTGCAGCTTCGCCGTCGCCGCGGCCGCCCCGCCGCTGGTGGGCGCCTGCAACGCCAGCCCGAAGAACGCCGCCGCCACTGGCGCGTTCGACCAGAAGGCCACCAGTCTCGCCGCCTACGTCCAGGGCAACTATGCGCTCACGCCGACGGTCGACCTGACGCTGGGCGCCCGCGAAACCCAGGACAAGAAGATCGGCAGCTTCGTCGAGACCCTGGCCAATCCGACGGCGGCGCTGCTGCGCGTGCCGGAGAACACCCAGCTGAGCTTCAAGGACACCCAGCCGTCGTGGCGAGGGAATGTGAGCTGGCACATCAACCCCGACGTCATGGCCTTCGTGACCTATTCGACGGGCTACAAGTCGGGCGGCTTCAACTCCGCCGGCGGGGCCGCGGCGGTGGGCCAGAAGCGCATCTTCAATTCCGAGACCTCGAAGGACTGGGAAGCCGGTGTGAAGTCGGTGCTGTTCGACCGGCGCCTGCTGGTGAACCTCACCGCCTACCGCACCGACCTCGACAACTTCCAGGACCGCTCGTTCGACGGCGTCAGCTTCATCGTCCGCAACGCCGGCGACGTCCGCGCCCAGGGCGTCGAACTGGAGGCCCAGGCCAAGCCCACCAACCACATCAACATCGACCTGGGCGTGGCCTACCTGGACTCCACCTTCACGGCGAACCACAACGCGCCTGGCCTGCCGGCCTGCAACGGCACGGCCACGTCCTGCCCGCTGACCCAGGACCTGACCGGTCGCACGCCGAACTTCTCGCCCAAGTGGAACAACACCCTGGGTCTCGAGTACGTCACCGATCCGCTGTTCGGCGGCTTCACGGCCACCTTCCGGGCGGACGCGACCTACAATTCCAGCTACTCCACGACCAACGACCTCAACCCGCAGGGTATCGTCGAGGGCGTCACCTTGTATGGCGCGCGGGTGACGTTCGTGAGCCCCGACAAGAGCTGGAAAGTCGCGCTGTTCGGCCAGAACCTTACCGACGAGCATGTGTTCACGACCAAGTTCGCCCAGACCCTGGACTCCCTGTTCGGCGTCCGCGTTCCCGCCACGGGCGCGACCCTGCTGCGCGGCTTCATGAACACGCCCCGGACCTACGGCGTGCGGATCGCCAAGACCTTCTGATCGGGCGAGGCGAATCTTTGTGGCGGTGGCCGGACGCAATATCCTTCCCGGCTTGGCGCTGTGCGTAGCGATCACCGCCGCGGCTGCAGTGGCGCAGCTTGTGGAAACGCGCCTGTTCGGCCGGTCCTGGCTGGAGGCGCTGGTCATCGCCATCCTGCTGGGAACGGCGGTCCGCACCGCCTGGACGCCAGGTTCGAGATGGATCCCAGGGATAGAATTCAGCGCCAAGACCCTGCTGGAGGTCGCCGTCGTCCTGCTCGGCGCGACGGTGAGCGCGCGGATGATCCTGGGCGCCGGCCCCGCGCTGCTGGCCGGCATCGTCGGCGTGGTTTGCATCGGGCTCATGGCGAGCTATGGCCTGGGCCGTCTGTTCGGCTTGCCGCGGCGGATGGCGACGCTGATCGCGTGCGGGAATTCCATCTGCGGCAACTCCGCCATCGCCGCGGTCGCGCCCGTGATCGGGGCGGACGGGGAGGATGTCGCCGCGTCGATCGCCTTTACCGCGGTGCTCGGCGTGGTCGTCGTCCTGGGGCTGCCGCTCCTGGCCGTCGCTTGGGGCATGACGCCGCGAACTTTTGGCGTGTTCGCCGGCCTCACGGTCTATGCCGTGCCTCAGGTCTTGGCCGCCACCGCGCCGATCAGCTCGCTTTCCGCGCAGATCGGAACTCTGGTGAAGCTGGTACGGGTCCTGATGCTGGGGCCCGTCGTGCTGGCGCTTTCGTTGCTGGTCCGGCGAGAGCGGGGCGAACCGGACGAGACGGCGCCCGCCCTCGCCGCGGGCGACCGCCCAAAGCGCGGCCGACCTGCGCTGCATCAGCTGGTTCCGTGGTTCATCGTCGGCTTCCTGCTGCTGGTCGTGGTGAGATCGACCGGCGCCTTGCCTCAGGCTCTGTTGGATCCGGTCTCCCATGCCGCCACTTGTCTGACCATCGTCTCCATGGCGGCGTTGGGCCTGGGGGTGGACATTCGCGTCGTCGGCAAGGCGGGTCCGCGGGTCACCGCGGTGGTGACGTTGTCGCTGCTGGTCCTGGCCGGCGTGGCGCTGCTGATGATCCGCGTCTTGGGTCTCACTTGAGTCAGCCCGTCCTCCGGGCGTTGTCAGGTCAGCAAAACCGCACCCCAGGCTCGTCCATCCGCTGGCCCACGAACCGATTTTGATGCGATAGCGCAGGTGGCCCTCAGGCGACCGAGCTCACCGCAGGGAAGGTGAAAATCTTGGCTGCAGCGCTAACCTGACAGTATTGAGGCGTGGGTGCGATGTTGCCGGAAATGCTGCGTGGAGGTCGCAAAAAGGGGTGCCGCCAAGGCGCCGCCGATCAATGCGAAGCGCGGCGGCTGGGCAATCGACGAACTGGCGGTTTGGGACGGTGTGATGGAGCTTGCCAAGCTCTGGGCCTGGGTCGTGACGTCACTTACCGTGTTCACGTTTTCCGGCATCATGCGCCGCTTCACGTTCCGCTCATAGCGACTCAGCGTCCGGACTTTTGGGGCGGCTCGGGGCGCCTCAGCGCGCGGGTGCAGTCGCCGCTCGACAACTGCAGGCTGGTTGTCGCCGAACCTCTCCCGTGGTCCGGTCGGCGAATGTGTTGGTGTGGACGGCCTCTCATCCCAACGGCTTCATGACGCTTCGGCGTCAGGCCAGATGAGAGGAGAGACCAGTGAACATACCTACACGCATCGGCATGGACACCGCCAAGTCGGTGTTCCAGCTCCACGGCAGGACGCGGGGTTTTTTAATGTCCCGCGCCGTCCGGAGCTCAGACCGGACGGACACCATGACCCACGAAGACCAGGCCGACGATGGCGCGGACGCCGTCGCCAAGTTCCGCAAGCTGCTGGGCCGGCGCCTTCCGCAGCGTATCCAGGCGCGGATCGACAGCCCAGCCGGCATGGCGGGCCTGTGTGCCGTGGAGGCGAGGCTGGCGGACTGCTGGGCGGTCGACGTCTCGAAAGAGTTTGTCTGGCTGACCCGCAGCCCCGCGACCGCGTGTGATCGGCTGGAGCTTCGCGCCTTCGCCGATGGGGACGTCATCTGCGAGGCGGTGTTCCAGCTCGGGATATAACGAGGCTGCGATGACGTCCTAGTGTGGAGTGAGCCGGTCCTAGACGGCCTTTTCTTTCACTGAGGGGTCAGCATCGACAATCACTGGAGCGACCGGGGTATGGACAAGCGAGACCTTGGTCCCCGGGTTCATGTCGTCCAGATCCACCCGCGCACCGAGTTGGCGAGCCAAGGCCTGGATGATGCTGGTGCCAAGGCCTGAGGTGGCCGGGGGGCCGCTCGGCATGCCTACGCCGGTATCAGCCACCGAGAGCGTCCACATTGGCCCTTCGGTCTGATAGTCGACCGTGATCTTACCCGCGCGATCGTCTGTGAAGGCGTGTTTCAGGGCGTTAATCACCAGTTCTGTGACGACCAAGCCGATGCTGAGGGAGACGCCGCCATCGACGGTGACATCCTCGGCGACCACCTCAAGACTAAGTCTGTTGGGATCGGGGATCATAGAGGCGGCGATGGTCGCGCACAGCTTGGTCAGGTAGGTCCGCAGCGCGACCGTCCCCGTCGTAGCCCCCGCCAGCTGGTGCTGCAGGTCCGCGATGGACATTACCCGGGCATGGGCGTCTCGCAGTTGGTTGCGCGCTTCTTCTGACTGCGCGGAGCGGGCGTTTTGCATGAGAACGCTGGCGATGATCTGCAGGCTGTTCGCGACCCTGTGTTTGATCTCTTCCATCAGGGCTTGGTTCTCGATGGCCAGTTCGTCGTTACGGACGGCATTCGCCCGCAGCTGGTCCTGATCCTTCTTGGTCGCCAGCCTGCTGTCGGTGACATCGGAGATGGCCACCAGAAGCCGCAGCTTGTCAGGCTCGCCGTAGGCGATTTTCTGCACGTTGATCACCAGGCGGCGGTCGGCTTGGCCTGAACGCTTCAGGTCCATCTCGTAGGCGTCGATACTGATGACCCCGTCGGCGGTGTTTTGAAGCAGCTGGCCCAGCTGAGGCACGCGCCATTCGCCGACGCCAAGCGCCGTCAGCGTGCTTCCGGCAACCGTTTTCGGATCGAGGCCAAAAGCATGGCTGAAAGATCCACTGGCCGCGATGATCTTCAGATCACCATCGATCAGCAGCAAAGGACCCACGGAGGCAGTGACCAGCGCCAGGGCCAGGCTCTGCCCCGGATCGCTTGGGTTCACGATACTTTGGGCGGGCACGGATGGCCCTTTCATGTAACCGGAGGCTCGCGGTGCGAAAGCCGTCCCGGCCTGCAAAGCAGACGCACTGGCCGAGTGGCCAATAGCTGTATCACATCGCGGCCTGAACCTGCCCTGAATACCTGCGGCCAATGAGCCAACCCATCGGACGCCTTTTAGACGTCCGGTCCTGTGCCAGTGCCAGCTCAGCGGAATTTCAGAAAGTCAGCCAAACGGAGAGCGACCACCGGCGGCGCTATCTCCCAATGGGTTTTTGCACAGCTTGCCCCGCAACGCCCCAAGAGGCGGAGAGCGGCCGGCGGGCGTGCTCGGTCCCGCCGCGTTCCGCGGCTCCCACGGGTCCGCCCCTTCGGGCGCCTGCGGCGCCGGCGGCCGCTCGGGCGGCGTCCCGCCGTGCAGCGCCGGGCTGGCGCCTGTCGCGCAGGCTCCTTGCGGCCCATCTAAAGGTTGGGGCTTAGGGCTCCGCCCCGAGAGCGTCGATTGGCGTGCCAACAGGTCCTGACGCGGAGTGGCATCCATGGGTGTGACGGTCGAGCAGGGCTTCAAGCGCACCCTGGAGACGCGGCAGCAGGCCGACGGCAGGCGATGCCGTCGGAAGCTTCGCGGGACCTTGAGCGCGCCGCTGGCGGACGAACGCTTCCACCACAAGCTTCATGGCGGCGATGGCGGCGTCGGAATTGAGCACGGTGGCGGCCATGACCACCCCGTGCTCGGTGAACGCCCATGGCGAATAGCGCCGACCTCCGCGGCCCGTGTTTGAGGTCGCATTTTGCGACCTCAAAGCCGTGGATTCCGCCGCGGTCAGCCGAAAGGCGTAGCCCTCGAAGCGGGTTTCGTTTCGGCGCACCTGCTCGTTCAGGCGCTTGGTTTCGACCCCGAACACCAAGGCCAGGTCCTCGTCGAGCACGATCCACTGGCCCCGCACGAGGTGCGTTGGGACCTTCGATCGGCTGGGGCTGGGAACCAAGGCTTTCATCGACGACCTCGTTTGAGGTCGCAAAATGCGATCTCAAACGCCGCCCAGCTTATCAAAGCGGGACGAGGCTCGCCGTCGCCGATCACCGCCGATTCTACGATCAGCGACATTATTCAGCGGCCCATTTGGACGCCAGAGAATGCAGCGCCTCCGGCCGAAGGTGGGTGTAGCGCCGCAGCATCTTCCAGTCCTTGTGACCGGTGACCAAGGCGACCTGGTGGATTTGGAACCCAGCCTCAAACAGCCGGCTCGTGCCCCCGTGGCGAAGGTCGTGGAAGTGGAGGTCCTCGATCCCAAGGTCCTGGCAGGCGCGGGGGAAGACGGTGCTGATCGACTTGTGCTTGAACGGGAAGATCCGGTCATCGTCGTTGGACCGGAAGGAGCGCTGTTCCTCGATCAGGGCGTTGGCGTCGTAGCCGGAGACCGCCAGCAAGGGAATCGTCTGTCGTTGCCCTTCTTGGCCCGCGGATCCTTGCGGTCGCGGATTGTCAGCATCTTGGTCCGCCCATTGTGGTCGGGCCAGACGACCCGGCAAATCTCCTCCTGCCGCATGGTGCTCGCGACCGCGTACTTGATGATCCGGCCCATCGGGATGATCTGCCGCGGATTGGAATCGAAGTGGTGGATCAACCGGGCCAGCTCCTCCTCGGTGGGGCGACGGTCTCGCTCGTTGCGGGGGCCAACCAGACCCAACCGCTTCAGCGCGATCCGCCCCAGGTCGACGGGTTCGACTTGCACTAGGAGCCCGTGCACGGCGGCCGCATGCTGCAGCACCAGCTTGATGACGCCGACGTCGATGCCGATGGTCGTGGGGCCCGCGCCTTCCGCCGACCGGTCCCGGCCGAAGTTGATGATGCCTCGCGGTCGATTTCGATCATCGTCTTTTGGCCGAGACGCCGCTTCAGCATCAGGAGCGTCGCATGTTTTGATCGGCCCGGCGCCTTGCCGACCTCTTTCATGTCACTGATATGCAGGTCGATGAGATCACCAAAGCTCTGCGCTCGGGCGATGCCCGACGTAACCGGCGTCTCACCACGATCGATCTTCCGCTCGGACTCCAGCCCCCAGGACTTGGCGTCGTCGTGGCGAACGAACGTCTCATTGACGTAGCGGCCCTTCCGTCGGACTTGGACCCGCCAGGAGCCTGATTTGAGCCGTGTGATCGACGCCATTTCCGTGTGCGCTCCGTGTGCACTGACTAGTCGAAAGGTGGCGAAAAACGTCGTGAGACGTCGTAAAACCGAGTGCAGACGCCTTCACCTAACGATTTGAGACTACACAAAAAGTTATGCAATTTCAAGCGCATAGACTGGCCATTGCGCCTATGATGGATTGGACCGATCGGCATTGCCGGAGCCTGCATCGGACGCTGACATCGCGGGCGGTGCTCTACACGGAGATGCTGACCACCGGGGCGATCCTGCATGGGGACCGGGCGCGGCTACTGGATTTCGACGCCGCGGAGCATCCGGTGGCGCTGCAGCTTGGCGGTTCGGAACCGGCCGACCTGGCGGAGGCCGCGCGGATCGGCGAGGCCTGGGGCTATGACGAGATCAACCTCAACGTCGGTTGTCCGTCGGACCGGGTGCAGTCGGGCCAGTTCGGCGCCTGCCTGATGCGCGAGCCGGAGCTGGTGGCTGAGGGCATGGCCGCCATGGCCGCGGCGGTGAAGGTCCCGGTGACTGTGAAGTGCCGGATCGGCGTCGACGACCAGGACCCGGAGGAGAGCCTGTTCCGGCTGGTCGACCTCTGCGCCGCCGCCGGCGTGCGCCACTTCGTGGTCCATGCGCGCAAGGCGCTGCTCAAGGGCCTGTCGCCGAAGGAGAACCGCGACGTGCCCCCGCTCGACTATCCGCTGGTCTATCGCCTCAAGGCCGAGCGGCCCGACCTGACCATCGTCATCAACGGCGGCATCGGTTCGCTGGACGAAGCTGCGGCGCACCTGGCCCACGTCGACGGGGTGATGCTGGGCCGCGCGGCCTACCACACGCCGGGGCTGCTGGGCGAAGCCGACGCGCGGCTGTTCGGGGCGGACGTGACGGTAACGCCGGCGCAGGCCGTCGAGCGCTACCGGCACTACATCGCGCGTGAACTGGCGGCGGGGACGCACCTGGCGGCCATGACCCGGCACATGCTGGGCCTGTTCCACGGGAGCCCCGGCGCGCGCACCTGGCGGCGAATCCTGACGGTGGAAAGCGTCAAGCCCGGCGCGGGCTTGGAGGTCGTGGACGCGGCCTTGGCCGCGGTCTCAGGGCTGCAGGATCAGCGCCTGGCGCGTCGCCTGGAAGCTGGCGAGGCGGCCTAGGTAGCTCATCCCGAGCAGGGAGGCGTCCAGGCCCTTTTCGATCACCAGGGCGTCGACATTCTGCAGCCGGGCGCCGGCCACGGTCACCTCGGCGAGCTTGACGGCGGCGGCGCGGGTCTCGCCCGCGGCGGTGGTCACCCGGTAGGTGAATTTCAGGTCGGCCTGGTTGAAGCCCAGCCGCTCAGCGTCGGCGGGCGTCAGCGCCACGGCGGTCGCGCCGGTGTCCACCAGGAAGCGGATGTGCGAGCCGTTCACCAGGCCCTCGGCCCAGTAGTGACCGTCGCTGGCCTTGGCGATCGACGACGGCCCGGATGTGGGCGCGGCCGGAGCATAGGCGGCCGGGGCTGCGGCCTGGGCGTTGGCGGCGCGCAGCGGCGGCAGGCGGTTGGAGACCGTCACGATGGTCTCGGCGCTGACCACGGCCGACAGGCCGGCGAGCGCCGCCACGGCTGCGAATTTCAGGGCGTCCGACACGCGCTGGGCTACCTCGCCTGGAGATCCCGGGAGTCGGGATTTGCGCGCGGAGGTTAGGCGCCAGGGGGTTTTGAAGCCGTGAACGGGTAGGCTTAACCAAACATGGCCAGTTTTTCGGGCCGGATGCGACTGCGGCGGCCCGGCAGGTCGGCCATGATCGCCGCGCGCGCCTCGTCAGTCAGCTGCGACCAGCCGGCGACTTCGCTGAGCTGGCGGTAGCAGCCCATGCAGAGCCCACTCTCGCCATCCACCACGCAGACCTTGATGCAGGGCGTGGCGATGGCCTTCGGCGGGCCGCCGGGCGGAGGGGGCTCAGGGGTTCTCATGACTGGGGGATAGCGTAGGTGACCGTCGCCTGCGCCGCCAGCCGCTCAGGCGCCTCGGTCCAGATGCGCACGTCGCAGACGGCGTTGCGGCGGCCGAGCCTCAGCATCTCGGCGCTGGCGTGGATGTCGCCCGGCGCTGCGCCGCGCAGGAAGTTGATGGTCAAGGACGAGGTCACCGCCATCAACTGGTCGCCGATGTGCGCCAGCACAAGGGCGTAGGCCGCGGTGTCCGACAGCGACATCAGGGTCGGGCCGGAGATCACCCCGCCCGGCCGCAACAGGCCCTCGCGGTAGGGGGCCATGACGTCGACCCTTCCTGGCGAGACCGCGGTCACGGTCGGGAAGGCGGCCGGCGTGGCGTCCGGGAAGGCCTTGCGCAGCAGGGCGTTGACGCCGGCGGCGTCCAGCACAGGGGTCAGCGTGGCCATGGCGCTTCATGCAATCTGCACAGCATCCGGACAAGTAAATTATAGTCATCTGTCATTCCAGTGTATCCGTAACATGTGACGATCATTAAATACTGTTCATTGCTTCCAATTAATTTGAGATTCCGCAGAGTACAGGCCATTTTCATGTCGGGGACTGTTTTGAGGGAGAAATGACGATGAAATCGACCGCGGTTCTTCTCGCAGCCCTGAGCCTGGCCGTCGCCGGTCAAGCCAGCGTCGCCGCCGCATCGGACCACCTCACCGACGTCGACTGGCTGAAGGCCAACCGCTGCCGCGGCCTGGCCGCCGGCTTTGGCGTCAACGACGCGTCCAGCCTCGACACCCTGATCAAGGCGGAGGGCCGCAACCGCCAGGAGATTGTCTACGCCAAGGGTCAGGAAGAGCAGACGCGCGGCAAGCGCGACGCGGCCAAGACCGACGGCAAGGACCGCTATGAGGCCGAGCTGAACGGCTACTGCACCGCCTTCCTCGGCGGCAAGAGCACTGCGTCGGCCCGCTAGAACCTTCCCGGTTCAGGTGGGACACCTGAACCGGACAAGCAAACGGTCTACCAAAAAAAGGTTTGCGCGCGTCGGACGGGTGAACCGGCATCCACTTCACCCTGACGCGCTCTGGACCCTGGGCGGATATCGCCCCACCTCGGCTCATCGCCGGCGCGCCGACACCCCAGACGGCGCGCTTTTTCTTGGCCGATCAGGTCCTTGCAGTCTCATCGGCGGGAACCCTACCTTCACCGCATGCCTTTGAACCCTCGACCGGAGGGCAGGGCGGTCGGCGAGCGAAGGGTCTGTGACGATTTGAGTTCGGCGAGCGGACCCCCGTTGCTCCGGGTCGGAGAGACCTGCTGGCGCACGGCGCGGGCGGATCGCGCGGCCTTCCTGGTGGACACCGAGGCCTATTTCACGGCGGTGTTCGACGCGTTGCAGAAGGCGCGCCGCTCGGTGCTGCTGCTGGGCTGGGGGTTCGATCCGCGCACCCGGCTGTTCCCGGACGGCTATGAAGGTCCGGACGATCCGGACGAGGTCGGGCGCATCCTGGTTGAGCTGGCGCGAGCCCGGCCGGAGCTCGACGTGCGCCTGCTGATCTGGCGCTCGGCCTTGCCCATCGCCGCCCAGCAGGATTTCTTCCCGCACAGGGCGCGGAGGTTCTTCAAGAACACGCCGGTGAAGTTCCGCCTGGACGACCAGGTGCCGTTCGGCGCTTGCCACCACCAGAAGGTGCTGGTCGTTGACGACCGCGTGGCCTTCTGCGGCGGGGGCGACATCTCGGTCGACCGCTGGGACACGCCGGGACATCGCGACAACGATCCGCGCCGGATCATGCCCGACCACGAATATCACGCACCGCGCCACGAGGTGGTGATGCTGGTCGATGGGCCGGCGGCGAAGGCGCTGGGCGACCTGTTCCGCGCCCGCTGGACCAACGCGACTCATGAGGTCATGGCCCTGCCGGAAGACGCCGGCGGCGATCCCTGGCCGCAGCACGTGCCGCCGGCCATCACCGGCGTCGAGGTCGCCATCGCCCGCACCGTGCCAAAGTGGAAGGCGCAGCCCGAGGTCGACGAGATCCGCCAGCTCACCCTGGCCTCGATCGCGGCGGCGAAGGAGACCATCTATCTTGAGAACCAGTACTTCACCTCGCCCCTGGTCACCGAGGCCCTGGCCGCGCGCCTGGCTGAGCCGGACGGGCCACAGGTGGTGCTGGTCTCCACCGGCCATGCGCCGAGCTGGTTCGACCACCTGACCATGGACCGGGCGCGCGGCGCGATGATCTGGCGGTTGCGCTCGGCCGATATCTTCGGCCGCTTCCGCGCCTTCTGGCCGGCGACCCGGAAGGGCGAGACGATCATCGTCCACTCCAAGACCACCGTCATCGACGATCGTGTGGTGCGAGTGGGCTCGGCCAACCTCAACAACCGCTCCGGCGGTTTCGACACCGAATGCGAGCTGACGGTGGAAAACGACGACAAAGAGGTCCGCGCGGCCATCGGCGCCTTTCGCGACCGGCTGGTGGGCCACTTTATGGGCGTGACCGGCGACGCGGTGGCCAAGGCCCGCGTCGATTTCGGCGGCCTGGTCGGCGCCATCGACGCGCTGAACCGCGATGGACGCCTGCGGCCCATCGAGCCGCCCAAGGTCACCGCCTTCGGTGAGTTCGTGGCCCAGTACCATCTGGGCGATCCGCAGGACCCGCGCGACTCCTGGAACCCCGTGCGGCGCCGCGAGCGGCTCTATGAGGCGGTGCGCGAGATGCAGATGCTGGGCGGGCCGGCGGCGATTGAATCGCTGGACGGCTAGCTCACCACCTCGAAATCCATCACCAACGGCAGATGGTCCGACGCCGCGCGGGTCTTGGGCGAGAAGGGGGCGAAGACGTCGAGAACCCGGATTTCGGGACTGACGAACAGGTGGTCGATCCGCAGCACCGGCAGGGGCGAGGGGAAGGTGGCGGTCGGCGTCTTGACCTTGGCCAGGGCGCGGGCCGGCGACAGACCCTTCAGGAAGGTGCGGTAGACCACCGACGTCGCCGTGGCGTTGAAGTCGCCTAGCAGGATCTTGGGGCCCTGGCATCTCGGGTCCTGCAGCCAGGCGGCGCCGGCGAGGTGCGCCGCCTGGATCTGCTGCTCGCGCGGCACGAGGCCCAGGTGGGTGTTGATGATCTGCACCGGCGCGCCCTCGATCTCGACCTCGACCCACAGGGCGCCGCGCGGCTCGAGTTGCGGGATCGGCCCATAGCCGGGCAGGGGCCCAACCTTCACCACCCGCTCGGGAAAGACGGTGAGGATGGCGTCGCCGTAGCGCTCCTCCTCGACGGTGAGCGCGGCGTGGAAGTGACAGGCCATGTCCAGCCGCCGGGCGATCTCGTGGGCCTGGTCCACGTGGCCCGTGCGGGCGCGGCCCACGTCCAGCTCCTGCAGGGCCACGATGTCCGGCTCCAGCGCCGCCAACACCTCGGCCACGCGGCCCACGTCCAGCCGCCGGTCGTTCCCGACGCAGCGGTGGACGTTGTAGGTGACGATGCGGGGCATGGCTCAGGCGTGCACGGCTTCTGCAATGGCGGCAAGGTCGAGGGAACGGCTGGAGCGGGGCTGTGGTTCGCGGTTAGGTTGTCGGAAGCGCCTCAGGAGAGTCGAATGCTGTCCGTTCTCGCCGCCATCCTGATGCAGGCCGCGGCGCCCGCGCCCGCCGTCGCTGCGGCGCCAAAGCCCAGTATCGTCACCAACCCCGATTGGCTGCGCATGCCGAGCGCAGAGGACATGGCCCGCTTCTATCCCAAGGCCGCCGTGGCCGCGCACATCGAGGGTCATGTGGTGCTGCATTGCACGGTCACCGCGGCCGGCGATCTCGCCGACTGCACGACGTCGAACGAGGACCCACCCGGCCAGGGTTTCGTCGAAGCCGCCCTGGGCGTCTCAAGCGTTTTCAAGATGAGGCCAATGACCCGCGATGGGATCCCGATCACCGGCGGTAAGATCAACATCCCAATCCGTTTTGGCCTGCCCAGGCCGGCGCTGTCCGCGGAAGCGGCGTTGCGTTGCTACGGCTATGCGGCGGCCGAGGCCGAGCGGAATCCGATGTCGGATGCGATCCAGGCTGGTCTATTCACCTTCAGCGTCCTCATCCAGGCGCGATTGCTCACGGAACATCCGCGGCCGTCTGAAGTCGCGGAGGTCTTGGCTTCACAGCGGAAGATCGCGGCCGCCAAGCTCGATGACCCGAAGTTCAGCGCCGAGCGCGGGGAGTGTGCTTCTATCTTGCCGCCAAATGCCATCGCTGACTTGCAGAGGAACCTGGCGACTGTTCCGAGATGACGCTTACGTAAACGTCATCTTCCCAGGCGTAGGGCTTCTGGCCTATGGTCGCGGGTACGCGGATACGCCGTAAATCGGCGCGTTCCGCGGCGGTCCAGGGAGCCCATCATGAACCTTGATTTCTCACCCGAAGAGAACGCCTTCCGCGCGGAAGTCCGGGCTTTCATCAAGGAGAACTATCCGGCCGATCTGCGCGCGGCGCAGGACTCCGGCCAGCCCCTGACCAAGGAACAGTACCTGTCCTGGCACAAGATCCTGGCCAAGAAGGGCTGGGTCGCGCCGTCGTGGCCGAAGGAGTTCGGCGGCACCGACTGGACGCCGACCCAGAAGTACATCTGGTCCGAGGAATCCGCCCGCGCCGAGACCCTGCCGCCGCTGCCGTTCGGCGTCTCCATGCTGGCGCCGGTGCTCTACACCTTCGGCTCGCAGGAGCAGAAGGAGACCTTCCTGCCGGGCATCTACAATGGCGAGGCCTGGTGGTGCCAGGGCTACTCCGAGCCGGGCGCCGGCTCCGACCTGGCCAGCCTGAAGACCAAGGCCGAGCGCATCACCGGCGACGACGGCAAGGAGTACTACCTCGTCAACGGCCAGAAGACGTGGACGACGCTGGCCCAGTTCGCCGACTGGGGCTTCTTCCTGGTCCGCACCGACCCGAACGTGAAGCCGCAGGCCGGCATCTCCTTCCTGCTGATCGACATGAAGAGCCCGGGGATCACCGTGCGTCCGATCATCACCCTGGAGGGCGGCCACGAGGTCAACGACGTCTTCCTGGATAATGTGAAGGTGCCGGTGGAGAACCGGGTGTTCCACGAGAACCAGGGCTGGACACTGGCGAAGGCGCTGCTGGCCCACGAGCGATCGGGCATCGCCGGCGTGGCGCGGTCGAAGCGCAATCTCGAGAAGCTGCGGTCCATCGCCACGACGGAACGCTCTGACGCCGGCGGCCCGCTGCTGGGCGACGCCTTCTTCCGCCGGAAGGTCGCCGAGCTGGAGATCGACCTGACGGCGCTGGAGTTCACCGAACTGCGCACCCTGGCCGGCGAGTCGAGCGGCAAAGGGCCCGGCCCGGAAAGCTCGATCCTCAAGATCAAGGGCACCGAGATCCAGCAGCGGCTGCAGGAGCTGGCGCTGGAGGCGGTGGGCCACTACGGCGCCCCGTTCCTGCGCGACCTCGGCCACAACGCCGGCGTCGGCCCGGACTACGCCGTGGGCCTGGCGGGCGAGATGTTCAACGGCCGCAAGACCTCGATCTACGGCGGCTCCAACGAGATCCAGCGCAACATCATCGCCAAGATGGTGCTGGGGCTCTGAACCTGTCGCCAGCAGAATTCCCCTCCGCCGACCGCTCTGACCACCCTCTAGCTTACCCGGGATCGACTGATGGACTTCAATTTCACCGATGAGCAGTCGATGCTGCGCGACACGGTCGCGAGCTATCTGGCGGATCACTATTCCTTCGACCAGCGCCGCGCGATGCTGGCCAAGGAGCCGCACTGGAGCCCGGCGATCTGGAAGGCTTTCGCCGAGGAGCTGGGCATCCTGGGGGCGCCGTTCTCGGAAGAGCTGGGCGGGCTGGGCGGCGGGCCGGTCGAGAACCTGATCGTCATGCAGGAGATGGGCAAGGCGCTGGTCGTCGAGCCCTATCTGGGCACGGTGGTGATCGGCGGCGGCTTCCTGAAGCACTCCGGCTATGCGGGCGCCGAGGCCCTGATCGGCCAGATCATCGCCGGCGAGGCGATCTTCGCCTTCGCCTATGCCGAGCCGCAGGGCCGCTACAACCTGGCCGACCTGAAGACCACGGCGAAGAAGGACGGCGGGTCTTGGGTGCTGAATGGCCACAAGGCGGTGGTCATCGGCGCGCCTTACGCCACCCACCTGATCGTCACCGCCCGCACCGCCGGCGGCCAGCGCGACGCCGAGGGCGTCAGCGTCTTCATCGTGCCGAAGGCCGCGGCCGGGGTGACCGCCCGCGACTATCCGACGGTGGACGGCTTCCGCGCCTCGGAGGTGATCCTGGAGAACGTGAAGGTCGGCGCCGACGCCCTGGTGGGCCCGGCCGACCATGCCCTGCCGCTGATCGAGAAAGTGGTGGATGAGGCCATCGTGGCGACCTGCGCCGAGGCCTGCGGCGTGCTGGCCAAGCTGCACGAAGGCACGCTCGAATACACCCGCCAGCGCAAGCAGTTCGGTCAGCCGATCTCGGCCTTCCAGGTGCTGCAGCACCGCATGGTCGACATGTTCATCCAGGTCGAGCAGTCGGTCTCGATGACCTACATGGCCACCGTCAAGCTGACTGAGGACCACGAGCGGTCCAAGGCCGCCGCCGCCGCCAAGGTGCAGATCGGCAAGGCCTGCAAGTTCGTCGGCCAGAACGCCATCCAACTGCACGGCGGCATGGGCATGACCGACGAGATGGCCATCGGCCACTACTTCAAGCGCGCCACCATGATCGAGAGCGCCTTCGGCTCCATCGACCACCACCTGGCCCGCTACGAGTTCCTGAGCCTCGGCCAGGCCGCTTAGTGCTATAGGCCACCGCTCGCCCTTGCCCGGCCACGCGGCCGGCGGGGTTGAGCGGAGATCTGATTTGCCTACTGTCAGCACCAAGAGCCGGATGGACAAGATCGGCGTGAAGGGCGGCATGCGTGTCGCCATCATGGGCGTGAAGGATCCGACGCTGAGCGCCGAGCTGGCCGCGCAGGGCGCGATCCCGGTCACAGAACTCTCGAACCTCGACATCCTGTTCTACGCCGCCGACAGCGCCGAAGCGCTGGCCCGCATCGACGCCCTCGCGCCCATGCTGGCCGAGAAGGGCGCGCTCTGGATCGTCTCTGTGAAGGGCAAGCCGGCGACCGTCCAGCACGCCGATGTCATCACCGCGGCCAAGGCCCACGGCCTGATCGACAACAAGGTCGTGGCCTTCTCCGCCACCCAGACCTCGTTGCGGTTCACCCGGGCCAAGGTGGCGGCGCCAGCCGAAGGGTGACCGCGGGGCCAAGCCGCACTAAGTCTCAGGTCATGCAATTCATCGAGGCGCCCAGCCCGAACTTCGACGCCCGCACCGCGCCGCCGGACATCCTGGTGCTGCACTACACCGGCATGAGGACCGGGCCGGAGGCGCTGGACCGGCTGCGCGACCCCGTGGCCAAGGTCAGCTCGCATTACATGGTCGAGGAGGACGGGCGGATCTTCCGCCTGGTGCCGGAAGAGCGGCGCGCCTGGCACGCGGGCGTCTCCTATTGGAAAGGCGAGCGCAATATCAACGGCGTCTCGATCGGCGTGGAGATCGTCAATCCGGGCCATG
The DNA here is from genome assembly GCF_036264965.1 of Phenylobacterium sp. GTDB lineage: Bacteria > Pseudomonadota > Alphaproteobacteria > Caulobacterales > Caulobacteraceae > Phenylobacterium. The sequence goes on from NZ_DATAPY010000030.1 coordinate 79,225, forward strand.
AGTTCGGCTATCACCCGTTCCCCGACGCCCAGATCGCCGCGGTGATCGAACTGGTCGGCGACATCCGCTCCCGCTGGCAGATCCCCGACGACCGTATCGTGGGCCACTCCGACGTGGCGCCCGGGCGCAAGGACGATCCCGGCGAGCTGTTCCCCTGGAAGCGGATCGCCGAGGCCGGCCATGGCCTCTGGGTCGAGGCGCCGCCGGCGCCCGGCAAGCCGCTGGCCGAAGGCGCCGAAGGCGTCGAGGTCTTCGCCCTGCAGGCGGGGTTCACGCGTCTCGGCTACGATCTGCCGCCGTCGGCCAAGTTCGACGCGGCGACCACGGCCGTGGTCACCGCCTTCCAGCGGCACTGGCGCCAGGACAAGGTCGACGGGATCGCCGACGGCGCCACCCGCGCCCAGCTGATCGCGCTGCTGCGGGCGGCCGGCTGATGCATCCTTCGCCGGCGTTCCGGGAGGACGAGGTCGGGCCGCTGCTGGTCCACCTCGCCGAGCATCCCTTCGTCACCCTGGCCGCCGCGCCGGACGGGCGTCTGGCGATCGCCCATGCGCCGGTGGTGGTCCGCCGGCTGGAGAGCGGCCTGGCGCTCGATTTCCACCTGGCGCGAAGCAACGCGCTGGCGCCCGCCCTGGCGCTGGGCTTCCGCGCCGTCGCGGTCAGCCTCGCCGCCGACGCCTACATCAGCCCCGACTGGTACGGCAGCGCCGACCAGGTGCCGACCTGGAACTACGTCAGCGTCGAGGCCGAGGGGCCGGTCGCGGCGCTGGACGGGGCGGGGCTCGTCGCCCTGCTCGATGAGCTCGCGGTTCAGGCGGAGACCCGGCTGCTGCCCAAGCGGCCCTGGACGCGGGCCAAGATGTCGCCGGGCCGTTTCGAGGCCATGACCCGCGCGATCATCGGCGCGCGGCTGACCATCGAGCGGCTGGAGGGCACGACCAAGCTCGGCCAGAACAAGGGCGAGGCCGAACGCGCCGGCGCGATCGCCGCCCTCGGCGACCACCCCATCGCCGCGCTGATGCGCGCCACAATTCCGCCCGGAGCCTGAACGGCGAGCCAAGCTCGATCTCAGAGGCCGTTCAAAGGGCGCGGTTCAATCTCATGACACTTGGCGCCGGGCCTCCGACGCGCAAGCGGCATCGAGAGCAAAGGAACCCGTCATGAACCTCAAACGCACCGTCCTCGTCCTGACCCTGGGCGTCGTCGGCTTCGGCGCCATGGCCGCCACGGCCGACGCCCAACCCCTGCAACCGGCCAAGCGCGAGGTCCTCGCCCGCGTGCACAACCAGAAGCAGGAAATCCGCGCCGAACAGCGCGCCGGCACGATCAGCCCGATGAAGGCCCATCGCCTGCTGGCCGCCGATCGCCGGGTCGCCCGCGAAGTGCGGCACACCGGCCACCTGACCCGCGTCCAGGCCAAGCGCCTGAACCATCAGGAAAACCGCATCCACCGCCACATCAAGAGCTGAGGTCTGGATCCCGGTCTTCGCCTGCAGCGAAACCGGGATGACACCTGACGGCGCCAACTTGACCTGCGCCGCCCGACCGATCAGGTTCCGCCCCGGACCAGACGGCCGGGCGATCGCGGCTTCCGCAAGGAGGTCGAGGAAAGTCCGGGCTCCACTTCGACATGGCGGCGGGTAACGCCCGCCGGGGGCGACCCCAGGGATAGCGCCACAGAAAGCAAACCTCCGCGACCGAAGTCTTCTTGGGTCGTGGGAAGGGTGAAAGGGTGGGGTAAGAGCCCACCGCGTGCCTGGTAACAGGGACGGCATGGCAAGCCCCGCCAGGAGCAAGACCGAATAGGGACCGTGCGCTCTCAGCAATGAGGGCAGGGCTGTCGTAGGCCTGGGCGGTCCGGGTAGGTCGCGAGAACCGTCCCGCGAGGGGCGGTCCAGAGGAATGATCGTCGCGCCTTAAGCTTCGGCTCAGGGCGGCACAGAACCCGGCTTACAGGCTGTCTGGTCCATTCATCCCGAAGGTCCTCCGCCGCAAGTCGGCGGAGGTCAGGCGTCCGTCGCCTCCAGCACCTCGGCTTCGAGGCGGACGTAGCTCTGCTCCATGCCGCCGGCCATGCCCGTGGCCAGCGCGGCGTCGCGGGTTTCCTTGGAGGGCGACAGGATGGTGGTGATCATCACCGTGCCGCCCGGCTCATCGCGGAACTCGACCGTGGCCTGCGCCTCCTCCGCCATGGGCCCGGCGAGGGCGCCGAACATGCGCTGGGTCTGCACGATCCGGTGGGGAGCCGAGATCTCCAGATAGACGCCCTCGGAGCCGAACTCGGCGGAGCTGTCGTCCCTGCGCCAGAGGTAGCGGTAGGCGCCGTCCACGCGCAGGTCCACCTCGCACTCAGGCATGTGCCAGCCCGGCGGACCGAGCAGCCAGCGTCTGATCAGCGCGGGCTGGGTGTAGGCCTCGAACACCCGTTCGGCCGACGCTTTGAAACGGCGCACGACGCGCACTTCGCGGTCCGATGGGGTGGTCACTTCGGCAGTGTGGGTCATGATCCTGTCCTTTCCGGTTCAAGAGCTGGCGCCGTCTCCGCGAGCAACTGGTCGAGACGGCGGAAGTTGTACCCCCAGCTTTCCCGCAGGCGCTCGATCCAGCCCGAAAGTTCGGCCAAGCCTTGCGCTTCCAGCCGGCGCGGGCGGCGCTGGGCGTCGACGGCGGTGGTGATCAATCCCGCCTGCTCGAGGATCTTCAGATGCCGGGAAACAGCCGGCTGACTGATCGAGAACGGCCGCGCCAGCTCGGCGACCGTGGCCTCTCCCTCGCTCAGCCGCGCGAGGATGGCGCGGCGGGTGGGATCAGCCAGCGCCGTGAAGGCGAGGTCGAGGTGCGTGGATGAGTTCATATAACGTCAATGTTATATAACTGATCCATTGTCAATGCAGCTCGCCCGACGGCCGCTGGGACGGAATGCCACCGTCCACAGCCCTACAGCCCAGTTCGTTAACAGTTGTGGCCACGGTTCTCTGTACGTTCTGTGGATAACAATATCTGATTAACCATACTTGGCTGTGAAGCCTTGGTTTCTCTAACAAAAGGTCAATCGGAGTCATTTACTCCCAATTCATCCCATGTTACCCCATTCGTACTTCGCTAACCATCCTGGGCCGTAGGGGCGGACCGGTGGCAGGCGAGGCGGAGAGCGGCTGGTGGGGCCGCTCAGTCTTGGGGTGTGGCGGTGTTCCTCTCGACCTTCGAGAAACAGCTGGATGGGAAGCGGCGGATCGTCGTGCCGCAGGATTTCCGCGCCCAGACCGCCGGGCCGTTCGACGGCGTGTTCTGCTTCCCCTCCATCGAAGCCGACTGCATCGAAGGTGGCGGCAAATCCCTGTTCGACCGTTACCTGGGCGTGATCGAGGAGCTGGAGTTCGGCGACCCGATCCGCAGCGCCCTTGAGGTCTCGGTCCTCGGCGGCATGGCGCAGCTCTCCTATGACACTGCAGGCCGCATCACCCTGCCGGAGATCCTCTGCGAGCAGTTCGGCCTGACCGACTGGGTGGTCGTGGTGGGTCTCGGCGATCGGTTCCAGATCTGGGGTCGCGAGGCCTTCCAGGCGCACCGCGCCGCCCAGCGCGAGGTGGCGCGCGAAGGACTGGCCACGATGCGCGCCCAACAGCGCGCCGCCAAGCTGAGCGCGGCTCTATGAGCGCACCGCATATCCCCGTCCTGCTGAACGAGGTCATGGACGCGATGCAGCCCGCTGCGGGCAAGACCCTGGTGGATGGAACCTTCGGCGCCGGCGGCTACAGCCGCGCCCTGCTGGGCGGTGGTGCGGCGGTCATCGCCTTCGATCGCGACCCCAGCGCCCGGAAATTCGCCGAAGGCCTGCCCGCCGACCGCTTCCGCCTCGTGGAGCGCCGCTTCTCCGAACTCGACGACGAGACCGGCGACGGCGCCATCGACGGCGTCGTGCTCGACATCGGCGTTTCGTCCATGCAGCTCGACGAGGCCGAGCGCGGCTTCTCGTTCATGCGCGACGGCCCCTTGGACATGCGGATGGCGGCCGACGGCCCCACCGCCGCGGACCTGGTCAACGAGGCCGAGCCGGAGGAGATCGCCCGCATCCTCTATGTCTATGGCGAGGAGCGGGAGAGCCGCCGGATCGCCCGCGCCATCGTGCGCCGGCGCGACGAACGGCCCTTCAGCCGGACGCTTGAGCTGGCGGAGTTCATCGAGAAGACGCTGGGCGGCCGGCGCGGCGCCAAGGTGCATCCGGCCACGCGCTCCTTCCAGGCGATCCGTATCGCTGTGAACGAGGAGCTGTCGGAGCTGGAGGCGGGCCTGGCGGCGGCCGAACGGGCGCTGAAGACGGATGGGCGGCTCTGCGTCGTCACGTTCCATTCGCTCGAGGACAGAATCGTGAAGACCTTCCTGGCGGTGCGGGCGGGCAAGACCCCGGGTGGATCGCGCCATGCGCCGCCGGCCCATGCCGCTGCGACGCCGAGCTTCCAGCTGCTGTTCAACGGCGCGCAAGGGCCGTCGGAGGCGGAGCTGGCGGCGAACCCCCGGGCTCGCTCCGCGAAACTTCGGGCGGCGGTGCGCACCGACGCCCCAGCGTGGAGGGTGGCGGCGTGAATTGGCTCAATCGTCGGGTGCGTGGGTTCCGGCTGGTCGACCTGGTGGCGCTGGGTCTGCTGGTGGTGCTGATCCTCGGCGTCTACCTGGCCAAGACCGTCGCGGGCGGCGAGCGCGCCAAGATCGCCACCGTTGAGCGCCAGATCGTCGCCGAAAACGCCCGCATCCGCCTGCTGCAGGCCGAGGTGAGCCACCTGGAGCAGCCGGCCCGCATCGAGCGCCTGTCGGAGACCTATCTCGGCCTGGCGCCGGTCAGCGAAAAGCGCGTCGCCGACCTCAACGACCTGCCCGACCTGGCGCGCAAGCCCTTGGCCCTGCCCGTGAAGGCGGTCGAGGTCACGCCCGATCCCACCCGCATGGCTCCCGCAGAGCCGGCGGCGCCCTTGCCCGTTCCGACCCAGGTCGCCGAACGATGAGCCTGGGCCAGATCTCCTTCGGACCGTCGTGGTTCTCCCGGCGCCTCTCGGGCCTGATGTGGCGTCTTGAACACGCCTTCGAGCGCGCCCGCGCCTCCGGCCGCGCCGAGGACGACACGCGCATCCGCATCTTCTTCGTCCTGGCCCTGTTCAGCGTGGGCTTCCTGACCCTGGCGCTGGGCGCCACCCACGCGACCCTGTTCAACAGGTCAGCCGAGGGCGACGCCTACGCCCCGCCGATGGGGGCCGCGCGCGCCGACCTGGTGGACCGCAACGGCCAGATGCTGGCGGCAGATCTCCTGCACTACGGCCTCTACATCGATCCGCGCGAGATCTGGGACACCGCCGAGACCCGCCGTGCGCTGACCGCGAGCCTGCCGGACCTGACCGCCGAGCGCCTGGAAAAGGCCCTTCGCGCCGGCCGCCGCACCTTCGTCACCGGCGGCCTGACCCCGGAAGTCCGCGCCCAGATCCACGACATGGGCCTGCCCGGCGTCAGCTTCGAGCCCGAGCAGAAGCGGGTCTATCCGCTGGGCTACACGGCCGCCCATCTGGTGGGCTTCGCCGACACCGGCGGCCAGGGCTTGGCCGGGGCCGAGGCGGCGCTCAACGACGACATCCGCAACGCCGCCGCCAGCCAGGGCTCGGTGCCGCTTTCCATCGACCTGCGCATCCAGGCCGCCCTGGAGGACGAGCTCTACAAGGCCACCGCCCAGTTCCACCCCAAGGGCGCAGTCGGCATCGTCACCAACGTCCATACAGGTGAGATCCTGGGCCTCGCGAGCTATCCGACCTTCGACCCCAACAAGCCGGGCTCCGCCAGCCTGGACGCGCGTCAGAACCGGGCGGCCGGCGCGATCTACGAGATGGGCTCGACGTTCAAGGGCTTCACCGTAGCCGCCGGCCTCGACGCGGGCGTGGCCACTCCGTCCTCCACTTTCGACGCGACACACCCATTCCAGCTCGGCTACCGCACGATCACCGACTACCACGCGACCCACAAGGTCCTGACCCTGGTGGAGGTGTTCCAGCATTCTTCGAACATCGGGACGGCGCGGCTGGGCGAGGAGATCGGCCCGGAGCGCTTGCACGACTACTTCAACCGCTTCGGCCTGACCCAGGCCGCCAAGACCGAACTCATCGAGAGCGCCCGGCCGCTGACGCCCAGGATCTGGAACGAGGACGCTATCGCTTCGACCTCCTTCGGCCATGGCATCAACGTTTCGCCGCTGGCGGTCGCCCGGGCCTATTCCGGCCTGATGAATGGCGGCGAGCTCCTGCCCCTCACCATCCGGAAGCTGCCGGCGGGAACCGTCGTGCACGGTCCGCGGATGATAAAGGAAGGCACCGCGCTCACCCTGTTGCAGATCATGCGCTCCAACGTCACCGGCGGCTCGGGCAAGTCGGCGAATGTCCCGGGCCTGAACGTCGGCGGGAAGACCGGCACCGGCGAGAAGTGGGATGCGGCCGCCAGACGCTACTCCAGCACCAGGCAGGTTTCGTCCTTCGCCGCGGCCTTCCCCACCGACGGGCCGCTGAACGCGCCGCGTTACTTCGTCCTCATCCTCATGGACGAGCCGCAGCGTGGGAACGGCCCCGACCCCACCGGCGGCATCGTCGCGGCGCCGGCCGCCGGCCACATTATCGAGCGGATTGCGCCGTTCCTGGGCATCCAGAAGCGCGCCGAGACCAATCCGTTCACGCCGGCCGATCCCAACGCGTCCACGGCAGAGGAGCATTGACGCGCATGCGCCTGTCCGACCTCGTCAAGCGCGACATGGGCTTCGATCCGCAGATCGAGGGCGTCACCGCCGACAGCCGCAAGGTGCGGCCGGGCTGGCTGTTCGCCGCGCTTCCGGGCGCCAAGGTCGACGGCCGCAGCTTCGCGCCGCGCGCGGTGGAGCAGGGCGCGGTCGCCGTGCTGTCGAGCCGCGAGATCGAGGGCCTGACGGCGCCCACCGTGATCGCCTCGGACCCGCGCCGGGTCTATGCGCTGGCCGCCGCCGCCTTCTGGGGCCAGCAGCCGGCCACCTGCGTCGCGGTCACCGGCACCAACGGCAAGACTTCCGTCGCGGGCTTCTGCCGCCAGATGTTCGCCCACGCCGGCTTCAAGGCCGCCAGCATGGGTACGCTCGGCGTCCGAGTCAGCGCCCCCGGCTTCGCCGACGAGCAGGTGACGCCGCCTGGCCTGACGACGCCCGACGCCTCCGACGTCGCCGAACTGCTGGCCCGCGTGGCCCAGTCCGGCGTCACCCACCTGGCGCTGGAAGCCTCGTCGCACGGCATCGACCAGCGCCGCCTGGACGGGGTGAGGTTGACCGCCGCCGGCTTCCTGAACCTGACCCAGGACCACCTCGACTATCACGGCACCATGGGGGTCTATCGCGCCGCCAAGCTGCGGCTCTTCGAGACCCTGCTGACGCGCGGCAAGGCCGCGGTGCTGAACGCCGACAGCGACGCCTATTCGGCCTTCGCGGCCACCGCGGTGAGCGCCGGCCAGACCCTGATGAGCGTCGGCGAGGCGGGGCAGGGCCTGCGCCTTCTCGACCGCGCCCTGCTGCCCAACGGCCAGGGGCTGAAGATCGCCTATGACGGCAAGACCTACGACCTGCGCCTGCCGCTGGCCGGCGCCTTCCAGGCCTCCAACGCCCTGGTGGCCGCGGGCCTGTGCATCGCCGCGGGCCTTTCGATCGAGCAGGCGCTCGCCGGGCTCGAAAAGATCGAGGGCGCGCCGGGAAGGCTTCAACGGGTTGGCCAGGGGTTGCACGGCGGCGAGGCCTATGTGGACTACGCCCACACGCCCGACGGCCTGAAGACGGTGCTGGGCGCGCTGCGCCCCCATGTGCGCGGCAAGCTGATCGTGGTGTTCGGCGCCGGCGGCGACCGCGACCGCACCAAGCGCCCGCTGATGGGCCGCATCGCCGCCGACCTGGCCGACGTCGCCATCGTCACCGACGACAATCCGCGCAGTGAAAATCCCGCCGCCATCCGCGCCGAGATTCTCACCGGCGCGCCCAAGTCTTCAAGAAGTGGGGGCGCGAAGGAAATCGGCGACCGGGGCGAGGCCATCCGAGCGGCCGCGGCGTTGTTGGGCGAGGGCGACATCCTGGTGGTCGCCGGTAAGGGCCATGAGCAGGGCCAGATCGTGGGCGACGTGGTCCATCCCTTCGACGACATCGCCGAGACAGCCGAAGCCTTGAAGATTGGCGCCCTCCATGGCTGAACCGCTCTGGACCTCGGCTGAGATCGAGGCGGCCACGGGCGGCAAGCTCAGCGGCAAGGCCTTCGCCGCCAACGGCGTCTCCATCGACACCCGCACCCTGGAACGGGGCGACCTTTTCGTGGCCCTGGGCGGCGTCCGTGACGGCCACGCCTTCGTAGATCAAGCCAGGGACAAGGGCGCGGCCGGCGCGCTGGCGTCCCAACCGGTGTCGGGTTCGGCGGTCATGGTCCAGGACACGCTGAAAGGTCTGGAACGTCTGGGTGAAGCGGCCCGCGACCGCGCGCCTGCGGCCAAACGCGGCGCGGTGACCGGCTCGGTCGGCAAGACCAGCGTCACCCAGGCGATCATGGCGGGCCTGATGCTCGCCGGCCGGGCGCATTCGTCGGTGAAGTCCTACAACAACCACATCGGCGTCCCGCTGACCCTGGCGCGCATGCCGCGCGACACCGAGCGCGCGGTCTTCGAGATCGGCATGAACCACGAGGGCGAGATCCGCCCGCTCACCCGCATGGTCCGCCCGCATGCCGCGGTGGTGACCACCGTGGGGCCGGTCCACACCGAGAACTTCCCAGACGGCGAGACCGGCGTGGCTATGGCCAAGGCCGAGGTTTTCGAAGGTCTGCAGCCGGGCGGCGTCGCCGTCCTGAACGCCGACAACCGCTGGTTCGATCTGCTCAAGGCCGAGGCCGAGGCGGTCGGCGCCCAGGTGCGCACCTTCGGTCGCGCCGAGGGCTGCGACGCACGGCTGATCGATTTCCAGGGCGCCCCAAATCTTGGAAGAGGGGGCGACCACGCGGTGGTCCAGGCCCGCTTCCACGGCAAGGGCCTCGACTTCCCGATCCTGCAGACCGGCATGCACTGGGGCCTGAATTCCATGGCCGTGCTGCTGATGCTGGAGGCGCTCGACGTCGACCTCGGCGACAGCCTGGCCGCGCTCGGATCCTTCGAGCCGCTGGAAGGCCGTGGCGCGGAAAGGGCCGTCCAACTGGCCGGCGGCGCCTTCACCCTGATCGACGAAAGCTACAACGCCAACCCCGTCTCCATGGCCTCGGCGATCGCCACCTTGGGCGCGCGCAAGGCATCGGGTCGCAAGGTCGTGGCGCTCACCGACATGCTGGAACTGGGCCCGCAGGCCGGCGGCTATCACGCCGCCTTGGCGCAGCCCCTGGCCGATGCGAACGTCGATCTGGTGTTCGCCGCCGGACCCCTGATGAAATCCCTCTGGGACGCCCTTCCGCCGACTCGGCGCGGCGGTTACGCCGAGCAGGCGGCCGACTTGGCTGCAGAGGTCGCCCGGGCCGCAGAGCCTGGCGACGTGGTGATGGTGAAGGGCTCGAACGGGTCGAAGGCCGGGCTGATCGCCCAGGCCTTGGCGCGCCTCGACGTCCGGCCAGGGGAGGCCGGCTGATGTTCTACTGGCTGTACGAGCACTTCTCGATGGGCGGGCACAGCCACGTCGCCATCCTGAACCTCATCAGATACCTGACCTTCCGCACGGCCATGTCGATCTTCACGGCCCAGATCATCGTGGTCGCCATGGGCTCGCGCTTCATCCGCTGGATGCAGGCCAAGCAGGGCAAGGGCCAGCCGATCCGCGCCGAGGGCATCCAGCGCCACATTAGCGAGAAGGCCGGCACGCCGACCATGGGCGGGGTGATGATCCTGGCCGGGCTGATCGTCGGCACCCTGCTGTGGGCGGACCTCAGCAACGTCTATGTCTGGGCGGTGCTGCTGGTGACCGCCGGCTACGGCCTGCTGGGTTTCCTGGACGACTATTCCAAGGTCACCAAGCAGACCACCGACGGCATCTCCGGCAAGACGCGGCTGCTGCTTGAGACGCTGATTGCCATGGCGGCGATCAGCCTGATCATCGTCTTCGCCGCGAAGCCGCCGGAAGATCCGTCGCTGCTGACCTCGGTGACCTTCCCGCTGTTCAAGGGCCTGGTGGTGAACCTCAGCTGGTTCTACCTGCTGTTCGGCGCCTTTGTGATCGTCGGCGGCGCCAACGCGGTGAACTTCACCGACGGCCTCGACGGGCTGGCGACGGTGCCGGCGATGATCGCTGCGGCGGCCTATGGCCTGATCGCCTATCTGGTCGGCAACTTCGTCTTCGCCAACTACCTGCAGCTCCACTTCGTCCCTGGCGTCGGCGAGATCGCCATCTACTGCGGCGCGATGATCGGCGCTGGCCTGGGCTTCCTTTGGTACAACGCCCCGCCGGCGCGGATCTTCATGGGCGACACCGGCGCGCTGGCGCTGGGCGGCGGCATTGGCGCGGTGGCGGTCGCCACCCGCCAGGAGATCGTGCTCGGGATCATCGGCGGCCTGTTCGTGGCCGAGACGCTGTCGGTCGTGATCCAGGTGGCCTGGTTCAAGCGGACTGGTCGGCGAATCTTCCTGATGGCCCCGATCCACCACCACTTCGAGAAGCTCGGCTGGTCGGAATCGACCGTCGTGATCCGCTTCTGGATCGTCTCGATCATGCTGGCCCTGCTTGGGCTGGCCACCCTGAAGCTGCGGTAGAGAGGGCATGGACGCGTCATGATCCCGGTCCGCGGCTTTGAGGGGAAGACCGTCGCCGTGTTCGGCCTCGCCCGCACGGGCCTGGCGGCGGCGCGCGCCCTGATCGCCGGAGGCGCCCTGGTGGCGCTGTGGGACGAGAACGCCGAGCGCCGCGCCGCTGCGGAGGCCGAAGGCCTGCCGCTGGTTGACCTGACCACCGCCGACTGGACCCGGTTCGCCGCCCTGATGCTGTCGCCCGGCGTGCCGCTGACCCATCCTCAGCCGCACTGGACCGTCGAGAAGGCCAAGGCCGCCGGTGTCGAAATCGTCGGCGACATGGAGCTCTTCGCCCGGACCGTGAACGCCGCGCCGGAGCACAAGAAGCCGAAGATCGTCGCCATCACCGGCACCAACGGCAAGTCGACCACCACCGCGCTGATCGGCCACGTCTGCGCCCAGGCCGGCCGCGACGTGCGCATCGGCGGCAACATCGGGATCGGGGTGCTGGACCTCGAGGACATGCACGGCGGGGCGGTCTACGTGCTGGAGATGAGCTCCTACCAGCTGGACCTGACCTCCAGCCTGCACGCCGACGTCACGGTGATCCTGAACCTCTCGCCCGACCACCTGGAGCGCCATGGCTCCATGGAGGGCTACGTCGCCGCCAAGCGCCGGATCCTGCTGAACCAGGGCAAGGGCGACACCGCGGTGATCGGCGTCGACGATCCCTGGGGCCAGCAGATCTGCACCGAGATCACCGCCGCCAACCGCCGCACCATCGTGCCGATCTCCGCCAACAAGGCGATGGGCCGCGGCGTCTATGTGCTGAACGGCCTGCTCTATGACGCCACCGGCGAGCGGGCCCAGGAAGTGGCCGACCTCAACCGCGCGCGCTCGTTGCCCGGCCGCCACAACTGGCAGAACGCCGCGGCCGCCTACGCCGCCGCCAAGGGCCTCGGCATCGACCCGCAAGAGGCCGCCGAGCATCTGCTGACCTTCCCCGGCCTGGCGCACCGCATGGAGACGGTGGCGACGCTCGGCCGCGTGCGGTTCGTCAATGACTCGAAGGCCACCAACGCCGACGCCGCGCGCCAGGCGCTGTCGAGCTATCCCAAGTCTTACTGGATCGCCGGCGGGCGGGCGAAGACCGATGGCATCGGGGCGCTGGAAGACCTCTTTCCCCGCGTCGCCAAGGCCTATCTGATCGGCGAGGCGGCGCCCGCCTTCGCCCAGACCCTGAAGGGCAAGGCCCCGACCGTGGACTGCGGTACGCTGGAGGTGGCGGTGGCCCAGGCCTACGCCGAGGCCTCGGCCAGCGGCCAGGACGCGGTGGTGCTGCTTTCGCCCGCCTGCGCCTCCTTCGACCAGTACGCTGACTTCGAAGAGCGCGGCGAGGCCTTCCGCTCCGCCGTCCAGCGCCTCGCCCATGCGGCGAAAGGCGCCGCGTGACGGCTTTCCGACTCAAGCTAGCGTCGGCCGCCAGATGACCGCCGCGACGCCCCAGGCCACCCACGCCTTCGCCCGATCCGACCGCAGCGTCATCGGCGTCTGGTGGTGGACGGTGGACCGCTGGATGCTGGGCGTCGTCGCCCTGCTGATCGCCATCGGGGTGGTCATCGCCTTCGCCGCCAGCCCGGCGGCGGCGGCCCGCATGAACATCGGCGACCCGTTCCATTTCGCCGTGCGCCAGTGCGTCTTCGCCGCCGCCGCGGCGGTGATCCTGATCGTCACCTCGATGTTCGACGTGAAGACGGTCAAGCGAAGCGCCTTCTTCATCTGGCTGATCGCGATCGCGGTCATGGTCGCCCTGCCGTTCCTGGGCCACAACGCCAAGGGCGCCACCCGCTGGATCGAGCTGGGCGGCTTCTCCCTGCAGCCGTCGGAGTTCATGAAGCCGGCGCTGATCGTGCTGGTCGCCTGGATGTTCTCCGAGGGCCAGAAAGGGCAGGGCGTGCCCGGCGTCTCCATCGCCTTCGTCCTCTACCTGATCCCGGTGGCGCTCTTGCTGATGCAGCCGGATGTCGGCCAGACGGTGCTGATCACCGCGACCTTCGGGGCCGTCTTCTGGATGGCGGGCGTGCCGCTCTCCTGGGTGATGGGGCTGGGTGTTGTCGCCGTGGCGGGGCTGGGCTCGACCTATTTCCTGCTGCCGCACGTGGCGGCGCGGGTGGACAAGTTCCTGCAGCCGGACAAGGCCGACACCCACCAGGTGGACGCCGCGCGCGTGGCGCAAGCCGCCGGCGGCCTGTTCGGCCGCGGCCCGGGCGAGGGCGTGCTGAAGCGCTCCATTCCCGACGCCCACACCGACTTCGCCCTATCTGTCGGCGCCGAGGAATTCGGCCTGGTGTTCCTGATGCTGGTGGTCACGCTGTTCACGATCATCGTCGTGCGCGGGCTCTATCGATCGATGAAGCTCTCGGACCCCTTCGAACAGGTGGCCGCCGCCGGTCTCTTCGTGCTGGTGGGCCTGCAGGCGATCATCAACGTGGCGGTGAACCTCGACATGATCCCGACCAAGGGCATGACCCTGCCGTTCATCAGCTATGGCGGCTCATCCATGCTGGCCATGGGCCTGACGCTGGGCCTGGCCCTGGCGCTGACCCGCCGCCGGCCCGGGGCCTATACGGTCGGTGAAGGCCTCGCCAAGGCCGGCGCGTTCGCTTAAGCGCAGCCGGACATGCGCAAAATCGCGGTTCTCGCCGCCGGGGGCACCGGCGGGCATCTGTTCCCCGCCCAGGCCCTGGCCGAGGCGCTGATCGCGCGCGGCTGGTCCATCGTGCTGGCCTCGGACGAGCGGGTGGCCGGCCTGTCGCAGGACTTCCCGGCGGAGCGGCGCATCGGCCTGTCGGCCGCGACCTATCGGCGCGGCAATCCGCTCAGCATGGCGACGGCGGGCCTGGCGGTGCTGCGCGGCGCGGCCCAGGCGCGCGCCGTCTACCGCGAGCTTGGCCCGCGGGTGGTGGTGGGCTTCGGCGGCTATCCGTCAGCCCCGGCCCTGGTGGGCGCGATCTTCGACAAGCGCCGCACGGTGATCCACGAGCAGAACGCGGTGATGGGCCGGGCCAACCGGATGCTGGCGGGCCGCGTGACCCGCGTCGCCTGCGCCTTCCCGACGCTGCTGAAGGCCCCGCCGCAGGTGGCGGCCAACGCCACCGTGGTGGGCAATCCGGTGCGCCCGGCGATCCGCGCCCTGGCCGACCTGCCCTATGCGCCGCCGGTCGCCGACGGGCCGATCCGCATCCTGGTCACCGGCGGCAGCCAGGGCGCGCGCCTGTTGTCGGAGCTGGTGCCCGAGGCCATCGCCGCCCTGCCGGACGGCCTTCGCCACCGCCTGATGATCCAGCAGCAGACCCGGCCGGAGTCCATGGAGGCCGCGCGGCGGACCTACCGCAACGCCGTGGTCGACGCCGAGATCGCCCCCTTCTTTCGCGACATGGCCGGTCGGCTGGGCGCCGCACACCTGGTGATCGGCCGTTCGGGCGCGGGCAGCGTCTGCGAGTTCGCCGTGGCCGGGAAGCCCTCGATCCTGGTGCCGCTGGCGATCGCGCTCGACGACGACCAGGGCCAGAACGCCAAACTGCTCGCCGATGTCGGCGCCGCGGAGGTGGCGCGCGAAAGCCAGCTCACGGTCGAGAGCCTGTCCGGCGCCCTGGAAAAGCTGCTCACCAATCCGGCGCGGCTGGCCCGCATGGCCGCCGCCGCGCGCAGCGTGGCGATCCCCGACGCCGCGGAGCGCCTGGCCGACGTGGTGGAAGAGACTGCGGGAGTTTAGGCGGTCGCCAAGCCCCGACGCCGCCGCAGCATGGCGCCCATCATCCCGAAGCCCGCGATCATCAGAGTCCAGGCGGACGGTTCCGGGATCGAGGCCACGAGATTGTAGCCGATCGCCTGCAACGCGACGACTTCAGGCGACGAGAGCGTGAGGCCGAACTGCGGCTGCCCCGAGCACCCGAAGGCGTTCTGCACGAACTGGGTGCCCGAGCAGCTCGGGGTGTTCCAATCCGCCAGGTCGCCGCTTCCGCTGACATTGTAGTCGTGCAGATCGGTTAGGCCTCCATTGATGGAGAAATAGGCGGGGGTGGTGGCCGAAAGCGTCGGCGCGTGGAAGCCCGCATAGCGGTAGAGATCCTCAGCTCCGACGGTGTTGGGGAACCCTCCCTGACCGATCAGGCTGCCGGGCCCGCCAACCCCCAGCACCTCGTCGACCTCATGCTGGATGACCGAATTGGCGCCATAGAGGCCGGCGATTGCGGTGTCGCCGAAGTTCATAATCGACGCGTCGAGGCTGACGAGACCGTCGGCGCCGCCGGAGAATATGCCGGGCGCGCTGAAGCCGAGCGCCCTCATGTCGGCGCTCGTCGCTCCCACGTCGGGCAGATCGTTGCCGAACGGCAGATTGGCGACCCCGGTCTGCAGGACCGTGTTCCCGGGGTGGGCGACGGAGTCGGCCGCGAGCGCCGCCGTGTACTGCGCATAGGTCGGCGTGTAGATGCCGGTGTTGCTCGCTCCGAGCCCGGAGTTCATCAGCGAAAACCCGATCTTGACCGTGACCGGGTTGCTGAAATCGCCGTAGAACTGCAGGGCCGAATTGATGCTCGCCTCGATCGCGGCGGCGTTGCTCGCGCTGGTGATCGAGGAGTCGAAACTGGCGATGATCGTCAGGGCATGGCCCTGCGACGCGGCGGCCAAGGCGACGGCGCCCGCCAGTCCGCCCAGCAAACGGCTCTTCGACAATCCGGACCTGCTCATGTTCCCCCACCCACGCTGACGAATGGCGAACCACCCGGCGCCCACGACAACGGTTAATTCCCGCTGCATTCGACGGCTTGTCAATCGAGTAACCCTGAGAGGCGAATTCTTCGCGCAAATCGGACCATGATCGGGCGCGAACACCCCGGCGACGTGCAATCGGCCGGCGTTTTGGGGGCGGGCGGCGGGCCAAGCGGAGTTTCGCGTCCACCCCGATTGCGCTAGCACCACCGCATGACGCGTCGCCCCGTGCCCTTCGACATCGGCCCCGTGCACTTCATCGGCATCGGCGGCATCGGCATGAGCGGCATCGCCGAGATCATGCTGCGCATCGGCTATCAGGTGCAGGGGTCTGACGCGAAGGCCTCGGCCAATACCGAGCGGCTGGAGAAGCTCGGCGCACGGATCTTCATCGGCCATGACGCCGGCCACGTGGAGGGCGCCTCGGCCATCGTCTATTCGACGGCGGTGAAGCCCGACAATGCTGAGATGGTCGCGGGACGCGAGCGGCGCCTGCCCCTGGTCCGCCGCGCCGAGATGCTGGCCGAGCTGATGCGCCTGCAGTTCTCGGTGGCGGTGGGCGGGACCCACGGCAAGACCACCACCACCTCGATGGTCGCGTGCCTGCTGGATGCGGGCGGCCTCGACCCCACGGTGGTCAACGGCGGGATCATCAACGCCTATGGCACCAATGCGAAGGTCGGGGCCGGCGACTGGATCGTCGTCGAGGCCGACGAGAGTGACGGCACTTTCCTGAAGCTGAAGTCGACGGTGGCCATCGTCACCAACATCGACCCCGAGCACCTGGACCACTACGGCGAGTTCGACGCGGTCAAGAAGGCCTTCCAGGATTTCGTCGAGAACATCCCCTTCTACGGCTTCGCCGCCGTCTGCCTCGACCATCCCGAGGTGCAGGCCCTGGCCGCCTCGGTGGAGAACCGCCGGCTCGTCACCTATGGCGTCAATCCGCAGGCCGAGGTGCGTGCCGAGAACCTGACCATGGGCGCGGACGGTTGCCGCTTCGACGTGGTGATCCATCCGCCCATTTCTTCAGAAACAGGGGGCGGGAAGGCGATCCGCTACGAAGCGCTGCACCTGCCGATGCCGGGACAGCACAACGCCTTGAACGCGTTGGCCGCCATCGCCGTGGCCCGCGAGCTCGGCGTGCAGCCGGATGACATCCGGCGCGGCCTGGCGGGCTTCGGCGGGGTGCGGCGGCGCTTCACGAC
>NZ_DATAPY010000031.1:0-27880 GCF_036264965.1 Phenylobacterium sp.
CCCGTCTCGCGCAGCTCTCGACGGCGAAGCACTCGCCCAACCCGCGCTTTAAGCACCGTGAGCTCCTGCTCCCAAGCCAATAAGGATCCTGACCACGAGGCGACAGATATGGCTCCCTCCATAACCTGTCGAAGGGAATCAGAAAATCACTTGAGCCGCAACTGTAGTACTAGAGGCCATGCCGCTCCATCCGCCGGTAGAGGGCCGGCCGTGTGAGTCCCAGGGCGGCAGCGGCGTGGCTGACGTTGCCCTCGTAGAGCTGCAGCGCGCGTTCGATTGCCCGCTTTTCCAAATCGTCCAGGTTGAGAGCCCGTCCGCTCGCGCGCCGCTCGACGGTAAGCGCCATGGCCGTCCGCATCGCTTCGGCAAGCGCCTCGTTGCGCCAGGGTTTCAGCACGAAGTCCGTGGCGCCCCGCTTCAGAGCCTGAACCGCCAGCGACACGCCGCCGTAGGTGGTCATCAGCACCACAGAGAGCGCCGGGTCGGCCGCCAGCAGGCGGTCCAGCAGGTCGAGCCCTTCGGCGCCGTCACGGGCGCCGACGGCGAAGTTCATGTCGAGCAGCACGGCGTCATAGCGGCGCGCCTGCTCGGTCAGGCCCTCTGGCCCGCTCGCGGTGTCCACCTGCTCGGCCGTCCGCGCCAAGGCCGCGGCGGCGGCTTTCAGGACATCGGCGTCGTCGTCGACGATCAGCAGGGCGCTCAGCATGGGGAGACTCTACGGGTCCGCCCGCCTCACGGCAAAGCCAGCCGGGTCAAGGGCTTACAGACCGACAGGGGCATGGCGCGTGCGAAGGCTGTCCGTTTCCGGACACCGCGGCGCCCGCCGCCGCCGCCAGATTCGGCTAAACCATTGAACCTATGGAATTTCACCGTTCGGCCAGTCCGGGCGACACTTGGGTCATGAGTGCCGTGATGGACAGACCGATCGTTCAGCCGCTGTGGCGTCGCCGCGTGCAGATGGCCGCCGGCGCCGCGGCCGTGGTGCTGACCCTGGGCGCCGCGGGCGTTGCGGCGCTGACCGATGTCCGGGCGTCCGTCCGCGTGCCGGCCGCGAACGTGACTTTGGGGACGGTGACCCCAGGCGTCTTCCATGACTTCACGGTGCTGCGCGCCACGGCCCAGCCGAAGGACGTGATCTACCTCGACGCGCTCGAGGGCGGCCAGGTGCAGGAGGTGATGGCCCAGGCCGGCGACATGCTGGCGGTCGGCCAGCCGGTCCTGCGCTTTCGCAATACTGAGCTGGAGTTGGATGTCCTGGATCGCGAAGGCCGCTTGGTGGAGTCCATCACTCAGTTGCAGACCTACGAGAAGCAGCTGGAGGACGCCCGCGTCGCCAACGAAAAGGCCGCCGCACAGATCGAGTACGACATCACGCGCCTGCAGCGCACGGCAGAGCGCCGCGACGCCCTGGTCACCAAGGGCTACGTCACCAAGGATCTCTATGAACAGGTCCACGACGAGCTGGACCACGACCGCAAGCTCCTGCCGCTGCAGACGGCGTCCAACGCCCAGCAGGATGCGCTGCGTCGCCGTCAGATTCCGCAGATCCAGAGCGAACTGGCTACCTTGCAGGAGAGCCTGCGGGTCACCCGCGCCAAGCTGGACAGCCTGGTGGTCCGCGCGCCGGTCGCCGGCCGGCTCACCGACATGGACATCAAGGTTGGCGAGATCCGCAACCGCGGCCAACGCCTGGGCCAGATCGTCGCCGACACCGGCTTCAAGCTGCAGGCCCAGATCGATGAATATTACCTGGAGCGCGTCCACGCCGGCCAGACCGGCGTCGTAACGGTCGAAGGGCGCGAGGTCCCTGTGAAGGTGACCCGCGTTGACCCCCAGGTGAAGAACGCGACCTTCCAGGTGGATATCGCCTTCGAAGGCGCCATGCCGCGTGGCCTCCTCCCTGGCCAGGCTCTTGAGGGCCGGTTGACGCTTGGCGGCGATCAGCCGGCCCTCATCTTGCCGGCCGGGCCCTTCCTGGAGCGGACCGGCGGCGACTGGGTCATGGTGGCCCACGCGAGCGGGACCCATGCGGACCGGAAACGCATCAAGATCGGCCGGCGCAGCGCCGAGCAGGTCGAGGTGCTGGGCGGCCTGAAGGCCGGCGACCGGGTGATCACCTCGGACTACGCGGCCTTCGAAAAGATCGATCGCGTCGTCCTGTCGAAGAAGTAGCGCGAGAAACAGGGGAGGGCAGGGATGCTCAGGCTCACGAACGTCAGCAAGATCTACCGCACCGCCGAGGTCGAAACCCTCGCTCTGAACGAGATTTCCATGGAGGTCCGGGGCGGTGAATTCGTCGCCGTCATGGGCCCGTCCGGCTGCGGAAAATCCACCCTGCTCAACACCCTGGGTCTGCTCGACACGCCGACCAGCGGCTCCTTCGAGTTCTTCGGCCAGGAGGTGGCCCGGCGCTCCGAACGCGAACTCACGGCGCTGCGCTGCGAACGCATCGGTTTCGTCTTCCAGAGCTTCAATCTGATCGACGACCTGAGCGTGGCCGAGAACGTCGAGGTGGCGCTGCTCTACCGCAAGGTCCCGTCCGGCGAGCGCCGCCGCCGCGTGGCCGAGGCCCTCGACGCGGTCGGCATGGGCCACCGCGCCAAGCACCGGCCGCAGCAGCTCTCCGGTGGCCAGCAGCAGCGGGTGGCCGTCGCTCGCGCCTTGGTCTCCAACCCGAGCCTGATCCTGGCCGACGAACCGACCGGCAACCTCGACACCGTCAACGGCGAGGCCGTGATGGCCATGCTGACCGCCGCCGCCGAGAGCGGGGTCACCGTCGTGATGGTCACCCACTCCCTGGCCCACGCCGCCGCCGCCCAGCGCACTATCAAGCTGCTGGACGGCCGCGTGGTCTCCGAAACCCTCCTCGCGGCCTAGAGGGAGGCGATCCGATGTTCGGCAATTACCTGGCGGCCTCGATCCGCAACCTGCAGCGCAACGGCGTCTATGCGGCCCTGACGGTCACGGGCCTCGCCATCGGTTTCGCCTCGGCGATCCTGATCGGCCTCTACCTGCGCCACGAGCTGACCTACGACCAGTTCATCCCCGGGCACGAACGGGTGTTCCTGGTCAATCAGCTCATCACCGCGCCGGACAAGCCGCAGGTCGACATGGATGTCAGTTCGGCCCACCTGGCCGACGACCTGAAGCTGGAGTTCCCGCAAATCGAATACACCGCGCGCACCGCTGCAGGCTTCCCGCCGACCGTACGGCGCGGGGATGTCAGCGTCAGTGAGCTGCAGTTCGTCTGGGCGGATCCGGATTTCTTCAAGATTCTGCCCGTGCCGGTCGTGGCAGGCGATGCGGCCCACGGCCTGGAAGCCGGCGACGACGTCGTGCTCACCCGGGCGGCCGCCAGGAGGTATTTCGGCCGCGATGCGCCCATCGGCGGCCAACTGCTAGTCGATGGCCACGCCATGCGGGTCACCGCTGTCATCGAAGACCTGCCCTCCAACACCCATCTCGCCGGCGAGGTCTTTGGGTCCTCGAAGGCGACCTTCTCGATGCTCGCGATGCTCGACAAGGCCGGCTACACCAGCAATTCGAACCAGACCTACGTTCGCCTGAAGTCGGGTGCCTCAGCCGCGGCGATCGACGCTCAGCTGCACAGCTTCCTGGACAGGCGGGTCGTGCCCCAGATCCGGAAGATCGATCCCGATTGGCACGGCGTACGATACGCCATGCGGCTAAAGCCCCTGACCTCGATCCACCTGCAGCCGAGCGACGGCGGCGGCGATCCTAAGCCAGGCGCCGACGTCAAAGTGCTGGCCGGTATCGGGGTGATCGGCGTCCTGATCGTCGTGGTCGCGGCCATCAACTTCGTGACCCTGATGACTGCGCGCGCCTCACGCCGGGCGACGGAGGTCGGGGTCCGGAAGGCGTTGGGCGCGCAGCGCAAAGACCTGATCGTCCAGTTCATGGGCGAGGCTTTGATCTATGTGGCGGTTGCGCTGGTGCTGGCGGTGGCGCTCGCGGAGCTGTTGCTCCCGGCGGTGAACGCCGCCCTCCAGCGGAAGATGAGTTTCAGCTACCTCACGGACCCGTCGCTGCTCCTGGTCATGCTGGGTGTCACCGTCGCGACCGGCCTGCTGGCCGGTTTCTATCCGGCGCTGGTACTGTCGTCGTTCCGGCCGTCGTCGGTGCTGAAAGGAGGACCGGTGGCGGCGTCTGGAGGCGGCGGCGTGCGCGAGATCCTGGTCGTGGCCCAGTTCGCGGTCCTGATCGCGCTCCTGCTGGCCGCCGTCACGATCTATCGCCAAACCAACTTCGGCCTGAAAGACGCGACCCACACCAACAAGGACGGTGTGATGATGCTGTTTGCGTCGCCCTGCACCGAGACCCTGCGCAACGAGGTTCTGGCCGTGCCAGGCGTTCGGGGTGCCGCCTGCGGTTCCCCGGCCGCGGTGGGCCTGAGCATGAGCTCGGACATGACCTTCAGAGGTCCGCGCAAGACGATGCTCATGTATGCTCCGGTCGATTTCGGCTTCTTCCAAATCTATGGGATTCCGCCGATCGCCGGTCGGCTGCCCAACCCTGATCGCCCCGGCGATGACGGGGCGCGGCTCAAGGACACCGCGCCGACCATCCTGTTGAATGAAGCCGCCGTGCGCGCGCTCGGCTTCCCCTCGCCACAGGCGGCCATCGGGCAACAAGTGATCTGGCACTTCAACCCCACGTCATCGTTCACCGACATGGCCCAGCCGACCCCGCCGCCGCGGGCCTCCGAGGTCATCGGCGTGGTCCCGGACTTCACCTTCCGCTCCGTCCGTCAGAAGATCGATGCGACCTTCTACTATGTGGGGCCGAGGAACGACGCGCTGAACTCCGTCGCTCTGAGCATCAAGATCGATCCCGTCCATCGCGCGGAGACTGTCAAGGCCATCGACCGCCTGTGGACGAAGATCAGCGCGGGCATGCCCCTGCAGCAGTATTTCGCCGACCAGTTCCTGCTACGCCTCTACATCGACAACGTGATCCAGGGCGGGTTCATCGCCGTCTGCGCGCTGATCGCGGTGTCGATCGCCTGCCTTGGCCTGTTCGCGCTGTCGGCCTACACCGCCGAGCGAAGGACGAGGGAGATCGGCATCCGCAAGGCCATGGGCGCATCGTCATCCGAAATTCTGCGGCTGTTGCTGTGGCAGTTCGCCAAGCCGGTGCTGTGGGCGAACCTGCTTGCCCTGCCGCTGGCTTGGCTCGCCATGGACTACTGGCTGAAGGGCTTCGCCTATCACGTCGATCTGGCGCCTTGGACCTTCGTGGCCGCGGCCGGCACCGGGATTGTCATCGCCTGGGCGACGGTGTTCTTCCACGCCCTGCGCGTCGCCCGCGCCCGGCCCGTGGGAGCGTTGCGCTATGAATAGGATCGTTGTCTGGATCGCGGGGTTGCTTGCGGCAGTGCTGGTGGTTGCTCACCAGGCCCGCGCGGCGGGGCCTGCAGCCGACCCGGTGTTCGGCGTCTGGCTGACCCAGTCAAAGGATGGCAAGGTCAGGATCGCCCCCTGCGCGGCCGATCCGGCCCAGGCCTGCGGCGTGGTGCTATCCGGCAAGGGGCCGAACGGCGAGGACGCCCGCACGCTCACCGACCTGAAGAACCCGGATCCAGCGCTGCGGACGCGCCCGATCGTGGGCCTCCAGATCATCTCGGGGTTCCGTCGTGACGGCGAAGGCGGTTGGACCGGCGGCCGCATCTACGAGCCGCAGAGCGGCAGGACCTACAAGGCCAAGATGCAGAGCGGCGGCCCCGACGCGTTGAAGGTCGCGGGCTGTGTGCTGTTCTTCTGCCGGGCGGAGACCTGGACGCGGGTAGAGTAGGGCGCTCAGGCGAGCGTCACGAACAGCTCGCTCTCGATCATCCATTGGCCGGTCACCTTGCGCCAGGCGGCCAGATAGGTCCCCGACATGCCATTGCCGGTCCAACGGCCGGTCTCGGCGGCCCGCTCCTCGGCCGCGTCGACTTCGATGCTGTCGGGCGCCCGCACGTAGGCGACGAAGCCGGGTTCGCGGAACTGTGCGGCAAACGCCTCAACGATGGCGTCGACGCCCAGGATCAGCCCGCCGCCGCCCGGGATCAATTGCGCGTCGGGCGCAAAGAAGGGGCGAAGACCTTGGGCGTCGCGGGTGGCGATCCGCTTGTTGATCAGCCGCCGCCGCGCCGCGATGGCGTCCCGCGGGGCCGTCACCGTTCGACCCTAGATCGGGTCGGCCGCAATGCGCTTGTCGAGATAGGTCCCGACGCGGCTTTCGACGTCCGGCAAGTTCTCCATCCAGAAGTGGCTGGCGCCTTCGACCACGTCATAGTCGATGACGATGCCCTTCTGGGTGCGGAGTTTGGAAACCACGCGCTCGACCTCGATCGGCGGCACCACGCTGTCCGAGCCGCCATGCAGGATCAGGCCCGAGGCCGGGCAGGGGGCCAGGAACGAGAAGTCATAGGCGTTGGTCGGCGGCGAGACCGAGATGAAGCCATCCGTCTCCGGCCGGCGCATCAGGAGCTGCATGCCGACCCAGGCGCCGAAGCTGTAGCCCGCGACCCAGCACTGGGAGGCCGCCGGGTTGGTGGTCTGCAACCAGTCGAGGGCGGTGGCCGCGTCAGCCAGCTCGCCGATGCCCGAATCGAACTCGCCCTGGCTGCGGCCCACGCCGCGGAAGTTGAACCGCAGCACCGAGAAGCCGCGCTTCATGAACAGGTGGTAGAGCTGCACCGTGACCGGATTGTTCATCTGGCCGCCAGCCTTCGGGTGGGGGTGGAGGATCAGCGCCACCGGCGCGGTCTCCGTCTTGCCCTGCGAATAGCGGCCTTCGATCCGCCCCGCGGCGCCAGTCAGAACCACTTCCGGCATCAGAACCCTCGTGAGATCGCCCGCACATTCGGGCCTTTGGAATACTTGACTACTGCGCTGGGTCTTCCTAAGTCGCATCGCGACCGCGAGGACCGGTCCTGCGCAAGGCGGCGGCCTATAACATAGGGTCGCTGCGGAACGCGAGAAAACTGCACTGGACGGACTTAAGATGCGTCTCTCCACCAAAGGCCGCTACGCCGTCATGGCCATGGCTGACCTGGCGCGACGCCAGGACGAGCCGTGCCGCGCCGTGGCGCTGGCCGACATCGCCGCACGCCAGGAAATCTCGCTCTCTTACCTCGAGCAGCTCTTCGCGCGGCTGCGACGCAGGGGGCTGGTGCAAAGCGCCCGCGGGCCCGGCGGCGGCTATCGCCTGACGCGCACGGCGGAAGAGACCTCCATCGCCGACATCGTGCTGGCCGTGGACGAGCCCCTGCGGGCGACCCGGTGCGCGGAGCAGGGCAAGGGCTGCATGCTGAAGGGGGAACGCTGTCTGACCCATGACCTGTGGGACGACCTGGGCCACCGGATCGAGGACTACCTGGCCTCGGTCAGCCTGGCCGACGTGATCACCGGGCGGCTGCGCCACAAGCGGGCGGCGGCATGAGCATCTATCTGGACCATAACGCCACCGCCGTGGTGCGCCCCGAGGCCCGCGAAGCTATGGCGCGCGCCCTGGAGATCGGCGGCAATCCGTCCTCGATCCACGCTGCCGGGCGCACCGCTCGCGCCCTTCTGGAAACCGCCCGCGAGCAGGTCGCGGCGCTGATCGCCGCCCCGGCTTCGACCGTGATCTTCACCTCCGGCGGAACCGAGGCCAATGCGCTGGCCATCGAAAGCGCGGTCGCGGCGGGGTCCCGCCGCCTGATCGTCTCGGCCATCGAACACGATAGCGTGCAGGAGACCGCCCGCGTGCAGGGCGTGGCCGTTGAGGTCCTGCCGGTAGACGCCAACGGCCGCGCTGACCTCGTCTGGCTGGCGGCTCGCCTCGCCAACTGGGACGACGCCGACGGCAAGCCGTTCGTGGCCCTGATGCTGGCCAACAACGAGACCGGCGTCATCCAGCCGGTGTTCGAGGCCTCCGAGATCGTCCGCGCCGCCGACGGCTGGCTGCACGTCGACGCCATCCAGGCGGTGGGCAAGATCGGCGTCGACAGCCGGCCGCTGGGCGCCGACACCCTCAGCATCTCCGCCCACAAGATCGGCGGACCGCAGGGCGTGGGCGCCTTGACCTTCGGGCCCCGCGCCACGCTCTCGCGCCGCCAGCACGGCGGCGGGCAGGAACGCGGCCGCCGGGGCGGCACCGAGAATGTGCCTGGCATCACCGCGTTTGGCGCTGCCGCCGTCGAGGCGCTGAAGGGCGTGGAAGAGTTCAACCGCCGCGCCGCCTGGCGTGACGCCGCCGCCGAACGCCTCAAGGCCGCCGGCGCGGTGGTGATGGGCGAGGCTGCGCCGCGGCTGGCCAACACCCTGTGCGTCGCCACGCCGGGCTTCCCGTCGGATGTGCAGGTCATGGGCCTCGACCTGGCCGGCGTCATGGTCAGCGCCGGCTCGGCCTGCTCCTCCGGCAAGGTGAAAGCCTCGCCGGTGCTGGAAGCCATGGGCCAGGGCGAGCTTTCCGGCTGCGCCATCCGCGTCAGCGGCGGCTGGAGCACCATCGAAGCCGACTGGGATCGTTTCGTCGAGGCCTGGGTCGCCGCGCACGAGCGTCACTCGGCGCGCCACCGCCAATCCGCGACCGTGGGAGCCTGACCTTGGCCGCCGTCAAACAGACCGTCGAACACGTCGAGAGCCTGGAAAAGTACAAGCACGGCTTCGTCACCGACATCGAGCAGGACTTCGCGCCCAAGGGCCTGAACGCCGACATCGTCCGCTTCATCTCGGCCAAGAAGAACGAGCCGGAGTGGATGCTGGCCTGGCGCTTGGACGCCTTCGAGCGCTGGCAGGCCATGGAAGAGCCCGACTGGGCCAAGGTCAGCTTCCCGCGCATCGACTACCAGGACAGCTTCTACTACGCCGCGCCCAAGCCGAAGGCGGTGCTGAACAGCCTCGACGAGGTCGATCCGGACATCCTGGAGACCTACAAGAAGCTCGGCATCCCGTTGCGCGAGCAGGAGGTGCTGGCCGGCGTCGCCGGGGCCCCGCGCTATGCCGTGGATGCGGTGTTCGACAGCGTTTCGGTGGTGACCACCTTCAAGAAGGAACTGGCGCAGGTGGGCGTGATCTTCTGCTCGATGAGCGAGGCGATCCGCGAACATCCGGAGCTGGTGAGGAGGTATCTCGGCTCGGTCGTGCCGGTCAGCGACAACTACTTCGCCTGCCTGAACGCGGCGGTCTTCTCCGACGGCAGCTTCGTTTACGTGCCGCCGGGCGTGCGCTGCCCGATGGAACTCTCGACCTATTTCCGGATCAACGCCGAGAATTCCGGCCAGTTCGAACGCACCTTAATCATCGCCGATGCGGGCGCGTACGTCTCGTATCTGGAGGGCTGCACGGCCCCGATGCGCGACGAGAATCAGCTGCACGCCGCGGTCGTGGAACTGGTCGTGCTGGACGACGCGGAGATCAAATATTCCACCGTCCAGAACTGGTATCCGGGCGATCCGGACACCGGCAAGGGCGGCATCTACAACTTCGTCACCAAGCGCGCCGACTGCCGCGGCGACCGCTCCAAGGTCTCCTGGACGCAGGTCGAGACCGGCTCGGCGATCACCTGGAAGTATCCGTCCTGCGTTTTGCGTGGGGATGGCAGCAGCGGCGAGTTCTATTCCATCGCCATCACCAACGGCCGCCAGCAGGCTGACACCGGCACCAAGATGATCCACCTGGGCGCCAACACCCGCTCGCGGATCATTTCCAAGGGCATCAGTGCGGGGAAGAGCTCCAACACCTACCGCGGCCTGGTCTCGGCCCACCCCAAGGCCAAGGGCGCGCGCAACTTCACCCAGTGCGACTCCCTGCTGATCGGCAAGCACTGCGCGGCCCACACGGTGCCCTACATCGAGGCCCGCAACGGCCACGCGAAGTTCGAGCACGAGGCCACCACGACGCGCCTGTCCGAAGACCAGCTGTTCTATGTGATGCAGCGCGGCTTGAGCCAGGAAGAGGCGGTGCAGCTGCTGGTCAACGGCTTCGTCAAGGACGTGCTGCAGGAACTCCCCATGGAGTTCGCCGTCGAAGCCCAGAAGCTGGTGGCGATTTCGCTGGAAGGCAGCGTCGGATGAGCGCGCCCACCCGCAAGAACGCGCCCACGACGCTGTCGCTGCGGCATGCCTTCGAGGTGGAGCAGGCGCGTCGCGAGGCCGAGCGCTACGCCCGCGAAGAGGCCGACCGCCGCCAGCAGGAGGAAGACCTCGGCCGGGCGGAGCAGCTCTATGACGCCCTGATCGGCGACCCGGCCTTCCTGGCCGCGCACCAGCTCACCGCCGACTGGCGGCGCTATACGGTGCTGCTGGAAAGCCCCGATTTCCGCATCCGCGCCTATTTCGAGGCGGGTCACGGCAGCGTCAGCGTTGGCGACAAGCGCAACGTCGCCGTCTCCGCCACGCCGGCGCCCCTGAAGCGCGAGGAGGTCGACAGCGTCGCTGACGCCCTGCGCGTGGTCGCCCAATTCCTTGCCGATGAGATCCAGTGATGTTGAGCGTTTCGAACCTTCATGCCTCGGTCGACGGCAAGGAGATCCTGAGAGGGCTGACGCTCGACGTGCCGGCCGGCGAGGTGCACGCCATCATGGGGCCGAACGGAGCGGGCAAGTCGACGCTCTCCTACGTGCTCACCGGCCGCGACGGCTATGAGGTGACGGAGGGTTCCGCGACCCTCGACGGCGAGGACCTTCTGGCGCTCGCGCCCGACGAACGGGCCGCGCGCGGCGTTTTCCTGTCGTTCCAGTACCCGCTGGAGATCCCCGGCGTCCCGGCCCTGACCTTCATCCGCACCGCGCTGAACGCCCAGCGCCGCGCCCGCGGCGAGGCCGAGATCACCGCGCCGGAGTTCCTGAAGCTGGCGCGGGCCAAGTCGGCCGATCTGAAGATCGACTTCGACATGCTGAAGCGCGCGCTCAACGTTGGCTTCTCTGGCGGTGAGAAGAAGCGGATGGAAATCCTTCAAATGGCGATGCTTTCGCCGCGCTTCCTCATCCTCGACGAGACCGACAGCGGCCTGGACATCGATGCGCTGCGCATCGTGTCGGACGGCGTGAACGCCCTGCGCTCTCCCGACCGCGCCATGCTGGTGATCACCCACTACCAACGCCTGCTGGACTACATCAAACCCGACCGGGTCCATGTGCTGGCCGGCGGCCGGATCGTGGCGACGGGCGGGCCGGAGCTGGCGCACGAACTCGAGAAGAACGGCTACGAGCAGTACGAGAAGGCCGCGTGAGCCTGACGACCGCCATACGCGACCGCGACGTCGCCGAACTGCCGGGCAAGCGCGACGAGGCCTGGCGCTGGACGGACCTGCGCGGCCTGATCCGCAAGCTGCCGCCGCCGTCGGAGCCGTTTTCGGCCGACGTCGGCCGAGGGCCCTTCGACGCTCTCGCTGCCGAGCGCCGGGTGATCGTCAACGGCCGCGGCGCGGACCCGATCGAGATCGCCCGCGGCAAGCACGCTGTGGTCGCCGCCCGCTTCGTGTCGCGCGGCGCGGGCGTCCACGTGGCGCGCCTCAACGTCATCGTCGGCCCGGACGCGCGGCTGGTGCTGCTGGAGAGCTATGAAAGCGACGACGCGTCCATCTCCCAGGCGGCGCTGACCATCACCCTGCATCCCGGCGCGCGCATCGAACGAATCGTCCTGGCGCAGGACAACGCCGAGGCGGTCTCGGTCAGCCAGGCTGAGGTGGTCCACGCGCCCCGCGCCAGCTTCGCCCAGACGGTCGTGACCTCCGGCGCGCGACGCCAGCGGCTGGAAACCCGCGTCCAGCATCCTGGCGGCCATGCCGAACTGCGCCTCGACGGCGTCTATCTGCTGGCCGACAAGCGCCATTCCGACCAGACGACGATCGTCACCCACGCCGGGCCTGACGGCGTCACCGCTCAGCTGGCCAAGGGCGTCGTCCGCGACCAGGCGCGCGGCGTCTTCCAAGGCCGCATCGTGGTGGAGGAAGGCGCCGACAAGACCGACGCCCGGATGGGCCACCACGCGCTGATCCTCTCCGACCGCGCCGAGGTGGACGCCAAGCCTGAGCTGGAGATCTACGCCGACGATGTGGCCTGCGCCCACGGCAATACGGTGGGCGCCCTGGACGAGGACGCCCTGTTCTACGCGCGCCAGCGGGGAATGCCGGAGGCGCAGGCCCGCGCCCTGCTGACCGAGGCGTTCATCGGCCAGGTGATCGACCGCATCGAGCACGAAGGCGCGCGCGACGTGGTCCGCGCCTGGGCGGCCGAACGGCTATGGGATTGAGCATGGCCTTTGACGCCCACGCCATCCGCACCGAGTTCCCGATCCTGGGACGCCGGATCAACGGCCACCCGCTGGTCTATCTGGACTCGGCCGCCTCCGCCCAGAAGCCGCGCGTGGTGATCGACGCCATGGTCCAGGCCATGGAGCACAGCTACGCCAATGTGCACCGCGGCCTGCACACCCTGGCCAACGAGACCACCGAGGCCTACGAGGCCGCGCGCAAGTCGGTGGCGCGTTTCATCAACGCCGATCCGGCCGAGATCGTCTTCACCAAGGGCGCCACCGAGGCCATCAACCTGGTGGCCTCAGGCCTCGGCGCGACGCTGAAGGCCGGCGACGAGATCCTGCTTTCCGAGATGGAGCACCACGCCAACATCGTCCCCTGGCATTTCCTGCGTGAGCGCCAGGGCGTGGTGCTGAAGTTCACGCCGGTCACCGACGACGGGCGACTGGACGTCGATGCGTTCAAGAACCTGCTCACTGAGCGGACGAAGGTCGTGGGCCTGACCCACATGTCCAATGTCCTGGGCACCGTGAACCCCGTCGCCGAACTGACCCGCCTGGCGCACGAGGCCGGCGCCCTGGTCCTGATCGACGGCTGCCAGGCCGTGGTCCACCAGCCGGTGGATGTGAAGGCGCTGGACTGCGATTTCTACGTCTTCTCGGCCCACAAGCTCTATGGCCCCACCGGCATCGGCGCCCTCTACGGCAAGGCCGAACGGCTGGCGGCGTTGCGGCCCTATCAAGGCGGCGGCGAGATGATCGCCAATGTGTCGCTTGAGGAAATTAGATATGCCGATCCGCCGCACCGCTTCGAGGCCGGCACGCCGCCGATCCTGGAAGCCATCGGCCTGGGCGCGGCCATCGACTGGCTGTCAGGCCTCGACCGCACCGCCATCGCCGCCCACGAGCGCGCCCTCTACGACCACGTCCGCGAGCGGCTGAACGG
The DNA here is from genome assembly GCF_036264965.1 of Phenylobacterium sp. Lineage (GTDB taxonomy): Bacteria > Pseudomonadota > Alphaproteobacteria > Caulobacterales > Caulobacteraceae > Phenylobacterium. Next base: position 13,191 of record NZ_DATAPY010000031.1, read on the forward strand.
CGCCAACTGGCTGCGCGTGCTGGGCGAAGCGCCGGGCAAGGGCGCGATCCTCTCCTTCACCGTCGACGGCGCCCACGCCCACGACATCGCTCAGATTCTGGACAAGTACGGAGTGGCGGTGCGCGCCGGGACCCACTGCGCCGAGCCGCTGATGCGCCGTTTTGGCGTCACATCGAGCGCGCGCGCCTCCTTCGCCCTATATAACACCCACGAGGAGGCGGACGCCTTCGTGGATGCGCTCACAAAGACCCAAGCCTTCTTTGCTTAAACAGGACTTTCTTCGCGTAAGATGACCCCGATGGACGATGCAGCCCCCGTTGAGACCCAGGCCCAAAAGGCTTCGGAGACCCCGCTGTCGCAAGGGGAGCTTGACGCCCTGACGGACAAGCTGATCGAGCAGTTGAAGACTGTCTACGACCCCGAAATCCCGGTCGACATCTATGAGCTCGGCCTGATCTACAAGGTCGACGTGTCCGACGAAAAGGACGTGGTCATCGACATGACGCTGACCGCGCCCGGCTGTCCGGTGGCCGGCGAGATGCCGGGCTGGGTCGAGGACGCGATCCGGGTGATCCCGGAAGTGAAATCCTGCAAGGTCGAGCTGGTGTTCGATCCGCCGTGGGACCCGTCGCGGATGAGCGACGAGGCCAAGCTGCAACTGAACATGTTCTGATGGACCTCAACGTCACACCCCAACCGCGCGCCCGTCGCGAACGCCCCAAGGTGGTCTCCCTGACCGACGCCGCCGCCGAGCGCGTGCGCGAGATCATGGGCAAGGCGGAAAAGCCCTACGCGGGCCTGCGGGTCGGCGTGAAGAACGGCGGCTGTGCGGGCCAGGAATACGTCCTGGAATACGCCGACGCGGCCGGTCCGCTGGACGAGGTGGTCGAGGACAAGGGCGTCACCATCCTGGTCGAGCCCAAGGCGGTCTTGTTCCTGATCGGCACCGTGATCGACTACGACGTGACCAAACTCTCGGCCAAGTTCACCTTCCGCAATCCCAACGAGACCGACGCCTGCGGCTGTGGCGAGAGCGTCACCATCCAGCCCGCCGAGGCTGACTAGCAGGTTCGCAAGCCTAGGCGATCCGCACTCCCATCCAGCGAGTGCGGGCAGGCGCGCCGGGAAGCGGCAGATCGTTGAATCCCTGCTTGGCCCAGAAGGATGCGCCGCGAGGGTTGTTCCGGTTGACGCCGATATGGACAGATCGCACGTCGAGCGCCGCCGCGCGCGCCAGCCAAGCCGATAGCATACGCGGCCCGACGCCCTGTCCCTGGAGACGCGGCAGGAGGTTCATATGCAGGTGACCGGGATAGGCGTCCGCCAACTCGCGCGGCGTACTAAGGGGCCGATGGATCATGTGACACCGGCGCTGGTCGGCGTTCCAGGAGGACAAAGGCGCCTGGCCGGGGTCAGGGTAGAGCTTTCGCAATCGGGGCCACCAATCCCGTTCGAGTTGTGCTTCCCAGGCGACCGTGTCGGGCGCGCCCACGATGTAGCCTGCCACGCCGGCTGAATCTTCGGCCACGATTGTAAACTCGGGCGCCAGGATGGCGTAGGGCGCTGAGTAGATTTCGCCGATCAGGCGTCCTTGCTGATATAGGTGAGAGGCGTCGCCGCCCGCGTGGCCGGTCGCCAGCGAGATCGCGTAGAGCGGGGACAAGTCGGTCTCGTTGACGTTGCGCAGTTCGAGCATCAACGCATGTCCTTTGTGACCGCTAGTGGCGACGGTGGCGGATGGCGTCGATGGCCAGGGCCGCGGCGGCGATGATCAGCGGCAGGATGTAGAAAGCCAGCCGATAGCCCAGGAAGGCCGCCGCCAGCACCGCGGCGTCGACCCCGGGCAACAGCGCCGCCATGGCGCTTTCGAACACGCCCGCGCCGCCCGGCACCGATGAGGCCAGGCCGGCGATGCACGCGACCGCATAGGCTCCGACAAAGGTCGCGTAGCCGACGCCGCCGTCCGGCAGCAGGATCCAGAGGATGGCGGCGGCGATGCCGTTGTCGACCACGCCCAGCACCAGCTGCGCCAGCGCGTCCCAGACGTCGGGCAGGGTGACGCTGCGCCCGAAGGCTGTAAAGGGCCGCCGGCGAAGCGCGCACAGCGCTACATAGGCCAGCGCTCCGGTCACCAGCACGCCGCCCAGCCAGCGCGCGACCAGCGGGGTGATCGCGGTCGCGTCGAGCTCCGCTCTGGTGGCGAGCAGCAAGCCCGCGCCGGACAGAGCCGCCAGTCCCACGCCAAAGGAGGCGGCGGCGAACACCGTCGCCCCGGCCACCTGGGTCAGGCTGACGCCGTGGCGGTCGTAGGTCCGCGCCCGGATGGCGCTGGAGGTCAGCAGATTCGCGCCGACGGCGTGGGCGATGGCGTTGGCCAGGAACGAGCCCAACGCCACGGTCCGCAGCGGCACCCGCGCGCCGGTCCAGCGTAGGCCTACCCACTCGATCACCGCCATCAGTACGAAGCTCGCCGCCGACAGCACCAGGGCCAGGCCGACGGCCACGACACCCCAGCCGGCGATAGCGTGGCTGACAGCTTCCAAACTCAGCTTGTGGAACTCGCGCCACAGCACCCAGGCCGCTGCGGCGAGCATGACCACGGGCACGACCCGAAGCGCGATGTGCGTCGCCCGGTTCAAGGGGCGCCTTGGCGCAGGCGGGGCCTCGGCGAGATCGGCCTCGACGGGCTCTGGCGTGGGGGAGCGGGTCGGGTCTGGGGCTGTCACGGCGAAGGTCAGTCTCCGTTGAGTCGGCCGGACAAGTCAGGCGGACGAGTCAGGCGGCGCGGCGCGCCCTCCTTGGGCCTCATATGGGAACCGAAGTCCACGGCGCCGGTTCTTCCGCAGGGGCCTGCGATGCAGAGGAGACTTGGCTATGGCGCGCGAAGACTGGCAGGACCGCGAGGAGGAACGCCGGCGGGCGGCCCTGCGTGGCGGCGAGCGCGGCGATTTCGGCCAGGCCGACTACTCCCGCGACTACGGCTACGACCCGGCGGCCCGCTCCGGCTACCGCGTCGAGGAGGCGCTGCGGCCCGCCTATAACGACTATGGCCAGGCCGACTATTCGACGGATTACGCCTATGACGCCGAGCGCGGCGAAGGCTATCGGCGCCACTCCGAGGTCGACCGCGACTATGGACGACGCATGGAGGGCGGCGACGATCGGACGTTGCGTCAGCCGCGGTCCTGGATGGACAAGGCCGGCGAGTTCTTCTCGCCCGGTCCGCGTGCGCCACGGGCCGAAGCCCGCGCCCCGCGTGCCCGCCGCGGCCCCTCCGACCGCGTCCTCTGGGCGGTGATCGTCGAGCGGCTGGAGGACCATCGCGGCCTCGATCTCCGGGACCTGGAGGTGATCGTCGAGGACGCCGAGGTCACGCTGAACGGCACGGTGCGGCACAAGGCCGACAAGCGCCGGATCGAGGACATCGCCGATATCGACGGCGTGCGCCACGTACAGAACAACCTGCGCCTGCGCGACCACGGCCACTGGACGTTCTTGTAGGCGCGGAACCCCCAAGTGCGGGGCAACCAAGCCTAGCCTTGAGGGTTCTAGTCTCCCAGGCAACAAGCCTAAGGAGACGACGATGACCGGCAAGCAGACTGAAGATAAGCGCGCCTTCACCCACGGCTCCGGCGGCGCCAACGCCGACATGGCCGTAGAAGCGGCGCCCGTTCACGAGGATCGGCATATCGACGTTCCGCACCATCGGGAGGTCGAAGCGACGAAGGACGACGAAAAGCACGACCACATGGCCGCGCGAGAAAAGAACGCCGAGGACCGGCAGGAGGCCCTGCTCGACGAGGCGCTCGAAGAGACTTTTCCGGGCAGCGATCCGATCAGCCCCAAGCACATTACCTGATCACGCGACATCAGGCGGCGGGTCCTTCGACGGGTCCGCCGCCGCGTGCTAGCAAGGCGGAATGAAGCTGCCGCCGCCCCGCATCGACCTTCGAGGGTTCAGCGCCGTAAAGCTGGGGGTTCACCGCTTCAGCCTCGCCGACCCCTACTACTTCGTCCTGGCCATGCGCTGGTCGACCTTCCTGGCGGTCGTGCTGGGGGTCTTCCTGGCGACAAATCTGCTTTTCGCTGCGGTCTACTGGGCCGTGCCGGGATCGATCTCCAACGCCCGAGCTGGCGCGTTCGGCGACGCCTTCTTCTTCAGCATCGAGACCCTGGCGACGGTCGGCTATGGCGTCATGACGCCCGCCACCCTCTACGGCCACCTGGTTGCGTCGACAGAGATCTTCGTCGGCATGTTCCTGACAGCGCTGACCACCGGCGCCTTCTTCGCCCGGTTCGCGCGTCCCTCGGCGCGCATGGTGTTCAGCGAAACCGCGGTCGTGGCGCCCTATGGCGGCGGCCAGGCCTTGATGGTGCGGGTGGCGAGCCGCCGACTGCAGGGGATCAGCGAGGCCACGGCGCGGCTCAACTACTACCGCAACGAGGCCTACGGCGAGGGCCGATTCCGCCGCTTTGACGAACTCAAGCTGGTGCGAACCAGCATCCCGGTGCTCACCTTAACGTGGACCCTGATCCACGTCATAGACGAAGAGAGCCCGCTCTTTGGCATGACCGACGAGCGGATGGCGGCCGAGGCGCCGGCCGTCATGCTGTCGATCAGTGGCTTTGACGAGGCGATCTCCTCGCTGGTCAACGACCGGCAGACCTACCGCCGCGAGAACATGCGGTTCGGCCACGTCTTCGTCGACATGCTGCGCGACCTGCCCGACGGCATGATCGAACTGGACCTCACTCGCATCCACGACACCCGCCCCGTGGCGGTGCTCAAGGAGGTGCGCGACCTTGAGATTCAGGAGTCGGCGGTCAGGGCTTCGTAGGCTTCCTGGGCGGCCATCCATTCCTGCTCGGCGGCATGCACGGCAGCCTGGGCCGCATCGCGGCGGCGGCCAAGCTCGGCGGCTTTGCCGGGGTCCTTGACGAAGATCGTCGGGTCGGTGAGCTGGGCGTCGATCTGAGCCAGCGCGCCGGCGGCGCGGCCCAGCGCCGCCTCCGCGGCTTCCGCGCGCCGCCGCGCGGTGCCGGTCGGGACCTTTGGCCGGGAGGCTGGCGGCGGCGGAGGCGGCGCCTTGACGGGCTCCTCGGCTACCTGCGTCGGCGCGCGCGCCGCGACGCGGGCGCGGTCGAGGACGAACTTGGCATAGTCCTCCATGTCGCCGTCGAAGGGCTCGATGCCGCCGTCGGCCGCGAGCCACAGCCGGTCGGCGACCAGTTCCATCAGTGAGCGGTCATGGGTGATCAGGATCACCGCGCCGTCGTAGTCGTTCAAGGCGTCCAGGAGCGCGCGGCGGCTGTCGATGTCCAGGTGGTTGGTCGGCTCGTCGAGGATCAGCAGGTGCGGGGCTTCCATCGCCACCATGTTGAGCAACAGGCGCGCGCGCTCGCCGCCGGAGAGGTTGGCGACCGTGGTGTCGACCTTCTCATAGCCCAGGCCGAACTGGGCCAGCTTCGAGCGGCGCTGGGACTCGCTGGATTGCGGCATGGCCCGGCGGATAATCTCCAGCGGCGTGTCCGCGGGGTCCATGGCCTCGATCTGGTGCTGGTGGAACCAGCCCACCTTCAGCCGCGAGCTGCGCAGCAGGGTCCCGCTCTCCACGTCCAGGGCGCCGGCCACCAGCTTGGCGAAGGTGGACTTGCCGGCGCCGTTGACCCCCAGCAGGCCGATACGGTCGTCGATGTCGAGGCGCAGGCTCAGGCCCTTGAGGATCGGTGTCCCGCCATATCCGACCGCCGCGCCCTCCAGCCGCAGCAGCGGCGGCGGCAGGGGCCGCTCGGGCGAGGGTAGGGTGAAGGGCGCGACGCGGTCTTCGATGACGTTGGAGACCGGCGGTAGCTTGGCGATCATCTTCAGGCGGGACTGGGCCTGGGTCGCCTTCGAGGCCTTGGCCCCGAAGCGGTCGACGAAGGATTGCATGTGGGCGCGTTTGGCCTCGATCTTGGTGCGCATAGCCTCCTGCAGGCGCAGCTTCTCGATCACCTGCCGCTCGAAGCTGTCGTAGCCGCCGGTGTAGAGGTCGAGCTTGCCGTTCTTCAGGTGCAGGATGTGATCCATCGAGTTGTCGAGCAGCTCGCGGTCGTGGCTGATGACCATGGCGGTGTGCGGATACTTCTTCAGCCGCGCCTCAAGCCAGAGCGCGCCCTCCAGGTCGAGATAGTTGGTGGGCTCGTCGAGCAGCAGCATGTCCGGCGCGGCGAACAGGGCCGCCGCCAGAGCCACGCGCATCCGCCAGCCGCCGGAAAACTCCGACATGGGCCGCGACAGGTCCGGCGTGGAGAAGCCGAGACCGGCCAGGATTTCCGCGGCGCGGCTGGGCGCGCGGTCGGCGTCGATCTCGATCAGGCGATTGTAGATGTCGCCCAGGTCTTCGGGTTCGGCCGTGTCCAGCGAGGCCAGGAGGGTCGCGCGTTCCACGTCGGCCGCCAGCACGGTGTCCAGCAGCGGCACGGGCGTCGCCGGATGTTCCTGGTCCACTGAGCCGATGCGGGCGGCGCGCGGCAGGCCGATCTCGCCGGAGCCCAGAACCAGCTGGTTCAGGATCAGCTTGAACAGCGTCGACTTGCCCACGCCGTTGCGGCCCACCAGGCCGACCTTGGCGTCCTTGGGCAGGCTGACGGTTGCGCCGTCGAAGAACCGGCGGCCCCAGGCGTCGAAAACGAGGTCTTTGATCTGCAGCATCGGGACACGAACAATGGGGCGCGGACCAGCGTTCGCCGGACCTGCGGGAGAAGGGAAAGGTCAGGGATGAGAAGCCGCGCCGCCGCCTGACCGGGCGCGTCCATAGCAGACCGGCACGCCCGCGTCATGCCGATCCGCTACGACTGTTGCAGCGCAGCGCCTTGGCGAGCGCGGGCGAGGCGGGTATAGAGCCCGCCACCTCGCGACGCTCCGCGGAAATCCCACTCGCCTTGACCGTAAAGAGACCCATGACCGAACGCACCTTCTCGATCATCAAGCCGGACGCCACCAAGCGGAACCTGACCGGCAAGATCAACGCCGTGATCGAGGACGCCGGCCTGCGCATCGTCGGCCAGCGCCGCATCCGCATGAGCGAGGCCCAGGCCAAGAAGTTCTACGAAGTCCACGCCGCGCGCCCGTTCTACGGCGAGCTGGTCGAGTTCATGATGTCCGCGCCGGTCGTCGTTCAGGTCCTGGAAGGCCCCAATGCGGTGGCCAAGTACCGCGAAGTGATGGGCGCGACCAATCCGGCCGACGCCGCGGCGGGCACGATCCGCAAGCTCTACGCCGAAAGCGTCGGCGAGAACTCGGTGCATGGCTCCGACAGCGCCGAGAACGCGGCCCTCGAGATCGCCCAGTTCTTCGCCGAGGACGACATCGTCGGCTGAGGCCGATTGTCGTCAGGGTTTCGCAGAGACTTGCGAAACCCATTCTACAACCCAAATCCGCCGGGCGGGGTTCTCCTCGCCTGACATCCAACCCCATACGAAAGTCGCAATGAGAGAAGACAAGATCGGGGGCTTCAACGAGCGCCTGGCGTCCCAGGCCGAAGCCCGCAAAGCTCTGCTGGAGAAGTTCAAGCCGAAGCCGATGGTCCAGGCTGAAGTCCTGGAAACCCGGGCCCAGCGCAAGGCGCGCGAGGTCGAAGAGGTCCGCGCCAAGCGCGCCGCCGAAAAGGAAGCCGCCCGTCTGAAGGCGGAGGCCGATGAGCTGGCGCGCCAGGAAGCCCTGGCCAACAACGAAGAGGCTCAACTCGAGCTGAAGCGGCAGGAGCGTAAGGATCGCAAGGCCGCCGCGAAGGCCGAAGCCCGCGCCAAGCGCGAAGCCAAGTCCGCCGCGCGCCGGAACTAATCGGCCGCCGCGTTGTCCGGGTCGCCGGTCAGCTTGCGCGACAGGTCGCCGTAGTAACCCTGGATCAGCAGTTCGACGGTGTCGCCGCGCGCTTCGGCGGCGAAAGCCAAGTCCTTGGCCGTCTGGATGGCCGCCGAACGGCTAAGGCCACGTTCGATGGCTTGGCCGTCTGAAAAGACGGTCCAGTCGCCGTCCTTCAGGGTCACTGCATATTGAACCATGTTCTCTAGTCCTTGCTCCGGCGAGAGCGCGCGAACTGCGAAGACGGTTCCCTAGAGCTCGACAGGTCGTCCGTGTGCGGTGCGCCTGTAGGCCTCCGCCCAGGCGTCTTTGCGCGCGTCCAGCTCCGCACCCGCCGCCAGATGTTTCTCCTTCACAAGGTCCTCAAGCGTGGCCAGCCAGTGCTCGTAGTAGCGCACGCCGTCATCTTCGGGACCGGCGGCCTTCAGCCGGCGCGACAGGGCCTCAGCCCATTCCGTCCAGGCGAAACAGCCCTGTGCGTGCAGTTGCAGCGCCAAGGCGAAGGCCTGCGCCTGCCAGGGCTCGGTGAAGACCGGCCCCTCCGCGTCACGCGGCAGCCGAGGCAGGGTCCCGAAGCGTTCTTGGGGATCAGGCGCGTTCAAGGTAGGGCTCCCAGAGGTCCAGGCAGACGCTGTCGCGGGGATTGGCGGCGTCTCCCCACAGGTCGCGCGCGGTGAAACGCACGGTGTAGAGCGGCCGCGGGTCCTCGCCCTTGCCGTGGGCGTGGCTGTCCGGGAAGATGTGGGCGCCGTGAAGGTTGACGATCACGCCGGTCCGTCCGCGGACATAGCGCGGCAGGCGGGTATGACCATGCGGGTTCAGGTCGCGCGCCCGCACGGCGTCGCCCTCGGCGAACAGCGGCGGGGCGGCCTCTCGGACGTAGGAGCCTCGCCGCATGAACCGCGGGGTCACCTCTTCGGCGCACAGCAGCGGCGTGGCCTTCGCCGCCCCCGCCGCCGGCTTGCCGGACGCCATCTCGGCGGGGCTGACGAAGCCGTGCGCGACCAGGAGCTCGCTCAGGCCCCGGAACCACTTCTCGTAGTAGCTCATCGCCAGATAGTCGGGGCCCGGGATCTTCTCCCGCTGATGGCGGCCCTCGTCGATGTTGCGGCGGGTGGGCGAGGCGACGCTCAGGGCGTGGACGCGGCCTTCCCAGGCGTGGTGGAAGACCGGCTCGCCGGCCTCCGGGGCGATCGGGCCCAGGTTCTCCATCCCGCCCATGTCGTGCACGCCGTTCATAGCCGCTCGGTCCCGATCATGCCATTGCGGGTGACCAGGGCGGCAAGATCATCCTCGCTGAGCTCTTCTGTTCCGGCCGGCCGTTCCGGCAACACGAGGTAGCGGATCTCGGCGGTGGAATCCCAGACGCGGACCTCGACCTCGTCGGGCAGCTTGGTCCCGAACTCGGCGATCACCCCACGCGGATCGATCACCGCGCGGGACCGATAGGGCGCGGATTTGTACCAGACCGGCGGCAGGCCAAGTACCGGCCACGGATAGCAGGAGCACAAGGTGCAGACGACGAGGTTGTGGACGGCCGGCGTGTTCTCCACGACCACCATGTGGTCGCCCTGGCCGCCGGCGTAGCCGAGCTCGGCGATGGCCGAGGTGGCGTCTTCCATCAGCCGCGCCTTGTAGGCCGGATCGCTCCAGGCCCTGGCGACGACGCGCGCGCCATTTCGCGGGCCCACCTTGTGCTCGAAGTGATCGACGATGGCGTCCAGCGCGTCGGGGTCGACCAGGCCCTTCTCGACCATCAGCGATTCCAGGGCCTTCACCCGCAGCGCCATGTCCGATGGCGGCTCCTGGCCGTGATCGTGGTGATGATGATCGCCGTCGTGGTGGTCGTGCGCCATGGGCGCAAATTGGCTGAGAAGCGTGCAAAGGTGAAGTCCGCCCAGGTGACCGCCGGGCCGTCTCCTGCGATGCTGGAGGCCTTGGGAGGCGAGAACGCCCATGACCACGCCGCACCTGATCTACTTCTCCGACCCCATGTGCTCCTGGTGCTACGGCTTCTCGCCGGTGATCGAGGATATCCGCCGCACCTTCGGGCGCGCCTTGCCCGTGCGGGTGGTGATGGGCGGCCTGCGGCCCGGCACGGAAACGCCGATGACCGAGGAGGCCAAGCTCGAGATCGCCGACCACTGGACCCACGTCCATGAGGCGACCGGCCTGCCGTTCAACGGCGCCGGCATGTCGCGCCCGGGCTTCGTCTACGACACCGATCCGGCCGCCCGCGCAGTCGTGGTGGCCCGCGGCGAGGGCGAGGAGATGGCGGCGGCCTTCTTGGGCCGCACCCAGCGCGCCTTCTACGCCGAGGGCCGCGACGTGACCCTAGCCGAGACCCTGGCTGACATCGCCGAAGAACTGGGCCTCGATCGCGAGCCGTTCATGGAGGCGTGGGCCGCCGACGAGGCCAAGGAGGAGACCTGGCGCGACTACGCCATCTCGCAACGCGCCGGCGTCACCGGCTTCCCGACCCTGGTCGCCGGCCCGAATTCCGAGGGCGTCTATGGCGTGGTGACCCGCGGCTTCGCGCCGGGCGAGCAGGTGATCGGCATCCTCAAGGAATGGCTGGAGCGGATCGCGGCCTAGCTTCCGTTCCCGCACGGCGAGAGAGGAAGATCACTTCAGGTGCGGCGGCGGCGTGTGGCCGAGCTCCTGGATGAGCTTGGTCAGAAGGTAGAGCCGCGGCGTCAGCGACCCCAGCAGCAGATATTCGGTGTCGGCATGGAAGCCACCGGCCGCCGGGCCGAGCCCGTCGAGCGCCGGAATGCCGCCCTCATAGGCCAGGGCTGATTCCGAGGCCCCGCCATTGCCCCCGCGGGTGATCGTCTTGCCGATGCCGGCGTAGATCGCCTCGGCCCGGGCGGCCAGGGCGTCGGTGCCGGCGTTGCTCGCCAGGGGCGGGAAGAAGGGTTCCTGGTGGTAGACGCGCACCTTGGTGTCCGGGACCGCCGTCGTCTGGGCGTTCCTCTCGACCACCGCCATCACCTTCGGCAGATCCGCCTTCTCGCGGATGCGGAGGCTGTAGGTCGCCGCGGCGCTGTCCGGGATGATATTCTCGCGAGTGCCGGCCTGCAGCATCGTGAGATTCATGGTGATCCCGTCGCCTGTCTTCGGGAACACGTCGTCGGCGGTGATCTGGTGAATCAATTCGGTGGCGGCGTTGCGGCCCTCTCCGGGGGCGATGCCGGCGTGGGCTGCGCGGCCCGTCACTTCGACGTGCAGGGCGACGGCGCCCTTGCGCCAGACGGTGAGGACGTCAGGCGTGTCCCCCGGTTCAAGGTTCAGTTCGACATCGGCGTCAGAAACCAGCTTGTCGATCAGCTGGTGAGCGCCTGGCGAGCCACGCTCCTCGGACGTCTCGATCAGGAACACGATCTGCCCAAAATCCTTAAAGCCCTGGTCGTGCAGGATCTGAAGCGCATAGACGCCCTCGACGACGCCGCCCTTTTCGTCCGCGACGCCGGGGCCATAGGCCTTCTCGGCGTCCATGCGGAACGGGCGCTTGGCCGCAGTCCCCGGACCGAAGACGGTGTCGAGGTGGCCGATCAGCAGGATGCGCCCCTTGCCCGTCCCCTTGAGCGTCGCGACCGTATTGTCCGGCAGGCCCTCGGCCTCGGCCTTCACGCTCTCGATCGCGAACCCCATGGCTTTCAGACGCGCGCTCAGGATCGCGGCGACCTTGCGGCCGCCCTCGACGTCGCCGGTGCCGGAATCGATGTTCACCACCTGCTCAAGCAGCTTGAGTTGGTCGCCCTTGGCCGCCTCGGCCGCCCCCCAGACCTTGGCGTCCTTGACCGGCGCTGTGGCGGCGTGGACGGGCAGGGCCAGCAGCATGGACGCGCCGGCGAGCGCAATGGTTTTGAAACGCATAGAATCCCCGTGAACCTGGACCTCAGTCACCATGACCGGGCCGTCCGCAGGATCAAGGGCGAAAGACCCGTGCGCTCGCGTCACCTTGCGCCTTGCCTCCGGGCACGCGATATCCTGCACTCAGTGGGTCGTCGGCAGGCTCACCAAGACTCCAAGAAGGACTTCTTCCCTATGCGTGACCCCGTCACCACCGCGCTGGGCCTCGTGCCGATGGTCGTCGAGCAGACGAGCCGAGGCGAGCGCGCCTACGACATCTTTTCCCGGCTCCTGAAGGACCGGATCATCTTCCTGGCGGGTCCCGTCGAGGACAACATGGCGGCGCTGATCTGCGCCCAGTTGCTGCACCTTGAGGCGGAGAACCCCAAGAAGGAAATCCAGATGTACATCAACTCGCCCGGCGGCGTGGTGACATCCGGCCTCGCGATCTATGACACCATGCAATACATCAAGAGCCCGGTGATAACGCTCTGCCTGGGCATGGCGGCCTCGATGGGCTCGTTCTTGCTGATGGCCGGCGAGAAGGGCCAGCGGATCGCGCTGCCGAACTCGCGGATCATGGTGCACCAGCCCTCGGGCGGCTTCTCCGGCAAGGCCAGCGACATCGAGCGGCACGCCGAAGACATCATCAAGACCAAGCAGCGGCTGAACGAGCTCTACGCCAAGCACACCGGCCAAACGGTGGAGACGGTGGAGAGCGTACTCGACCGCGACAGCTTCATGACCGCCGAAGAGGCCAAGGCGTGGGGTATCGTCGACCACGTCTGGGAAAAGCGCGAAAGCGAATCCTAGACGGCCAGACGGCGGCGGGCGGCGGCCATCAGGGCCGCCTGCCCCGCGGGCTCCGTCACGTCGATGCGTTCGTCGGGGTCGCTGATGTCGGCGAACATGCCCTTAGGGTCTTCGTGGAAGTGCAGGAACGCGCGGGATTTTCGGTAGAAGACACCGCGCTTCTTCTCGGTGAGGCCGGGCAGGGTGCGCAGCTGGACCAGCAGGTCCTCCACACGGTCCAGATCCTGATCGCGGGCATGTCGCATGCCGGGGGCCTCAGGGCGTCGCCTTGAAAACCCGATAGCCCTTGATCTCGGCGGCCGCCAGCATCTCCTTGTCGCCGGCGGTGTCGCCGTAAGCGGCGCGCAATTCCAGATCCGCCCCGAACGCGGCTTTCAGGCGCACGACCTTTTCGGGGCCCCGGCAATTGGGTGTCGCAAAGCCGCCCGTCACGCGGTCCTGGGTGTCGAAGCTCAGCTTGGTGCCGATCAGGGCGTCTGCGCCCAGGCCCCGGGCGAAGGGCGCAACCGTGATCTCCGGCGAGGCGGTGACGATGACCAGGCGCACATTCTCGCTGCGCCACCGCTTCCAGGCGGCCACGGCGTCAGGCCGCAGGAGGCTGCGCGAGAACTGCTCGGCGAAGGCCCGCGCATCGGCTTCCAGCGTCTGGCGTGGGACGCCGCGCAGGAACTCGCGGGTGGCGGCGGCCTTGATGCGACCGCGGTCCCGATGAACCAGGTAGGCCAGCGCCGAAGGGATCAGGCGCACCATGGCTTGCGCGTATCGCCGCGGGCCAGCGCGCCACTTCAGGAACGCTGTATAGCTGTCGCGGATCGTCAGCGTGCCGTCGAAATCAAAGGCCACGACGGGCGATGGGGCTGGCGCATCGAACGGCAGACCGGCCTCGGGTTGCGGCGGGTCTTGTCCCATTTCGGCCTGTTTCCCATCTAGGATTGCGCGGCGCCCTGGTTTAGGGCGGTGCGCCGCCAATTGTCGCGACCCCGCGCCAAGGCTTGTGATCCGGGGCTGGATCGGGGAATGTCAAGACTTAGACAACCCGCGGCGCGTAGTTTGCATCGATTGGGCGGCAACGTCCGCGGGGCGATCTGGGGCTTAAGGCCTGCGGGATCGCCTAGAGAGTGAGAACCGACAATGACCAAGGCCGCAAGCGGGGACTCCAAGAGCACGTTGTATTGCTCTTTCTGCGGCAAGAGCCAGCATGAGGTCCGCAAGCTTATCGCGGGCCCGACCGTGTTCATCTGTGATGAATGCGTTGAGCTGTGCATGGATATTATCCGCGAAGAACACAAGATATCCTTCGTTAAGTCGAAGGACGGCGTTCCGACGCCCAAGGAAATCCGTGAAGTCCTCGACGATTACGTGATCGGGCAAGATCACGCGAAGAAGGTTCTCTCCGTCGCGGTGCACAACCACTATAAGCGGTTGAACCACGCCTCGAAGAATAACGACGTCGAACTGGGCAAGGCGAACATCCTGCTGATCGGCCCGACGGGCACCGGCAAAACGCTGTTGGCCCAGACCCTGGCTCGAATCATCGACGTTCCGTTCACCGTCGCCGACGCCACCACGCTCACAGAAGCGGGCTATGTCGGCGAAGATGTCGAAAATATTATCCTGAAATTGCTGCAGGCCGCCGACTACAACGTCGAGCGTGCGCAGCGCGGCATCGTCTACATCGACGAGGTCGATAAGATCAGCCGCAAATCCGACAATCCCTCGATCACCCGCGACGTGTCGGGCGAGGGCGTGCAGCAGGCGCTGCTGAAGATCATGGAAGGCACCGTCGCCTCCGTGCCGCCTCAGGGCGGGCGCAAGCATCCGCAGCAGGAATTCCTGCAGGTCGACACCACCAACATCCTGTTCATCTGCGGCGGCGCCTTCTCCGGCCTGGAGAAGATCATCTCCGCGCGCGGCCGTTCGACCTCGATCGGCTTCGGCGCCGAAGTGCGCGGTCCGGAAGACCGCCGTACCGGCGAGATCCTGCGCGACCTCGAGCCGGAAGACCTGCTGCGCTATGGCCTGATCCCCGAATTCGTCGGCCGCCTGCCGGTGGTCGCCACGCTCGAGGACCTCGACGAGGGCGCACTGATCGAGATCCTGACGCGACCGAAGAACGCGCTGCTGAAGCAGTACCAGCGGCTGTTCGACATGGAGAACGTGAAGCTCAAATTCTCCG
>NZ_DATAPY010000032.1:0-8878 GCF_036264965.1 Phenylobacterium sp.
CACCCAGGATCTCAACAACCGGCATCCGGGCTCCACATCTCTGCAAAGCCCACAAAGAATCCAACACGATCCCAGCCGCAACACCTTCAGCTACTCACATGCGATTCCCCTGCCCCTGAGGGGAGCATCTAGCCAGGTAGCGGAAACCGTGTCCCGGCCACGATGGCCAGGACCAGGATCAGGCCCGCCCAGGCGTTGGACTTGAACAGCCTCAGCGCCAGCGCCCCGTCGTCGGTGCGCACCTTGCGCGCCTGGGAGCAGAGCTGCACCCCGTAGGCGATCAGACCCAGATAGAAGATCGAGCCCAGGTTCGCGGCGGCGCCCATGCCGATCAGGATCGCGGAACTTGCCAGGTAGAAGCCCAGGATCGCCAGAGGCGCCTGCGGCCCTAGCCGGCGCGCGGAGGACTTCACCCCGGCCAGGGCGTCGTCCTCCAGGTCCTGGATCGCGTAGATGGTGTCGTAGCCCAGGGTCCAGAACACGCCCGAGGCGTAGAGCAGGACTGCGGGCCAGGTCAGCGCGCTGTCGGTCAGCGCCAGCTTCAGGATCCGCCAGTTGCCGGTCTCGAAGACGTAAGGGGCCATGCCGCGCCAGAACCGCGGGCCCGCGCCGGTCGCCGCGGCGAAGCCCAGGAGGGCGCCCCAGTTGAAGGTCAGGCCCAGCCAGGCCTGCGGCCACCAGGTGATCCGCTTCATGAACGGATAGGCCGCCACCAGCGCCAGCGAGGCCGCGCCCAGCACCACCGCTGTCGGGGTCAGGCTCAGCAGGATCGCCAGCGAGACCAGGCAGCAGGCTATGACGAAGAGCCAGGCTTGGCGCACGCTGATCTGCCCCGCCGGGATCGGCCGCAGCGCTGTGCGCGCGACCTTGGCGTCGATGTCGCGGTCGACGATGTCGTTGTAGGCGCAGCCCGCCGCGCGCATCAGCGCCGCGCCCAGCGCCATCAGCCCCATCAACCCCAGGTCCGGCAGCCGGTGCTCCATGGCGTCGGCCAGCACGATCCCCTGCCAGCCCGGCAGCATCAGGAGCCAGATCCCCACCGGTCGGTCGAACCGCCCGATCTTCAGCCACGGCCGCAGGCCCGTGGGCGCAAACCGATCGACCCAGTTGGCGGGCCGGGCGTCGGGCAGGTGGGAGGCGGTGGTCGGCGACATCTCCATCCCCTTTATGGGGAGGGGCAGGCCGGCGCTAGCCGGCCGGGTTGGGGAAGTCGCGATCATGCCCGGGCGTTGAGCCTGATCCACACCTCCCCGCCCGTCTCTCGGAACTGTGTTCTTCGAGCCACCCTCCCCATAAAGGGGCGGGAAGAGCGCCGCTCGCCTTGACGCTCACCGGGCCCGCGCCTAGCTTCCGGCGCCTCAGCCACGCGAAGGGAGGGTCAAGATGAAGCTTTTCATGTCCGCCACTCCCCAACCGTGCGCCGGGCCGCCGCCGCGCTTCTAACTCAACCGGATTGCTTCGTCTGAGGGCCTGACCGGCCCCGGTTTCGAAGTCATTCCGCGCGCCCGTGGTCCTCCGGGGTTCCCCCGCAAGCCCCGCTCCGCCCAAGACCTTTCATTCGCGCCCGAGCGCCGCTGTCCTCGATGAGGAGCTTCGCGGTCCGCCCGGCGCCTGAGATCCCGAGTTCCGAGATGACCGACCACTACGAGGATACCGAAGACCAGAAGGAGAGGGTGCTGAAGAACAGCCAGGTGCTGGGCTTCATCGCCGGCTTCTGGCTGCGCCGCCCATGGCTGCTCACCGGCACGATCACCTTCGTCGTCGCCGCCATCGCCTTCGACCTGGCGACGCCCTGGGCGTCCGGGCGGCTGGTGGATGCGGTGACCCATGGGCAGGACCGGGCGGCCGACGCCTGGCGCGCCTGGGCCGTGTTCGTCGGCGTCTACTTCGCCTTCTCGACGATCCGCAACATGTCCATGCGGTTCTGGATCCCGCTCGCCTCCTCCAACATGAAGGAGATGACCGACGAGGGCTTCAAGAAGGTCCAGTCGTTCAGCGCCGACTGGCACGCGGACATGTTCGCCGGCGCCACCGTGCGCCGTCTCAGCCGCGCCATGTGGGGCTATGACAGCGTGTCGGACGCCGCCCTGGTATTCCTGGGCCCCGCGATCATCGTGCTGGTGGGCCTGTGCGTGATGATGGCGGTGCGCTGGCCGCTGGTGGGCGCCTTCTCCACCGTCATGGTGACGCTCTACATCGTCTCCAACATCGTCACGACCAACCTCTATGCGCGACCGGCGAACCTGCGCTCGGTGGCGCTGGACAGCCGCATCGGCGGGGCGCTGGCCGACTCCATCTCCTCCAATCCGACCGTGAAGAGCTTCGGCGCCGAGGCGCGGGAGGAGGCCCGCGTGGCCGGCGTCACCGACCTGTGGCGGCGGGCGGCCAACAAGACCTGGAACCGTTTCACCGACATCTGGCTGATGCACAACATGATGCTGGTGGTGCTGCAGGCGGGGCTGACGGGCCTGCTGTTGCGCCTGTGGGCCAAGGGCCAGGCGACCCCCGGCGACGTGGCCTTCGTGATCACCGCCTTCATGCTGATGACCGGCTATCTGCGGAACATCGGCGACAACATCCGCATGACCCAGAAGGGTCTCGACGATACCGAGGACATCGCCCGCTACGCGACCATGGACCCGCAGGTGATCGACCGGGCAGACGCCAGGCCGTTCCGCGCCGACCTGGGTGAGATCGTCTTCGACCGGGTGGTGTTCCGCTACAAGTCGGCGGCGACGCCGCTCTACGACAACTTCACCCTGCGCATCGCGCCGGGCGAGCGGGTGGCGCTGGTCGGGCCGACGGGGGCCGGCAAGTCGACCTTCGTCAAGCTGATCCAGCGGCTCTATGACGTGGACGGCGGCCAGATCCTGGTGGACGGGCAGGACATCGCCCAGGTCAGCCAGGGCAGCTTGCGCCGCGCTATCGCGGTGGTGCCGCAGGACCCGGCGCTGTTCCACCGCACGCTGTCGGAGAACATCGCCTACGCTCGGCCCGACGCCACCCAGGACGAGGTCGAACTGGCCGCCAAGCGGGCGCGCGCCCACGATTTCATCCTGCGTCTGCCCAAGGCCTATTCGACCCTGGTGGGCGAGCGGGGCGTGAAGCTGTCGGGCGGCGAGCGCCAGCGGGTGGCGATCGCGCGCGCCTTCCTGGCCGACGCGCCGATCTTGGTGCTGGACGAGGCCACCTCGTCGCTCGACGTGGAGACCGAGCGGCAGGTGCAGGCGGCCATGGAAGAGCTGATGGTGGGCCGCACCACCATCGTCATCGCCCACCGCCTGTCGACCATCCGCGGCGCCGACCGCATTCTGGTCTTCGAAGACGGCCGCATCGTCGAGGAAGGCAAGCACGCCGACCTGGTGCAGAAGGGCGGCGCCTATGCGCGGCTGCACGCGGTGACCGAGGGCTGGGCCTAGCGCCGCCGCGTCAGGGCGGTCTAGGGTGCGGGCATGTTCCGTCCGGTCCTGGCCGCCCTGTTGCCCGTGCTCGCCGCCGGCGCCGCCGCGAGCGCCGAGGCCCCGGACTATTCGCCGCTGCAACTCTACGAAGGCGCGTGGAAGGTGGTGATGCCCGCGCCGGTCGGGCCGCCCCTGACTGTCGGCATGGTCAACAGCTGCGGCCGGGTCGGCGCCAATTTCGCCTGCCAGCAAGCCCTGGCCGGCGTGCCGGGCGCGATGACCATCTTCATGCCCACCGCCGTGCGCGGCGCCTGGCGCACCCGGATCGTCTCCGGAGACGGTTTGGTGGACGGCCCCCCGGGGGAGTTGACCATCGATGGCCCGGTCTGGACCTTCCTCACTCAGGAGAAGACCGCCAAGGGCGTGACCTGGACCCGCAACATCAACCGGTTTGTCGGCGCCGACCGGATTCACTTCGAGGTGGCCACCTCGCCCGACGGCAAGACCTGGACCCTCGACGTCGCCGGCGATGAGGTGCGCGTCCCGCCGTCCTAGCCGACAGCCTGCGCCAAGGGGCCCGCCAGGTCGCCCTTGCGCTCCACCCGTACGCCGCGAAGGCCCAGCCAGCCGGCCATCAGTTTCAGCTCCTGGGCCAGGCGCACCGGCGTCGCGTCGCTGGCCCAGGGTTCGGCGTGGCTGGCCTGGACGATCAGGACGCCGGCCTTGCGGTCGGACTTCAGGTCGACGCGGGCGGTCAGCGCATCGCCCTCCAGGAACGGCAGGACGTAGTAGCCGTGGGTGCGCTTGGCGGCGGGCGTGTAGATCTCGATCCGGTAGCGCACGCCGAACATCCGCTCGGTGCGCTCGCGGTACCAGATCAGGTTGTCGAACGGGGAGAGCAGGGCTTGGGCGTCGACGCGGCGCGGGCGTTTGGCGGCGGGGTCGACGAAGGCGGCGTCGCGCCAGCCCTTCACCGTCACCGGGATCAGCGAGCCGTCCTCCACCAGCTCGGGGGTGCGGGCCTTGGCGTCGGCCACCGGCATGCGGAAATAGTCGCGCAGGTCGAAGGCGGTCGCGACGCCCATGGCCCGGATGGCGATCCGCAGCAGCGCCCTCTGCGCCTCCTCGCGGCTGGGCGTCGGCGCCTGGATGATGGCTTTCGGCAGCACCTTATCCGGCAGGCCGTAGACCCGCTCGAAGGTCCCGCGCCGCGTGGCGGTAGTGAGCTCGCCGGTCCAGAACAGGCACTCGACCGCGCGCTTGGCCTCGCTCCAGCCCCACCAGCCGCCTTCGCCCTTCTGGCCCATCTCCAAGTCCGATGCCGACAGTTGCCCGCGGGCGCCGATCTCGTCCAGCACCTTGTCTACGAAGTCGCGCCGCTCGCGCAGGAACCGCGCCACGCCCTTCCAGGTCCCGGCGCCGTCGTGGGCGTCCTGCATGCGCCAGCGGAACAGCGGCTGGTTCTCCACCGGCAGCAGCGAGGCCTCATGCGCCCAGTATTCGAACAGCGGCCGTTTCTTCGCCCAGGCGAGGTCCTCCAGCATCTCGCGCGGATAGGCGCCCAGCCGCGCGAAGGCCGGCAGGTAGTGGGTGCGGCTGACCACATTGACGCTGTCGATCTGCACCACGCCCAGCCGCTCGATCAGCTTGACCAGCTGGCGCCTGGTGACCGGGCCCTCCGGCCGGGGCGTCGCGAACCCCTGGGCGGCGAGCGTGATGCGGCGGGCCTCGCCGGCGGTCAGCTTCTCACCCGGCATGGAAGAGCAGAGGCATGGGAGGCTCCGGAATCACCAGCGATCCAGCAGCCTAGCTAGCGAACAAAGAAAGAACAACTAAGTGTTTACGAATGGTTAACAGCTTGACCATTCCCCCTTTGGGACGCGGAACAAATTGGGATTCAGGCGTGATCTAACACCGGTTTTGGTTTGTAGTGCGCTTCCAGCCGTTTGGCCTCGTCGTCGCTCAAGGTCACGTCGAGCGCGGAGACCGCGTCGTCGATATGGCCGAGCTTGCTGGCGCCGACGATAGGCGCGGTCACCGCCTTCTGACGCAGCACCCAGGCGAGCGCGATCTGCATGTTGGAGAGCCCTCGTTCGCGGGCGATTTCGCTCACCACCTCGACCACCTGCTGGTCGGCCTCGGTGTAGTAGAGGCGCGGGCTGAACTCGTCGGTCCGGGCGCGTTCAGTGTTGCCTTCCTTGGGCGCGGCGCGGCCGCCGGCCAGGTAGCCGCGGGCCAGCGGCGACCAGGGGATGACGCCGATGCCTTCCGCCCGGCAGAGTGGCAGCATCTCGCGCTGCTCCTCGCGGTAGACCAGATTGAGCTGCGGCTGCATGGAGACGAACTTCGCCCAGCCGTTCCGCTCGCTGGCCGCCAGCATGCGGGCGAACTGCCACGCATACATGGACGATGCGCCGATATAGCGGGCCTTGCCGGCCTTCACCACGTCGTTCAACGCCTCCAGCGTCTCCTCGATGGGGACCTCATAGTCAAAGCGGTGGATCTGGTAGAGGTCGACATAGTCCATGCCCAGCCGCATCAGGCTGGCGTCGATCTGGGCCATGATCGACTTGCGGGAGAGGCCTTTCTCGTTCGGCCCCTTGCCCATCGGGCCGTTGACCTTAGTGGCCACCACGATCTCTTCCCGGCGGGCAAACTCGCGCAGCCAGTGGCCGGTGACCTCTTCGCTCGCGCCGATCGAATAGACATTGGCGGTGTCGAAGAAGGTGATCCCCTTCTCGATGGCGCTCTTGAAGAACGGCTTCGATTGCTCCCGGTCCAGCACCCAGGTCCGCCATTCCGGCGAGCCGTAGGTCATGCAGCCGAGGCAGAGGCGGGAAACCTTGAGCCCCGTTTTTCCCAGACGGACCTGTTCCATGATGCTTCTCCCTCATGACCTCAAAAACCCGTCATCCCGGACGGCTTGCAAGGCCGAGCCGGGACCTAGGAGCCACCGCACAGCCTGAACCCCTGGGTCCCGGCGCTCCGCTTTGCTGCGGCCGGGATGACAGAGGTTTGGTGCGGCGTTCCTCCTCTAGCGGTCCAGCCGTCCGTCGGTCAGCGCCTCGGTCTCGAACTCGAAGACCACCTTGGGGTCGGGCTTGTCGACGCTCTTGGCGATGGTTTTGGGCGCCAGCTCCTTCAGGAGGTAGCGCATGGTGTTCAGCCGAGCCTTCTTCTTGTGGTCGGTGCGCACGATGATCCAGGGCGCCTCGCGGGTGTGGGTGCGCCTTAGCATCTGGTCGCGGGCCTCGGTGTAGTCGTCCCATTTCTCCTGGGCGACGGCATCGAGGGGGCTGACCTTCAAGGCTTTCAAGGGGTCGGTCTCACGGGCCTTCAGGCGTTCGGCCTGTTCTTTCCGCGAGATGTCGAGCCACAGCTTGATGACCTTCAGGCCGCTTCCCGCCAGCATGGCCTCGAACCCCGGCGCATCGCGCAGGAAGGCCTCGTGTTCATCCGCCGTGCAGAACCCCATCACCGGCTCGACGCCGGCGCGGTTGTACCAGGAGCGGTTGAACAGCACGAACTCGCCGGCGCCGGGCAGGTGGCGGACATAGCGCTGGAAATACCACTGCGAGCGCTCGCGGTCGGTGGGCTTGGGGAGCGCGATGGCGCGGGTGTTGCGCACCGACAGATGTTCGGTGATCCGCTTGATCGCCCCATCCTTGCCGGCCGCGTCACGGCCTTCGAAGATCACCAGGCTCTTTTCGCCGGATTTGATGGCCGCCTGCTGGAAGCGCACCAGGGCCGCCTGCAGGCTTTCGAGCTCGCGTGGGTAGTCGTCATCTTTCGCCATGCCTTGACCCTAGTCCCGATGAAGCCCCGGGCGCTACAACGGCTCGATGATCCGTCTGTTCATTCCGCACGATCTGGCCGCCGGCGCCGAGCTGGCGCTGGACCATGGCCAGAGCCACTACCTGGCCTCGGTGATGCGCCAGGGCGTCGGCGATCAGGTCGCGCTGTTCAACGGCCGCGACGGGGAGTGGCTAAGCGCAATCACTGCGGGCACCAAGCGCGCCGTCGCCCTGCGCGCGGAGACCCTGGCGCGGCCGCAGACGATGGGGCCGGACCTCGATCTGATCGTCGCGGTGGTCAAGCGCGGGCGGGTGGAAACCATCGTCGAGAAGGCCGCCGAGCTGGGCGCGCGCCGCGTGCGCCTGGTCCTGACCGAGCGCACCAACGCCGACCGCGCCCGCGTCGAGCGCCTGACCGCCATCGCCACCGAGGCCGCCGAGCAGACCGGCCGGCTGGACGTGCCGCAGGTCTCGGAGCCGGTGAAGCTCTCAAAGCTGGTCGACGGCTGGGAAGATGGGCGAAGGCTGCTGTTCTGCGACGAGGCTGGCGATGCACGCCCGATCCTGGAGGCGCTGAGCGGCCAACCGGCCGGTCCCTGGGCCATCCTGATCGGCCCGGAAGGCGGCTTTTCGCCGCAAGAGCGCGCCGTGCTCCGCGCGCTGCCCTACGCCGTTCCGGCTTCACTCGGCCCTCGCGTCCTGCGGGCCGACACCGCCGCCATCAGCGCGCTCACGCTCTGGCAGGCGGCCCTCGGCGATTGGACCCCTTGAGCTTCGCCCGATTGCGCCCACCTATCCCCTCAACGTAAAGAGCACCGCCGCGCCCAAGAACGCGGGCCCGGTTGGGATGGGGAAGATTGCATGGCCGAGACCGCCACGGACGACCGTCCCCTGACGTTTGACGACCTGGTCGCCTGGTTCGACAAGGGCTCCAAGCCCAAGGACCAGTGGCGCGTCGGCGCCGAGCACGAGAAGTTCGTCTTCCGCCTCGGGAGCCACGAACCCGTGCCCTACGAGCCTAACGGCATCAAGGCCCTACTCGACGGCCTGACCCGGTTCGGCTGGGATCCGGTGCTGGAGGCGGGCAACGTCATCGCGCTGGAGCGCGGCAAGGCCAATGTCAGCCTGGAGCCCGGCGGCCAGTTCGAGCTTTCCGGCGCGCCGCTGGAGACCATCCACGACATCTGCGAGGAGACCGGCGGCCACCTGCAGGAGGTGAAGATCGTCGCCGACGAGCTGGGCCTGGGGTTCTTAGGCCTCGGCTTCACCCCCATCTGGCGCCGCGACCAGATCCCGGTGATGCCCAAGGGCCGCTACAAGATCATGCGCGAGTACATGCCCAAGGTCGGCGGGCTCGGCCTCGACATGATGTTCCGCACCTGCACGGTGCAGGCGAACCTCGACTTCGGCTCCGAGGCCGACATGGTGGCGAAGTTCCGCACCAGCCTCGCGCTGCAGCCGGTGTGCACTGCGCTGTTCGCCAATTCACCGTTCATCGAGGGCAAGCCCTCCGGCTTCGTCTCGGCGCGGGCCAACGTCTGGACGGACACCGATCCCGACCGTACCGGCATGCTGGATTTCGTCTTCAGGGACGGCTTCGGCTTCGAGACCTACGCCAAGTACGCCCTGGACGTGCCGATGTACTTCGCCAAGCGCGGCGACCGCTACATCGACCTGGCCGGC